>JAODNN010000057.1 GCA_025465355.1 Blastococcus sp. | reverse complement strand
CGAGTTCGACGCGCGCGTCCGCATCGACACCCCCGGTGAGGCGAACTACTACCGCAACGGCGGGATCATGCAGTACGTCCTGCGGTCCCTCCGCGGGTCGGCTGCCTGAGTCATGGACCTGGGGCTGGGCGGTCGCAACTACCTCCTCACCGGCGCGAGCCGGGGGCTGGGATTCGCGACCGCCCGCGCCCTGGTCGACGACGGGGCGCGGGTGCTGATCAGCTCCCGGTCCGCCGACGCCGTCGCGTGCGCTGTCCACGAGCTCGGCGGGGAACCGGCCGCGTTCGGGATTCCGGCGGACCTCGCCGATCCCGAGGCGGCCGGACGGCTGGTCGACGAGGCGCGGGAGCGGCTCGGCCGGGTCGACGGCGTGCTGATCAGCGTGGGTGGCCCGGCTCCGGGGACCGCGCTCGAGGTGGCCGAGGAACACTGGCGGAGCGCGTTCGAGAGCGTGCTGCTCGGCCCGCTGCGGCTGCTCAAGGCACTGGTGCCCCATCTGGGCGAGGGCAGCGCCATCGGGTTCGTGCTGTCGACCTCGGTCCGTCAGCCGATCGCCCACCTCGCGATCTCCAACGGGCTCCGGCCGGGCCTGGCCATGACCGCCAAGTCGCTGGCCGACGAGCTGGGGCCGCGCGGGATCCGGGTCTTCGGCCTGCTGCCGGGCACCATCGCCACCGACCGGATCACGGAGATCGAGGCCGCGTCCGGTGACCCCGACGCGGCGCGCGCCCGGACCCAGGCCGGCATTCCGCTGCGCCGGGTCGGCCGGCCCGAGGAGTTCGGCCGGGTGGCCGCCTTCGCCCTCTCCCCCGCCGCCTCCTACGTCACCGGCGCGATGATCCCCGTCGACGGCGGCGTGCTGCGCGCGCTGTGAGAATGGACCGGCCCCTGCGAGGGGGCCCGGTCCTGGTGGCCTGCGCGCACGGCACGCGTAACCCCACCGGGCGCCGGCTGATCGCCGAGCTCGCGCTGGCCGCCCGGGCACTGCGCCCCGGCCTGACGACGACGGCGGCCTTCGTCGACGTCCAGCCGCCGACGGTGGGTGACGTCGTCGCCGGGCTCGCCGCGGCCGGCGAGCGGGCGGTCGTCGTCCCGCTGCTGCTGTCCGGCGGCTATCACGTGCACGTGGACATCGCCGGTGCGGTCGCCGCGGCTGACGGCACCGTCGCCGCCCCGCCGCTGGGCCCCGACCCGCGGCTGGCCGAGGTGCTCCGCGACCGGCTGATCGAGGCCGGCGCCGATCCCCGCGATCCGCTGACCGCCGTCGTCCTGGCCGCAGCCGGCTCCAGCGATCCGCGCTCGGTGGCCGATGTCGAACTCACCGCCGAGCTGCTGCAGCGGGAGTGGGCCGGCCCGGTGACCACCGGCTACGGCTCGGCTGCGCAACCTCCGGTGGCCGACGCCGTCGCGGCCGCCCGCCGAGCAGGGGCCCAACGCGTCGCGGTCGCCGCGTACCTGCTCGCGCCCGGCCATTTCCACGACAAGCTCGCCGGGGCGGCCGCCGACGTGGTCACCGCTCCCCTGCTGCCCGACGCCCGGATCGCAGCCGTCCTGCTCGACCGCTACGACGCCGCGCCCGCTCCGGACCCCACGGCCTGACCTTCCGCCCGGGTTTCTGTACAGAATGCCCGGGATGGTCAGCCGGGGTCGCGGCCGGTGACTGCTGGACGGGACGGGTCGCTGGACCACTGCGACCAGGAGCCGGGCCACAGGGCCGCCTCGACGCCGGCGACCGCCATCGCGGCCACCTCATGGGCGGCGGTGACGCCCGACCCGCAGTAGACCCCGACCGGCTGGCCCGCCTCGACGCCGAGCACGGTGAACCGCTCGCGCAGGTCTTCCGCCGGACGGAAGGTGCCGTCGGCCCCGAGGTTCTCCGTCGTCGGTGCGCTCACCGCGCCCGGGACGTGGCCCGCCCGGGGATCCACCGGCTCGACCTCACCGCGGTACCGCTCCCCCGCCCTGGCGTCCAGGAGCAGGCCTCCGGTGGCGGGCAGCTGCGCGGCCTCCTCGATCGAGAGCACCGGCATCCCCCCGCCGGTCAACGTCACGTCCCCCGACTCGGGGACGACGTCCCCGGTCTCCAGCGGACCACCGACGCGCAGCCAGGCGTCCAGCCCGCCGTCCATGATCCGCACGTCGGACAGGCCGGCCCAGCGCAGCAGCCACCACGCCCGGGCGGCGGCGAGGCCACCGGTCGCGTCGTACGCGACCACGGCATCGCCGTCCCTGATGCCCCACCGCCGGGCGGCTGATTGCAGTCGCTGTAACGACGGCATCGGATGCCGGCCGGCGGCTGCGGACGGCGGGTCGGCCAGCTCGGTCTCGAGGTCGACGAACACCGCGCCCGGCAGGTGGCCGGCCAGGTACTTCTTCCGCCCGTGCGCGTCGCCGAGCGCCCACCGGACGTCGAGCAGCCTGACGCGGCCGCCGCGCGCCAGCTGGTCGGCGAGCTCGGCCGCCGCGATCAGGACGGTCACTGCGGGGTGAGCAGGCCGCGGAGCTCCGCGGTGAGGGCGTCGCGGGCCTCCGGGTGCTGATGCCACGCAGCCGGCGTGCTCTGGAACAACGAGATCCGCCAGCGGCCACCGCCTTCGTCGACGGCAACCATGCTGTGCACGGTGTGCAGGTCGGGATCGAAGTCATTGCCGCCGGCCGGGATCATCCCCGCGTGCGCGAGCAGCAGCGCGACACCGTCGGCGATCTGCCGCACCGCGCGGACCACGCCCACGTAGGCCGCGGTCTGGTGGCTGCCGAACACCTGTCGCAGATCCGCGGCGATGGCGAGCCGGCCGTGGTGGTGGCTGCCGTCGAACCCGATGATGTCCCCGTCGTCGGCGAAGCCGGCCGCGACCGCCGCACCGCTGCGCCGGTTCCAGCCGTCGAGGAGCGAGGCGTAGAGCGCGCGGATCCGGGCGTCCTGCGGATGCGCTGAGGTCACTGGCTCTCCTTCGGAAGTACTGGGACAGGAGTGACGCTAGTGCTCAGGCGACCTCGACCGTTCGACGCTCGCCGTCGGCGAACTGGGTGCGATAGAGATCGGCATAGCGCCCTCCGAGTGCCAGCAACTCGACGTGTGTGCCCGACTCCACGATGCGACCGTCATCGATCACCAGGATCTGATCGGCGCTGCGGATGGTCGACAGCCGGTGGGCGATCACCAGCGACGTCCGGCCGGCCAGCGCGGTGTCCAGCGCGTGCTGCACCGCCACCTCCGACTCGCTGTCCAGATGCGCGGTGGCCTCGTCGAGGATGACGATCCCCGGCCCCTTGAGCAGCACCCGGGCGATCGCCAGTCGCTGCTTCTCACCCCCCGACATCCGGTAGCCCCGGTCACCGACGACGGTGTCCAGGCCCTCGGGCAGCCCGCGGATCAGCGCGCCGATCCTGGCCCCGTCCAGCGCCTCCCACAGCTCCTCTTCCGTGGCCTCCGGAGCGGCGTAGAGGAGGTTGGCGCGGATGCTGTCGTGGAACAGGTGCGCGTCCTGGCTCACCACCCCGATCGCGTCGCGCAGGGAGCCCAGCGTCGCCCGGCGGACGTCGATGCCGCCCACCCGTACCGCACCCTCGGTTGCGTCGTACAACCGCGGAACCAGGTTCGCGATCGTCGACTTGCCGGCCCCGGAGTGGCCGACCAGCGCGACGAGCTGACCGGGCTCCACCCGGAAGCTCACGCCGTGCAGCACAGCGACCGGCCCGCCGTGCTCGGGCAGTGACACTTCTTCCAGCGACGGCAGCGAGACGTCCGCCGCCGAGGGGTAGCTGAACGACACGTGGTCGAACTCGATCGACCGGTCGTCGGCCGGCACCGGCACCGCGTCGGACGCCTCGGCGATCATCGGCCGGAGGTCGAGCACCTCGAAGACCCGGTCGAAGCTGACCATCGCGCTCATCACGTCGACCCGGACGTTGGACAGCGCCGTCAGCGGCCCGTAGAGGCGGGACAGCAGTAGCGCCAGTGCGACGACGTCGCCGGGGCTGAGCTGTCCGGAGAAGGCCAGCCAGCCACCCAGTCCGTAGACCAGCGCGGTCGCCAGCGCGGCGACGAGGGTGAGGGCGGTGAAGAACGTGCGCCCGTACATGGCGGAGAGCACGCCGATGTCGCGCACACGGGCGGCGCGTCCGCGGAAGGACTCCGCCTCGGCCGAGGGACGTCCGAAGAGCTTGACCAGCAGGGCCCCCGCCACGTTGAACCGCTCCGTCATGGAGGCGTTCATCGACGCGTTGAGCCCATAGGACTCTCGGGTGATCTCCTGCAGCCGCTTCCCGATCCGCCTGGCCGGGAGCACGAACAGCGGCACCAGGACCAGCGACAGCACGGTGATCTGCCACGACAGCGAGAACATGACCCCGGCCGTGAGCACCAGCCCGATCACGTTCGAGACGACGCCGGACAGGGTCGAGGTGAACGCCTGCTGGGCGCCGATGACGTCGTTGTTGAGCCGACTGACCAGCGCGCCGGTCTGGGTGCGGGTGAAGAAAGCGACCGGCATCCGCTGCACGTGCTCGAAGACCCGGCTACGCAGGTCGTAGATCACGCCCTCGCCGATGCGCGCAGAGAACCAGCGGGTGGCCAGCGAGATGGCGCCGTCGATCACCGCCAGCCCCGCGATCACCAGGGCGATCCGCACGATCCCACCGGCGTTACCGGCGAGCCGGGCGATCCGGTTGACGATGTCACCGGCCAGCAGAGGGGTGAGCACACCGATCACCGACGACGCCATGACCAGCAGCAGGAAGAAGGTGAGCTCGCGACGGTAGGGGCCCGCGATACCCAGGATCCGGCGGACGGTGCCCTTCGGCAGCGTCCGGCCGGTCACCGACGAGTCGCGGCGGAACGACCGCATGGCGGCCATCGACGTCATCGGGCTGCTCACGTCCACACCGCCTCCTCAGTTCTCCCCGTACTCCGCCGGCCAACACTGCGGCGGCCCCGACTGTTCCGGAAGGGAGTCTGTCAGCGGCCTCCGACAAGCTCGTGCAGCCGGCCGACCTGAGCGGCTCGCTCGGCGGCGTCCTGCTCCTCCGGCCCGTTGCGGACGGCGGACCGGACCAGCGCCGCGGTCGCGCGGCTGGCACCCACCGGCGGAGCGAGCAGCGCGGCGACCAGGTCAGCCACGGTGGCATCGAGCTCGGCGCCCGGGACGACGACGTTCGCCAGCCCGGTCGACTGCGCTTCCGCGGCGCCGACGGCGCGCCCGGTCAGGCAGATCTCCATGGCCCGCGAGTAGCCGACCAGCTCCACCAGGTTGCTCGTGCCGGTGAGATCCGGCACCAGCCCCAGGGTCACCTCGGGCAGCCGCAGCTGGGCGTCGTCGGACAGCACCCGCAGGTCGCAGGCGAGCGCGAGCTGAGCGCCGGCGCCGATCGCGTGGCCCTGCACGGCCGCCACCGAAACGACCCCCGGCGACCGCAGCCACCGGAAGCCCGATTGGTACGCACGGATCCGGTCCTGCGCCAACTCGGGCGGAAGCTGCACGAGATCGGCGAGCGTGCCCGAGGCCCCGAGGTCGAACATCCGCCGGTCCAGCCCGGCCGAGAAGGCCCGACCCGACCCGCGGACCACGACGACGCGGACGTCGTCGTCCAAGGAGGCGCCGATCGCAGCCAGGGCGGCCCAGGTGTCGGGCGTCTGGGCGTTCAGCTGATCAGGACGGTCCAGGGTGACCGTGAGGACGGCGCCGTCCTGGCTCGTCCGGACCCAGCCGTTGGATTCTTCAGGCTTCACGCCTTCTTACTATTCCGGTTGGCCCCACCGCGGCTGCGGAGGGTGGCCCCGGACTCCGAGAGCAGCCGGTGCACGAACCCGTACGAGCGGTTCGTGGATATCGCCAGGGAACGGATGCTCTCTCCGCCGTCGTAGCGCTTGCGCAGGTCGTCGGCCAGTGACGACCGGTCACCTCCGGTGATGCGCTTGCCCTTGCCGAGATCCGTGGTGTTCGAGTCGGCCATGACTTCCCTCCGTGTCAGCCGCCGGCCCACGCCACCACCATGACCTGCCGATGGCGGCCCGGTGATGACAGTCCGTCCCCTGAGCGCCGCCGTCCCGCTGACCACGGCATCCCGCGCACCATGATCACCCACCCGCCACCGCACGGCCACGTGAACCGTGACATCGCGGGCCTCCGGGCCATGACATCGTCGGCCTCCGGCCGACACCGCGGCCAGGTGCCGTCCCCCTGCAGGGCTGAGCCGCTCCGTCGCTCCTCGCGGAGACCCTCCGGGCCTCCACTCGTCACGACAAATTAGGCGAGTTCCACCAGGTCGGCCAGGTCCTCGCTCCAGGTGTCCTCTGTGCCGTCGGGCAGCAGGATGACCTTGTCCGGGTTGAGCGCCCGGACGGCGCCCTCGTCATGGGTGACCAGCACGATCGCGCCGGTGTACGTGCGCAGCGCCTCGAGCACCTGCTCGCGACTGGCCGGGTCGAGGTTGTTCGTGGGTTCGTCGAGCAGCAGCACGTTGGCACCGGAGACGACCAGCGTGGCCATGGCCAGGCGGGTCCGCTCACCGCCGGACAGTGTGCCGGCCCGCTGGTCCACCGTCTCGCCGGAGAACAGGAACGCGCCGAGGATGCGTCGCAGCTCGGTGTCGGTGCTTTCGGGCGCCGCGGACCGCATCACCTCGAGCAGGCTGCGATCCATGTCGATCGTCTCGTGCTCCTGCGCGTAGTAGCCGATCCGCAGCCCGTGCCCGGCCTTGATCTCACCGG
The DNA here is from genome assembly GCA_025465355.1 of Blastococcus sp. Lineage (GTDB taxonomy): Bacteria > Actinomycetota > Actinomycetes > Mycobacteriales > Geodermatophilaceae > Blastococcus_B. The sequence goes on along the minus strand of JAODNN010000057.1, from coordinate 9,716 downwards.
TGTCCGGGGTCTCGGTTCCGGCAAGCATCCGCAGCAGGGTCGTCTTTCCGGCGCCGTTGAGCCCCAGGACGACGACGCGGGTGCCACGGTCGACGGCCAGGTCGACGTCGGTGAAGATCTCCAGCGACCCGTAACTCTTCGACAGGCTCTCCGCGGTGAGCGGGGTCTTGCCGCAGGATGCGGGGGTCGGGAAGCGCAGCTTGGCGACCTTGTCCTGCACCCGGACGTCGGCCAGGCCGGACGCCAGCCGCTCGGCCCGCTTGTCCATGCTCTTGGCGGCCTTGGCCTTGGTGGCCTTGGCGCGCATCTTGTCCGCCTGCGCGGTGAGCGTGTCGATCTTCCGCTCGGTGTTGGCGCGCTCCTGCCTGCGGCGCCGCTCGTCGGTCTCCCGCTGCGCAAGGTAGGGCTTCCAGCCGAGGTTGTAGACATCGACGGTGGCTCGGTTGGCGTCGAGGTGCCAGACCTTGTTGACGACGGCGTCCAGCAACTCGACGTCGTGGCTGATCACGATGAGGCCGCCGCGGTGGGAGGCGAGGAAGCCCTTGAGCCAGGTGATCGAGTCGGCGTCGAGGTGGTTGGTCGGCTCGTCGAGCAGCAGCGTCTCGGCGTCGGAGAACAGGATGCGGGCCAGCTCGACCCGGCGGCGCTGGCCGCCGGAGAGGGTCCGCAGCGGCTGCCCGAGGATGCGGTCGGGCAGGCCCAGGTTGGTGCAGATGCGGGCGGCGTCGCTCTCGGCGGCGTACCCGCCCAGGGCCGCGAACTGGTCCTCCAGGCGGCCGTAGCGGCGTACCGCCTTGTCACGCTCGTCGTCGTCGGCCGGCTCGGCCATCGCGATCTGCGCCTTGACCAGCTGCGCGCGCAGAACGTCGAGGCCGCGGCCGGACAGCACGCGGTCACTGGCGGTGATGTCGAGGTCCCCGCTGCGCGGGTCCTGCGGCAGGTAGCCGATCTCGCCGCTGACCTCCACCTTGCCGGCGTGCGGGATCCGCTCGCCGGCCAGGGTCGTGAGGGTGGTCGTCTTGCCGGCGCCGTTGCGGCCCACCAGGCCGATGCGGTCGCCGGGTTGCACGCGGAGGGTCGCGTCGCTGATGAGAATGCGGGCGCCGGCGCGGAGCTCGAGGCCGGTCGTCGTGATCACTGATCCCAGGGTAGGCCCTCTACCACGATCCTCCGATCGGAGATTGGTCACGTCCCCCGCTGGGGGCGTGCACCTGGGCCCCCGCCGCGACGTGCGACGGGGGCCCAGCTGTGTTCAGGCGTGTTCAGGTGTGTTCAGCCGATCAGTGGTTCCCGCGGGTGCTGACGGACGTCAGTTCCCAGGTCACGTTGTCGCCGTGCTGCTGGGTCCAGAACGCTCGCCACCCCTTGGTGAACGGCGTGGGCACCTGAGCGCCGAGGATGCCGCCGATCGAGGGGTCACCGTTGGAGACGTGGATGCCGGAGACCTCGTTGTCGCCGTCATTGGCCGGGTTGTGCGGGAAGAGCGCGTCCCACGTCGCCGAGGAGTCGCGTCCCTCGGCCAGCCACCGGGTCAGCTGGCGCGACCCGTGGTTGCCGTCGAGCTGGATGACGTAGCCGGAGTCGAGCGCGTTCCGCTGGCCGTGCAGCCCATCGCCGGCGTCCTCGACCACGAGCAGCTGGTCCTTGGTGGCGAAGGAGATGTTGTCGAACCCGGTGTGGTAGACGTCGCCCACGGTGACCGGCGAGATGGTGCCGGTGGCCGCGCTCGGCCCCGACTGGGAGAGCCGCAACACTCCGCCGAAGGCCCCCGGCAGGTCGCTGTCCTTGTTGGTGTCACCGGTCTCGGTGAAGTAGAACTCGCCGAAGCCGGTGCCCGGGCGGAAGACGCCGTTCTCCGGACGCTTGAAGGGGGTCGCCCCCGCCGTTGCGGCGCCCGCCGTGGAGTCGGCCGGATCGATGGTCACCCAGCGCGTCCGGAAGCTGGCGCCGTCGGTGTGCAACTGGTCGATGAACGGGTCAGCACCGGTGGCCTGCAGCTGCGGCGCCGTGGCGGGTGTGCCGTCCTTGCGCAGCACCTGCAGCGCCTGGAGGGTGCCCGTGCTCAGGTCGCCCCGTGTGGTCGGGGTGAAGCGGTAGACGTAGCTGTTCGGCACCTTGCTGTTGGGGTGGCCGGCCGGGGCCTTGCCGCCGACGTCCTCGACGATCCAGACGTTGCCGTCGGAGTCGTTCTGGATCCCCTCGTAACCGCCCGAACCCATGGCGGGGATGCGGGTGGCCGTGGGGCTGGTCGCGTTCCCCGAGGCGTCGAGGCCGACCGCGAACACGCCGCCGACGGGCGCGGAGGACTCCGCGGTCACGAGCAGCTGGTGGGTCCAGGGGTCCCAGGTGATGCCGTCGAACGTCGGCCCCTTGGGCGGAGTCGACGAGTCACCGGGAGCCTCGGCGATGAGGGTCACGCGCTTGGCGGTGTCCGCCTCGTCCAGGTTGACCCGGGTGATGTAGCCGCGACCACCGATCTCGTGGCCCTGGTAGAGGTAGTGCTTGCCCTGGAAGATCAGGTAGACGTTCTTGTCGGGCTCGGTCTTGTTGCCCTCGTCGGGGGCCTGGGTGAGCGGCTGCCCGGGGGTGAGGCTGCGGTAGCCGTACCGGTCGAAGCCCGCCGTGGTGTCCGGGTTGGTCAGCGGGAGCTGGCCCCACGCCACGGGCGACTCGTCGAGGCTGCTGATCAGCCCGTTGTCCTGGATCCCCACCCGTGGGTTCGCCGCCGGACTGCTGCCCTCGGTGAACGGGCTGGGCGGCGATGCCGACGCAGAACCGGGCAGCGTCGCCATCACCGCTACGAGGCTGATCCCCGCAGCCCCGAGCACGCCGTATTTTTTCTTCGGGTCCACTCGTTCCTCCTCGTCATTCCCCGGAAAACCCGAGGTCGCGGTCACTGAATGCGACGAGGACGCCCCCGGGGAGGCCGCCCGTTGAACAGCGACTGGCGGGCGCGTGAACGCCTTGTCGTCTGGCCGGCGAGGTGGTCGCCTGAGCAGCTGGTTCGGGCGCCGCTCGACGGGACGGAGGGCACCGGGCAACCGTGGCCGGCACAGCGCCGGCCTCTGCCGGAGCGCTACCACCGCCCTACGGTGAGGCCATGCGCGAGTCGGCGGGCAGCCCACCCCTGCCGTACCGGGTCCGGCCTCCGCAGGTGCTGCTGGGGGTCGGCGCAACCCTGCTCGTGACGGCGGCGGCGACGGTGGCGTCGGTGAGTGGCGGCAGCGCGGCGGACTGGGCCCTGATCGTCCTTGCCACCGTGTCCGCGGCCCTCTCGCTGGGCGCGTCCCGCACGAAGCTGCACAGCTCGGAGGTGACATTGGCGGCCTGCGCCGCCGGACTCGCGCTGTCGGCCAGCGACCTCGGCGGACGGGTGCTGACCGGCAGCCCGGTCACCGCGCTCGCCCTGGCCGCGGGGTTCCTCGCGTTGCATCTCCTCAACCGCGACAACACGGTGTGGCCGCTGGCGTCGTGGGCGGCCGGGCAGCTCGCCGCCCTGCGGGCCATGCACCTGATTCCCGCTGCCCTGCACACCGTGGTCTTCCTGACCGTGGCGCTGGTGGGGCTCGGTATCGCGTTGTTCGGCCGGCCGCTGGTCGCCCGCGTGGCGCTGGTGACGTCGGCGCCGTGGTGGCTCATCGGCGTCATCGGCGGGTCGTCGAGCGCGTGGGTCGCCGGCGGGGCGGAGCAGTGGCTCTCGGCCGGGCTGATGGTCGCCGCCGCATTCGGGCTGGTGCCGGCCAGACTGAGGAAGGAACTCGAGCCGCTGCTGGGGCCACCGCGACTGGTGCCTGTCGTCGCGGGAATCGTCTCCGGCGCGGCGGTCACCGGCGCGTTCTCGTCGCTGGGACCCCTCGCGATGACGCTCACCGGCTACACGGGAGTGCTGATCGCCACCCTCCCTGCCGGCTATCTCGAGGGCTGGTACCGGGGGCTGTTGCTCCCCCTCGCGCTCGCCGCCGGCGTCGCGATGAGCAGCCTCTGCATCGTCCAACTGGTCGCCGGGCAGCACTGGGCTCAGATCTCCCTGCTGCTCGTGCTCACCGCCATCCCGACCGTCCTCGTCGCCGTCCACCGTCCCGAGGACCGTCCGGAGGCGGTCCCGACCGCCGTGGCCTGCCTGGCCGGTGCGGTACTGCTCGCGCTGCCCGCCGGGCTGCTCGGAGCGGCCGTGGCCGCGGGGCTGCTGACCGCGCTCTACGGCGGCGCGATGACGGTCGGTGCCGCGCTGGAGCCCACGGCCCGTCGGACCACCGCGGTCGCGGCTGCAGCGTGCGCCGCCGCGGCGGTGCTCCTGCTGGTGGCCCGAGGCAGTGGGACGGCGGTCGCCGGCCACCTGGCCGTGCAGGGGCTGTCCACCCTCACGTGGGCCGGGCGGACCGGCCGGCGCGCCGGCGCGGTGGCACGCGCGTCCGATGGGGGCTTGTCCGCGGCTTGGCGGATCGGCGCAACCCAGCTGATGCTCGCCGCGTGGATCGCTGCGGCCACAGCCGACCGCGGCGCGATCGAGTGGTACTCACTCCCGGCGGCCGCCGCCCTGCTGCTCGGAGCCGGCCCTCGGCTCGTTCGCGGACCGTCCTGGCCGGCCTGGGGGCCGGGGCTGCTCGTCGCCGCCGTGCCCTCGACGGTGGTGGCCGCGGCCACGGCGGAGGTGCCGCGGTCGGTCGCGCTGCTGGTGGCCGCCGCGCTGGCGATGGTCGCCGGGGCACGCACCGGGGTGCGAGCGCCACTACTGGCGGGGGCGGGCACCGCGCTCACCCTGACGCTCGCGCTCGCCGTCCGTCAGGTGCCCTGGCCGCTGGGAGCCGCGCTGATCACCGGCAGCGTCCTGCTCGCTCTCGGGATCCTCCGTGAGCGCCGGCCGGTGGCCGGCTTCGGCGCCCGGCTCGCCGATCTGCGCTGAACCCGGCGGGTCGGCTTCGTGATGGTCAGGCCCCGTCCCGGGTACCGCCCTGAGCTTGCGAAGGGTGGGGAGGACGGGGTCCTCTTTCAGACGCGGAAGCCGAGTGCCCGCAGTTGCTCGCGACCGTCGTCGGTGATCTTGTCGGGACCCCACGGCGGCATCCAGACCCAGTTGATCCGGATGTCGTCGACCAGCCCGGGCCCGGGCCCGCCGGTCAGCGCCTGGCGGGCCTGGTCCTCGATGACGTCGGTCAGCGGGCAGGCCGCGGACGTCAGCGTCATGTCGAGGATGGCGACGTTGGACTCGTCGACGTCGATGCCGTAGACGAGCCCGAGGTCGACGACGTTGACGCCGAGCTCGGGGTCGACGACGTCGCGCATCGCCTCCTCGACGTCCTCGAGCAGGGCCGACTTGTACGCCGGCAGCTCCGCCGGCGTCTCGTCCGCGGTCAGGTTCTCGGTGGTCTCGCTCATGCGGTGTGGCCTCCGGTCGGGGTGGCGGGCTGGGCGACCGAGAGAGCTCGGGCGCTGGCGTCCTTGAGGGCCATCCAGCTCATCAGCGCGCACTTGATGCGCGCGGGGTACTTCGACACACCGGCGAACGCGACGGCGTCCTCCAGCTCGTCCTCGAGCTTCTCGGCGACCGACATGTCGCCCTTGGCCTGCATCAGGGTCATGAAGTGCTCGCCGGCCTCCAGCGCCTGCGGCACCGTCTTGCCGATGACGAGGTCGTACATCGCCGACACCGACGCCTGGCTGATCGAGCAGCCCATCCCCTCGTAGGAGACGTCCGACACGATCGGGTCGCCGGCCGCATCGTTCTCGAGGTGCACCCGCAGGGTCACCTCGTCACCGCAGGTCGGGTTGACGTGGTGCACCTCGGCCTCGAACGGCTCGCGCAGACCGCGGCCGTGGGGGTTCCGGTAGTGGTCCAGGATGATGTCCTGGTACATCGATTCGAGCTGCATGCTCAGCGCACCTCCGAAGTTCCGAAGAACTTCTGGGCCGCGCGAATTCCGTCGGCCAGGGCGTCGATGTCGTCGTACCCGGTGTGTACGTAGAACGTGGCGCGGGTGGTGGCGGGGACGCCGTAGCGCCGCACGACCGGCCAGGCACAGTGGTGCCCGACCCGGACGGCGATCCCGTGGTCGTCGAGCACCTGCCCCACGTCGTGCGGGTGGATGCCCTCGACGGTGAAGGAGATGGCGCCGCCACGGGCCACGGTGTCCGGCGGCCCGATGACGGTGACGCCGGGGATCTCGGCGAGCCGGTCGAGGGCGTACGCGGTGAGCGCCTTCTCGTGTTCCTCGACCCTGTCCATGCCGAGCTCTTGCAGGTACTCGACCGCCGCGGCCAGGCCGATGACCTGCGCCGTCATCGGGACACCCGCCTCGAAGCGCTGCGGCGGGGCGGCGAAGGTGCTGCCCTCCATCCGCACGACCTCGATCATCGACCCGCCGGTGAGGAACGGCGGCAGCTTGTCGAGGACGTCGTAGCGGCCCCACAGCACGCCGACGCCGGTCGGCCCGAGCATCTTGTGCCCCGAGAAGACCAGGAAGTCCGCGTCCAGCTCGGCGACGTCGATCGGCTGGTGCGGCACCGACTGGGCGCCGTCCACGAGGACCAGCGCCCCGACTTCGCGCGCCCGCGCGGTGATCTCACCGAGCGGGTTCACCGTGCCGAGGATGTTCGACTGCTGGGTGACCGCGACCAGCGCGGTGCGCTCATTGATCACCGTCGTCAGGTCGGAGAGGTCCAGCCGGCCGTCGTCGGTCAGGCCCAGCCAGCGCAGCGTGGCGCCGGTGCGCTCGCAGAGCTGCTGCCACGGCAGGAGGTTGGCGTGGTGCTCCATCTCCGTGACCACGATCTCGTCGCCCTGGCCGACGGCATACGTCCGGAACTCCGGCTCCTTTGCCGTCGCCGCGTTGGAGAGCGCGTAGGCGACGAGGTTGATCGCCTCCGTGCTGTTGCGCGTGAAGACGATCTCCCGCTCCGGCGCACCGATGAACGCCCCGATGGTGGCCCGGGCGGCCTCGTAGGCGCCCGTGGCCTCCTCGGCGAGCTGGTGGGCTCCCCGGTGCGGGGCGGCGTTGATGTTCTCGTAGAACCAGCGCTCGGCGTCGAGCACCTGGCGCGGCTTCTGCGAGGTGGCCCCGGAGTCGAGGTACACCAGCCGCTTCCCGTCCCGGACGGTGCGGGACAGGATCGGGAAGTCCGCCCGGATCGCCTCGACGTCCAAGGGCAGGGGCGCCGGCGGCGTCCCGGCGGGACGCGAGACGGTCTGGGTCATGCCGTGGTGACCTCCGCAGCGGCCCGCTCCGCGCCGGCCTGCTCGTTGGAATCCTTGACGTAGGCGGCGTAGCCCTCGTTCTCGAGCTTCTCCGCCAGCTCCGGGCCGCCTTCCTCGACGATCCGGCCGGCGACGAAGACGTGCACGAAGTCCGGCTTGATGTAGCGCAGGATGCGCGTGTAGTGCGTGATCAGCAGGACACCGACGTCGCCGTCCTCACGGGTGCGGTTGACGCCTTCGGAGACGATCCGCAGCGCGTCGACGTCGAGGCCGGAGTCGGTCTCGTCGAGGATCGCCACGCGGGGCTTGAGAAGGCGCATCTGCAGGATCTCGTGGCGCTTCTTCTCGCCGCCGGAGAACCCCTCGTTGACGTTGCGCTCGGCGAACGCCTGGTCCATCTCGAGGGCCGCCATCTCGTTCTTGACGTCCTTGACCCAGGTGCGCAGCTTGGGCGCCTCGCCCTTGACGGCGGTCGCGGCGGTACGGAGGAAGTTCGACACGGAGACGCCGGGGACCTCCACCGGGTACTGCATGGCGAGGAACAGGCCGGCACGTGCCCGCTCGTCGACCTTCATCGCGAGGACGTCCTCGCCGTCGAGGGTGACCGTGCCACCGGTGATCGTGTACTTGGGGTGGCCCGCGATCGAGTAGGCCAGCGTGGACTTGCCGGACCCGTTCGGGCCCATGATCGCGTGGGTCTCCCCCGCCCGGACGGTCAGGTCGACGCCGCGGAGGATCTCCTTGGCGTCATCGCCCTCGCCGACCGTGACGTGCAGGTCGCGGATCTCCAGGACAGACACTCTTCTTCTCGCTCCTCAGTTGCTGGCCGCGTGCGGAAGACGGCCGTCGGCTGCTGCATCTGCCTCAGTGTCGACGTACACGTCCTCCCCTTCCACGCGGACCGGGTAGACGGGGACCGGCTCGGTGGCCGGTGGGTTGGTGGGTTCGCCGGTGCGCAGGTCGAAGCACGACCCGTGCAGCCAGCACTCGATGGTCGGGGCGCCGTGGAACTCCTCGACGTCACCCTCCGAGAGCGGGACCTCGGCGTGCGAGCACTGGTCCTCGATCGCGTAGATGTCGCCCTCGAACCGCACCACCGCGATGTCGATGTCCGACAGCTCCACCCGGAGCGCCCCGGAATCCGGGAGGTCGGACAGCGCGCAGACCCGCTCGAAACTCACGACGCGACCGCCTGCTCATCGAGGCCGGGCAGCGCGCCGAGACGGGTCTCGATGGTGCGCATCAGCCGGTCCTGCAGCTCGGGCAGCCCGATGTGCTGGACGACGTCGGCGAAGAAGCCCCGGACGACGAGGCGGCGGGCCGTCTCGGCGTCGATCCCGCGGGAGCAGAGGTAGAACAGCTGCTCGTCGTCGAACCGGCCGGTGGCACTGGCGTGGCCGGCGCCGACGATCTCGCCGGTCTCGATCTCCAGGTTGGGCACCGAGTCGGCGCGGCCGCCGTCGGTGAGCACCAGGTTGCGGTTGGCTTCGTAGGTGTCGGTGCCGGTGGCCTCCGCACGGATCAGTACGTCGCCGATCCACACGGTGTGCGCATCTGGTTTGTTCGAGTCCGGATCACCTTGCAGCGCACCCTTGTACAGCACGTCGGATTTGCAATTGGGCTGGGCGTGATCGATGAGCAGGCGCGACTCGAAGTGTTGGCCGTCGTCGGCGAAGTACGTGCCGAGCATCTGTGCGTTCCCGCCGGGACCGGCGAATCGCACGGTCGCCGCGGTGCGCACGACGTCGCCACCGAGCGTGACGGCCACGTGCCCGAGCACTGCGTCCTTGCCCAACCGGGCGTGATGAGCGCTGACGTGCACCATGTCGTCGGCCCAGTCGGCGATCCAGATCACGCCGACGCCAGCCGAGTCACCGACGATGATCTCCACGTTGTCGGCGTAGGTTCCGCTGCCGCGAAGGTCGACGACGACGATGGCCCTGGAAAGCTCCTCGACGCGGATCTGCAGGTGACCGTATGCCGTCGCACCCTCGCCCGGTCCGGTGACGGTGATCTCGATGGGTTCGGCCACCTCGGTGTCCCGCGCCACGGTGACGATCGTCGCCTGGCTGAACGACGAGAATGCCTGCGCCGCAACGCGGTCGGAAGGAACGCCGGCCTGGCCGAGGCGCTCGTCGCCGCGATCGACGGTCTCCACCGTCACGCCGGGGCGCCCGACGACCTCGATGGGTGCACTACCGGTCGCGGGCGCGGACCCGTCGTGCAGGCCGCGCAGCCGCTTCAGCGGGGTGAACCGCCACAGTTCGTCACGACCGCCCGGCACCTCGAAGGCGTCGACGTCGAACGAGCTGAACAGCTCCCCCTTGTTCCGGCCTTCCAGCGACTCCGTGAGATTCTGCGTCACTAGCCGACCGCGCCTTCCATCTGAAGCTCGATGAGCCGGTTCAGCTCGAGCGCGTACTCCATCGGGAGTTCCTTCGCGATCGGCTCCACGAAGCCGCGTACCACCATCGCCATGGCCTCGTCCTCGGTCATGCCGCGGCTCATCAGGTAGAACAGCTGA
>JAODNN010000055.1 GCA_025465355.1 Blastococcus sp. | reverse complement strand
CGTCCCGCCGCGGGGGCGAACGGCGGTGGGATCACCGTTCCGCCGCTGCCGCCGATCCCGGGCTCGGCCGCCGGGCGACGGCCGTTGTCCAACGAGGACTTCGAGGAAGAGCTGGACATCCCCGAGTTCCTGAAGCAGTAGAAGGACCCCGTCCTCCCCACCCCTCGCAGGCTCGGGGCGGGGCCCGGGACGGGGCCGTAGGGTTTTCCTTCATGAGCACGCAACCGGCCGTCCCGTCGGCGGTGCGGCCCCGCCGGGTCGTCACCGATCGGCGGGGCGGCCGGTCCGCTCCTCCCTACGACACGTTCAACCTCGGCGCCCACGTCGGTGACGACCCGGCGGCCGTGGCGGCCAACCGCAGCCGGGTGGCCCGCGAACTCGGGGTGCCCGAGGACCGCCTGGTGTGGATGACGCAGGTACACGGCACCGGGGTCGCCGTCGTCGACGGGCCGCACTCCGGCCCTGTCCCCGATGTCGACGCGCTCGTCACCGCCACCCCTGGCCTGGTGCTGTGCGTGCTCGTCGCCGACTGCGTCCCCGTGCTCCTGGCGGATCCCGCCGCCGGCGTGGTGGCTGCCGTCCACGCCGGTCGCGAGGGTGTCCGGAAAGGCGTGGTCCCGGCCGCCCTGGCCGCGATGACGCGCCTGGGCGCGCGGCTGGGGAACACCACGGCCCTGCTCGGACCGGCGGTGTGCGGCGCCTGCTACGAGGTGCCGGCGGCGATGCAGGCCGACGTCGCCCGCGTCGCGCCCGCGGCCGCCGTCCGTACCCGGAAGGGGACGCCCGGCCTCGACCTGCGGGCCGGGCTGGCGGAGCGGCTGCATGCCGCCGGGGTCGCTGAGGTCGTGCACGACCCGCGGTGCACGGTCGAGGACCCGCGGCTGTTCTCCCACCGCCGGGATGGCGTCACCGGCCGGCAGGCCGGGCTGGTGTGGCTCGGCTGATCCGTCCGGTTGGCATGATCGGCCGCGTGAGCGGCCTCGAGGAGAACCTGCCCGCCGTACGGGCGCGGATCGATGCGGCCGCGCGCGCCGCCGGACGCGATCCCTCGTCGGTCGCCCTCCTCGCCGTGAGCAAGACCTGGCCGGCGGCGGACGTCCGGGCGCTGGCCACGCTGGGGCAGCGGGACTTCGGCGAGAACCGGGTCCAGGAGCTGCTGCCCAAGGCTGCCGAGCTGGCCGACCTTCCGCTGCGGTGGCACGTCATCGGCCAGCTCCAGCGCAACAAGGCCGCCGCCGTGGTGCGGCTGGGAGCCGTCGTGCACTCGGTCGACCGGCTCTCGCTCGCCCAGGTGCTGGACCGGGGTGGTCAGGAGGCCGGCCGGCCGGTCGAGGTGCTGCTCCAGGTGGACCTGGGCGGCGCCCCCGGGGACACCGCTCCCCGGGGGGGCGCCGACCCGTCCGCCGTCCCCGAGCTCGCCGACGCCGTGGCCGGGTCGCCGGGGCTGCGGCTGCGCGGCCTGATGGCGGTGGCTCCGCGCGGCGCAGACCCGGCCCCGGCGTTCGCCCGCCTCGCCGCCCTGGCGGCCCGCGTGCGCGCCGACCACCCCGAGGCGGTGGAGCTGTCGGCGGGCATGAGCGGCGACCTGGAGGCAGCGGTCGCGGCGGGTGCGACGGTCGTGCGTGTCGGAACCGCGTTGTTCGGCGATCGGCCCCTAATCTCCGGATGAAGATCGGATATCACCAGCCACACGAGTCACACCAGTCACAGGGGCCCCGGGCGCCCCGTGAGGACGACGACGGCGGCCGATCAGACGCGATGCTGAGGGACGCCAGCAGAGGGGGAGGTCCGATGGCTGGAGCCATGCGGAGGATGGGGATCTACCTGGGGCTCGTCGAGGACGACGACACCCGCGGCTATGGCCGGTACGACTCCCGCCAGACCGAGCATCCCGATCGGGATCGGCGCTACGGCCGGTACGCCGCGGACCGGTACGACGAGCCCTACGCCGACAAGAACTACGCCGACGAGTACGCCGGGCACTACGCCGACGAACTCCCGTCCGAGGAGGTCGCCGTGGTGCGCGAGCCCGAGCCGGTCCCGGCGCGTCGGGCCGGCGCCGGACGCCCGCTCGGCCTGGCGCCCACCGGTGCCTCCGCCGGGTCCGGCGGGTCGCGGATCAGCGCCTCGGGGAGTGGTCCGGTCGGTGCGGCAGCCACCGGGCTGGCCGTGCGCGAGCCGATCGTGGCCGTGGCTTCCGACCCGGCCCCTGCCCCGGCACCGGCGCCGTACCGGATCACCACGCTGCACCCGCGCACCTACAACGAGGCGCGGACGATCGGCGAGCGGTTCCGTGACGGCATGCCGGTGATCATGAATCTGACCGAGATGGACGACGCCGACGCCAAGAGACTGGTCGACTTCGCTGCCGGCCTGTCCTTCGGGCTGCGCGGTAGTATCGAGCGAGTCACGGCGAAGGTCTTCCTGATCAGCCCACAGAACGTCGACGTGACGGCCGAGGACAAGGCGCGGATCCGCGAAGGCGGGTTCTTCAACCAGTCCTGAGGCCAGCATGGCCCGACGCCACCGCGGTGTCGGGCCGGGCTGGACTGCGCTGATGAATTGCATGGTGGTGGAAACGGCACGCGAGGTGCCCCGAACGATCGAGGACTGTGGCTCTCTTCTGGCAGGTCATCTCCTCGGTGCTGCTCGTCTTTCTCATCCTGCTGTTCGCGCGGTTCGTCGTCGACTGGGTGATGGTCCTCGCCCGCAGCTGGCGGCCCACCGGGCTCGTCGCAGCGGGGCTCGAGGTCGTCTACTCCACGACCGACCCGCCGCTGAAAGCCGTCCGCAAGGTCATCCCGCCGTTGAACCTGGGGTCCGTCCGGTTGGACCTCGGGTTTATGGTGCTGCTGATCGCCGTGTTGATCCTCCGGAGCTTCACGACCCGACTCGCCATCACGGCGTGACCGCCCTTTCCCTCCCGGGGTGGAGACGCCGAACGGGTGTGGTCCGCCGCTCGTCCGAAAACGTCCCTGTGCCCGCCGTCCGACCCGAGGTGATCTGAGATGCCACTCACCCCTGCCGACGTGCACAACGTCGTCTTCAAGAAGCCGCCCATCGGCAAGCGGGGCTACGACGAGGACGAGGTCGATGCCTTCCTCGATGTCGTCGAAGCCGAACTGGCCCGCTTGATCGAGGAGAACAACGAGCTGCGTGCCCTCGGCCAACGCGGCGCACCCCGCGAGGAGCGCCCCGAGGCTCCGGCTCCTGTCGCCGCAGCCGCCGCGGCGCCGCCACCGGTCTCGCAGCCCCGCGAGGACGACACCACGCGTGCCTCCCGCATGCTCGCCCTTGCCACCGAGACGGCCGACCGGTACGTCAACGAGGCGAAGACCCAGTCCGAGCAGATGGTCACCGGGGCCAAGACCAACAGCGAGCGGCTGATGGGCGAGGCCCGAACGAAGAGCGAGCAGATGGTCACCGAGGCCAAACGCCGTGCTGACTCGATGCTCGGTGAGGCGCGCTCCCGCGCCGAGACGGTGGAGCGCGAGGCCCGCGCCAAGGCCGCCGCGCTGGACCAGGACGCCGAGCGCCGGCACGTCGAGGTCATGGGCACGCTCGAGGAGAAGCGCAGCAGCCTGGAGCGCAAGATCGAGGAGCTGCGGACCTTCGAGCGGGAGTACCGCACGCGACTGCGGTCCTACCTCGAGTCGCACCTGCGTGACCTGGACAGCCGGGGCTCGGCTGAGCCGGCCACCAACAACCGGCAGACCCAGCACGCCAGCGCGTGAGGAATGACCTCCTCCCGCGTCCCCCCGCACGCTCGGGGACGCCGAGGAGGGGGCCGACGACAGAGGGCTCCCGGATGACGTCCGGGGGCCCTCTCGTGCCCCGGCACCTGTCCGGGGGCGCGATCGGGCGTCAGGGCCCCTAGAGTCGGCGCGTGATCTTGGCTGCCGGACTGCTGCTCCTCATCGGCCTGGGCCTGCTCGTCGCCGGAGTCGTCACCGGGGTCACGGCCCTCTACTGGGGGTGTGTCGGCGTCTGCCTCGTCGCCGCGGTCCTGCTCTTCGTCGTCCGACGGCAGCTCGCGGCCGCGCGGGCGCCGGGCGCGACAGGGGCGGAGCCGGGGGAGGGCCGCCCGTCATCGCCGGCACCCGCGGGAACGGAGAAGGCCGGCTCGGCACCTGCGGCGCCCGCCGAACCGGCCATCGGGGAGGCCGCCGTGGAAGAGGCCGCCGTGGAAGAGGCCACCGTGGAAGAGGCCACCGCGGAAGAGGCCACCGGGGAGGCCGCGGACGTGCCGGCCGCGGTCGAGCCGGTCGCCGCCGGCCCGGTCGCCGACGGGCCTGCGCCGGTCCGCGGCCCCCTCGACGAGGCTCCGCTGGAAGAGGTCGAGGTGACCGACCTGTTGCTCGTCGTCGACCTGCACGACGACGTGCTGGTCATCGACGAGCACCCGCGCTACCACCTGCCCGGCTGCGTCTACCTGACCGGCCGAACGGCGATCCCGCTGCCCATCGACGAGGCCCGGAGCGACGGGTTCACCCCGTGCGGCAGTTGCGAGCCCGACCACCACCTGGCCGACCAGGTCCGTGCCCGCCGGGCGGCCGGCAACAGCTGAGTAAGGACCCCGTCCTGCTCACCACTCGCACGCTCGTGGCGAGCCTCTGGACGAGGCCTCAGGCGCGGGTCAGCCAGACGCGGGATCCCGCCGGCCCCTCGATGCCCGGACCGTCGCCCGGCGTCCCGGCATGCACGCTGACCGCGAGCACCTCGGCCGCGAGTGCGTCGGCGTGCTCGGTGAGCGCGGCAGCCATCTGCTCGCCCGCCTCGTCCCCCGCGGAGGTGTCGACGGTCCACCACAGCTCGATCCGGTCGCTGACATCGAGGCCGCTGTTCTTCCGAGCGTCCTGCACGAGACGGACGGCCTCACGGAACAGGCCCGCGCGCTCGAGCTCGGGTGTCAGAGCGAGGTCCAGCGCCACGGTGAGCCCGGCCCCGCTGGCGACCGTCCAGCCCTCCCGGGGTGTCTCGGTGACGATCAGGTCGCCCTCCTCCAGCGGCACCGATGCGCCGTCGACCTCCACCGTCGCCGTCCCGGCGCGGTAGGCGGCCGTCAGCTCAGCCGGGTCGGCCGCCGCCACCGCCGCGGCCACTGCCTGCACCTGCTTGCCCATCCGGCGGCCCACAGCCCGGAAGTCGACCTTGACGCTGACGTCGACCAGCGCCCCGCCGACCGCGTCGGAGAGCTCCACCATGTCCAGCACGTTGAGCTCGTCGGCCACTTCGGCGACCAGGTCGCGGGGGAGTGCGGACCACCCCGGGGCGGCGACGACGGCCCGGGCCAGGGGCTGCCGGGTCCGCACCTTCGACGAGGTGCGTGCCGACCGGCCCAGCTCCACCAGCCGCCGTACGAGCGCGACCTGGGCGACCAGCTCCTCGTCACGCGCGTCCTCGTCCACGCTGGGCCACGAGGCCAGGTGTACCGAGTCGACCGCGTCACCGAGGCCGGGTGCCACCGCGCGCGACCACACCTCCTCGGTGACGAACGGCGTGAACGGGGCCATCAGCCGGGTGAGCCCGTCGAGCACCTCGTGCAGCGTGCCCAGCGCCGAGGGGTCCCCGTCCCAGAAGCGGCGGCGGGACCGGCGCACGTACCAGTTGGACAGGTCGTCGACGAACCCGGCGATCAGCCGCCCGGCGGTCTGCGTGTCGAAGTCCTCGAGCGCCGTCGTCACCCCGTCGGTGACGGCGGCGAGCTCGGCGAGCGCCCAGCGGTCCAGCAGCGTGCGCTGCGCCCGTGGCGGAGCGGGCGTGGCGGCCGGATCCCAGCCGTTCGCCTCGGCGTAGAGGGTGAAGAAGCTCGCGGTGTTCCAGTAGGTCAGCAGCACCTTGCGGACCACTTCGGACAATGTCTCGTGGCCGACCCGGCGGGCCGACCACGGCGAGCCGCCGGCCAGCATGAACCACCGGACGGCGTCGGCGCCGTGCCGGTCCATCAGCGGGATGGGCTCGAGGATGTTGCCGAGGTGCTTGCTCATCTTCCGGCCGTCCTCGGCCAGGATGTGGCCGAGGCACAGCACGTTCTCGTACGGGTTCCGGTCGAACACCAGCGTGCCGACGGCCATCAGCGTGTAGAACCAGCCGCGGGTCTGGTCGATCGCCTCGCAGATGAACTGCGCCGGGTAGGCGGCCTCGAACTGCTCCTCGTTCCGGTGCGGCGCGCCCCACTGGGCGAAGGGCATCGAGCCGGAGTCGTACCAGGCATCGATCACCTGGCGGACCCGGCGGTAGGTCCCTTCCTCACCGGGCCGGGTGAAGGTGACGTCGTCGATGAACGGCCGGTGCGGGTCGAGGCCGGAGAGGTCGCGCCCGGTCAGCTCCGAGAGTTCGCTCAGGGAACCGACGGCGATCATGCGGCTGGGATCGGCGTCGTTGCGCCAGATCGGCAGCGGGGTGCCCCAGTAGCGGTCCCGGGACAGCGCCCAGTCGACGTTGTTGCGCAGCCAGTCGCCGTAGCGGCCCCACTGGATGTGCTCCGGGTGCCAGTGGGTCTTCTCGTTCTCGGCGATCAGTTTGTCCTTGATCGCGCTGGTGCGGATGTACCAGGAGGGCTGCGCGTAGTACATCAGCGGCGTGTGGCAGCGCCAGCAGTGCGGATAGCTGTGTTCGTAGCGCAGTTCTCGCCAGAGCACGCCGCGGCTCTGCAGGTCCTTGACGAGAGTGGGGTCGGCGGCCTTGAAGAAGTGCCCGCCGACCAGCGGCACGTCGGACAGGAAGTGGCCGGTGGGGTCGATCGGCACGACCACGGGCAGGCCGTACCTCCGGCACACCGCGAGGTCCTCCGCGCCGAAGGCGGGGGACTGGTGGACCAGTCCGGTGCCGTCCTCGGTGGTGACGTAGTCGGCCAGGACGACGTAGTGCGCGTCACCCTCGGGGAACTCCACCAGCTCGAAGGGCCGCTGGTAGTGCACGTACTCCCAGTCCCGGCCGGTGCTGCGGGCGAGAACCTCGGCATCCGGCCCGAGCAGGGCGGCCAGCAGCGGCTCGGCGACCACGACGGGCACCGAGTCCGGTGCGTCCGCCGGGCGTGCGACGAGGTAGGTGACATCGGGGTGCACGGCGACGGCGGTGTTGGACGGGAGGGTCCAGGGTGTCGTCGTCCAGATGAGCAGGTCGGCCTTGCCGGCCCACTCGCCGCTGGTGATCGGCAGCCGCACGTAGACCGAGGGATCGGTCAGGGTCTCGTAGCCCTGGGCCACCTCGTGGTCGGACAGGCCGGTGCCGCACCGGGGGCAGTAGGGCGCCACCCGGTGGTCCTCGACCAGCAGCCCCTTCTCGAAGATCTGCTTGAGCGACCACCAGACGCTCTCGATGTAGGCCGGGTCCATCGTCCAGTAGGCGGTGGACATGTCCACCCAGTAGCCCATCCGCCGGGTGAGGTCGGTGAACGCGTCGACGTGCCGCTCGACGGACTCGCGGCAGCGGGCGTTGAACTCCGCGATCCCGAAGCGCTCGATGTCGGGCTTGCCGGCGAAACCGAGCTCCTGCTCGACCGCGATCTCCACGGGCAGGCCGTGGCAGTCCCAGCCGGCCCGGCGGGGGACGTGCCAGCCCTGCATCGTCTTGAAGCGGGGGAAGACGTCCTTGAAGGCGCGTGCCTCGATGTGGTGCGTGCCCGGCCGGCCGTTGGCCGTCGGGGGGCCCTCGTAGAAGACCCACTGCGGCTTCCCGGCCGATCCCTCGAGGGTCCGCGCGAAGACCTTGTCGGCCTCCCAGCGCTGCAGGATCTCGTGCTCCAGGGCGGGCAGGTCGACCTGCGGGGGCAGCGCGGCGAAGGGGCCGGACGGAGAGGGGGCGCTCACGGGGCCCATTCTCCCCGAGCCGCCAAACGAGATTCGGTCGCCCTCGTGTACGGGAGACTGTCGGCCGTGAGGGGAGCGCGGTGAACAGCACGGTCACCCTGGCCCTCGCCGTCGGAGCCCTCGTGGTACTCGTGGCCGCGGTCGCCCTGCGCCTGGCCGACCGGCTCGGCCTGCCCAGCCTGCTGCTCTACCTCGCCCTGGGCGTCGCGCTGGGCGAGAACGGGGTGGGGATCCAGTTCCAGGACTACGCGCTCACGCAGACCCTGGGTGTGGCCGCCCTCGTCGTGATCCTCGCCGAGGGCGGCCTGACCACCCGCTGGGACGACGTCCGGCGGGCGATCGGTCCCGGGCTCAGCCTCGCCACCGTGGGGGTCGTCGTCAGCGTCGCGGTGACGGCCGCCGCGACGGTCTGGCTGCTCGGTTACGGGTGGGGCTTCGCGCTGCTCCTGGCGGCGGTGATCAGCTCGACCGACGCCGCCGCGGTGTTCGCCACCCTCCGCCGGCTGCCGTTGCCGCGGCGGATGGCGGCCGCCCTCGAGGCCGAGAGCGGGCTCAACGACGCCCCCGTGATCCTGCTGGTGATCGTGCTGGCCGAGCGGCTCACCGGGGGAGCGTCGCGTCCCTGGTGGGTCACCGCGCTGGAGGTCGTCGGCGAGCTGCTCGGCGGCGCGGTGATCGGCGTGGCCATCGGCTTCACCGGCGTACAGCTGCTCCGGCGCACCGCGCTTCCGCTGTCGGGCTTCTACCCATTGGCCACGCTCGCCCTCTGCGTCCTGGCGTTCTCCTCCGCGAGCCTGCTGCACACCTCCGGGTTCGTGGCGGTCTACCTCTGCGGCCTCGTGCTCGGCAACGCAGCGCTGCCGCACCACGCGGCAAGCCTGGGCTTCGCCGAGGGCATGGCGTCGCTGGCCCAGATCGGGCTGTTCGTGCTGCTGGGCCTGCTGGTGGTGCCCGAGCAACTGGCCGGTGCACTCGGTCCCGCGCTGCTGATCGGTGGCGTGCTGCTGCTCGTGGCGCGCCCCCTGGCGGTGCTGCTGAGCCTGGTCTGGTTCCGGATCCCCTGGCCCCAGCGGCTCTTCATCTCCTGGGCCGGGCTCCGGGGGGCGGTGCCCATCGTCCTGGCGACGTTCCCGCTCACGGCCCGGGTGCCGGGTGCGGCCTTCATCTTCAACACCGTGTTCGTGCTGGTCGTCGTCTTCACCCTGGTGCAGGGTTGGTCCCTGCCTTGGGTCGCGCGTCGGCTCGGGATCGTCGCTCCGGTCACACCGCGCGACGTCGTCGTCGAGTCCGCACCCCTCGGTGAGCTGGACGCGGACCTGATGCAGATGACCGTGCCGGCCGGCTCCCGCCTGCACGGGGTCTACCTCCCCGAGCTGCGGCTCCCGGACGACGCCGCGGTGGTGCTCATCGTCCGCGCCGGCCGGGCCTTCGTGCCGGACCGGACGACCCGGCTGATGCGCGGCGACCAGGCGCTGCTGGTGGCCGCGCGGCGGTCCCGGTCCGCAGCGGAGCGCAGGCTGCGCGCGGTGAGCCGCGCCGGCCGGCTGGCCGGCTGGCGCGGGGAGACCGGAGCGGCCACAGAGATGGATTGAGTCACCGCTCGATAACGGAACCGGCGCAAGGTGACCATTCGTGTGGCGCTGCTCACACCCGGCGTGCCAAGGTTCGCCTGGTTCACCAGTAGCCCGTCGTGCGAGGTCGCCGCGCAAGGTCGCCCACCGGACGGACGTCGGCTACCGGTCGCCGCCCGGCACGAGCGAAGGGGACGTCGCCACATGGCCACCATCACCTACGAGCACGCGACTCTGCAGTACCCCGGCGCCGAGCGGCCCTCGGTCAACGCGCTGGACCTCGAGATTGCCGACGGCGAGTTCCTGGTCCTGGTCGGACCGTCGGGCTGCGGGAAGTCGACGTCGCTGCGCATGCTGGCCGGGCTCGAGGCGGTGACCGAGGGATCCATCCGGATCGGTGACAAGGACGTCACGAACCTCGCCCCGAAGGAACGGGACATCGCGATGGTGTTCCAAAACTACGCGCTCTACCCGCACATGACCGTGGCCGACAACATGGGCTTCGCGCTGAAGATCGCCGGGATGAAGAAGGAGGAGATCCGCACGCGGGTCGAGGACGCGGCGAAGATCCTCGACCTCGAGCCGTACCTGGACCGCAAGCCGAAGGCGCTCTCCGGCGGGCAGCGGCAGCGCGTGGCGATGGGGCGGGCGATCGTCCGCAACCCGCAGGCGTTCCTGATGGACGAGCCGCTGTCCAACCTCGACGCCAAGCTGCGGGTGCAGACCCGCACCCAGATCGCCTCCCTGCAGCGACGGCTCGGCACGACGACGGTCTATGTCACGCACGACCAGGTCGAGGCGATGACGATGGGCGACCGGGTCGCGGTGCTCAAGGACGGCTACCTGCAGCAGGTCGACACCCCGCGCAACCTCTACGACCGTCCTGACAACGTGTTCGTGGCCGGCTTCATCGGCTCGCCCGCGATGAACCTGATCGATGCCCAGCTCGACGCCGAGGGCGCCGTCCTCGGCGAGCGCACCCTTCCGCTGGCCAGGGGAGTGCTGGCGGCCCTGGCGAAGGAAGGCGCCACCAGCGCGACCGTGGGCTTCCGGCCCGAGTCGGTGCGCCTGGTCGGTGAGGGTGAGGGCTTCCCGTTCGACGTCGTCGTCGTCGAGGAACTCGGCTCCGACGCCTACGCCTACGGCACCCTGCGCGCCGGCGTCGGCGGGGACGCGGGCGACAAGCTGACGACCATCCGCGTCGACGCGCGCAAGCCGCCCCTGAAGGGGGAGACCGTCCACCTGCAGCCGGCGGCCGACGAGCTGCACGTCTTCTCCGCGCAGTCGGGACGGCGCATCACGGCCGGCCCCTGAGGGGTCGCGGGGTCGCCGGCCACGTCCGTCCCGCGGACCCGGCGATCCGGGCTCGCGCTGTCCCTCCACGGGACGGGGCGCGCAGCCGACCGTCGCACGCACCACCGTCTCCGTTCCGGGAACGAGAAACACCACGTCACCACTCGTCTACGTCAGCGCTGGCTGATCACGCGTCCCAAGGAGTGCACATGCGCATCAGATCCGCAGGCAGGTTCGCCGTGACCGCCGGCGCCGTAGCCCTGCTCACCGCCGGATGCCTCAGCTCGGGAAGTTCGAGCGGCGGCGGGGGCAACACCAGCAACAGCATCGAGCTGATGTACGGCTTCACCGGTAACCAGGACAAGGACTTCCAGAAGGTGGTGAAGGCCTGGGCGGACAAGAACGACGTCACCATCAAGTTCTCGCCGACGCCGGACTTCAACAACCTGATCAACACCAAGGTGGCGGGCAACCAGCTGCCGGACATCGCCTTCTTCCCGCAGCCGGGGATCATGGCGTCGATCGCCAAGCAGGGAAAGCTCGCGGACCTGTCCTCGGTCCTGGACACCGCCGACCTGAAGGCGAACTTCGTGCCCGGCGCCCTGGAAGCAGGGCAGGTCGACGGCAAGCAGTACGCGGTGCTGGCCAGCGCCAACATCAAGAGCATCGTCTACTACCCGAAGAAGGCGGCCCAGGCAGCGGGCGTGGCCGCGCCGCAGACGCTGGACGAGCTGATGGCCCTCAGCCAGAAGATCAAGGCCACCGGCGCGACGCCCTGGTGCTTCGGCATCGAGAACGGTCCCGCCACCGGCTGGCCGGCGACCGACTGGGTCGAGAACCTGATGCTGATCGACTACGGCAGCGACGTCTACAACCAGTGGGTCCAGCACAAGATCGCGTTCAATGACCCGAAGGTCCTGGCCGTCACCGACCAGATCGACAAGCTGCTGCTCGCCGACGGTCAGACCAACGGCGGGCGGAAGGCGATCGCGAGCAACAACTTCGGCACGGCCGGAAACGTCATGTTCAACACCCCGCCCGGCTGCTACATGTACCGCCAGGGCAACTTCCTGGCTCAGCCCGGCTTCTTCCCGAAGAACGTCCTCGCGGATCTCGACAACCAGCTGGGCGTCTTCCCGATGCCGGGTAAGACCGCGGATTCGCACCCGGTGCTCGGCGGCGGTGACATGGCCGGCCTGTTCAGCGCCGACAACGACGCGGCCAAGAAGACCATGAAGTACCTGAGCTCCGCCGAGTTCGGGAACTCCATGGCGCCCCTGGGCTGGTACCTGTCCGCGCGGAAGGACGTCGACGCCAGCAAGTACCCGAGCAAGACCGCCCAGCAGTTCGCCGACATCACCAGCAAGGGCACGGAGTTCGTGTTCGACGGCTCCGACCAGATGCCGGGAGCGGTCGGCTCCGGCTCCTTCTGGAAGGAGATGGTGGCCTGGATCAGCGGTCAGGAGACCGCGAAGCAGGCCCTCGACAACATCGAGGCCAGCTGGCCCAAGTGAGGGCAGCCGGGGTGCCGGGCGCTGCGGCGTCCGGCACCCCGGTCATCCACCGCGCACTGCCCACTGGTCCGTAGAGGGAGGCGTCCGTGCTCATCAAGATCATAAATGCGGTGCTCGCGGTGCTCGGCGGCGTGGGCGGCGCGATCCTCATCTTCTTCGTGCTGAACAAGCTCGCCGAGGTGCTCCCGGGGAAGTGGGAGGACCGGGTCAAGCCGTACCTCTTCCTTCTGCCGGCGTTCCTGGCGATCGCGCTCTACCTGGTCTATCCGACCGTGCAGACGGTGCTCTACAGCTTCGCGAACTCGACCAGTACCGCCTTCGTGGGCTTCAGCAACTACGGAGACCTGCTCACCTCGAAGGACTTCCAGAGCACGCTCTTCAACACGCTGCTGTGGATCATCGTGGTCCCGACGGGGACCATCGTCCTGGGCCTGCTGATCGCCACTCTCGCCGACCGGTTGCGGCCGCGTGGAGAGAAGACCGCCAAGACGCTGATCTTCCTGCCGATGGCCATCGGCGCGGTCGGCGCCGGGGCGATCTGGCGGTTCGTCTACGCCTCGAACCCGCCCGGCCAGAAGCAGATCGGCCTCCTGAACGGCGTCGTCACCGGTTTCGGCGGTGACCCGGTGAACTGGCTGCAACTGTCCACCGGCCGGGTCAACAGCTTCCTCCTCATGGTGATGCTGCTGTGGGCCCAGGCCGGGTTCGCGATGGTCCTGCTGTCGGCCGCCATCAAGGGGGTGCCCACCGAAACGCTCGAGGCGGCCCGCCTGGACGGCGCCGGCGAGGGGTCGATCTTCTTCCGGATCGTCGTCCCGCAGATCCGGACCACGCTGATCACGGTCTTCATCACGGTGCTGATCGGCGTCCTGAAGACCTTCGACATCGTCTACGTCATGACCAACGGCCTCTACAACACCAACGTGGTGGCCGTCGACTTCTACAACCAGCTGTTCACCAACCAGAACGCTGGCTACGCGGCCGCGATCGTCGTGATGCTCATGGTCGTCATCATCCCGGTCATGGCGTACCAGATCCGTCAGTTCCGTGCCGAGGAGGCCGCCCGATGAGCAGCACCCAAGCGGTGACCCCGGTTCCGGTCCAGCTCGGGACGGACGCCACCTCGGTCGGCAGCAGGACGCGGCGCACCCGCAAGCACGACCCGGCCGCGAAGTCGCCGATGTGGGTCCGGATCGTGCTCGTCGTCATCTGCCTGATGTGGATCATTCCCACCTTCGGGCTGGCGATGACCTCGTTCCGGCAGCAGGACGACGCGGCCTCGTCGGGCTGGTGGACGGTCTTCACGACGCCGGCCAACCTGACCCGGCTGACCCTGCAGAACTACAGCGACATCTTCACCAAGGCAGACATGGGGACGGCGTTCGTCAACAGCCTGGCGATCTCCATCCCGGCGACGATCATCCCGATCCTGATCGCCGCCTTCGCCGCGTACGCGTTCACCTTCATGGCGTTCCCGGGGCGCGACTTCCTGCTCATCGCCATCGTCGCGCTGCTCGTCGTCCCGACCCAGGTCGCGCTGGTCCCGCTGCTCAAGCTCTACGGGCAGCTGGGCATCAGTGGCACGTTCCTCGCGATCTGGGCGGCTCACATCGGGTTCGGGATGTCGCTGGCGGTGTACCTGATCCGCAACTACATGGCGACCCTGCCGCGAGAGGTGATCGAGTCGGCGAAGATCGACGGTGCCTCGCACTTCCAGACCTTCTGGCGGCTGATCGTGCCGATGTCGACGCCGGCCCTGGCCTCGTTCGCCATCTTCCAGTTCCTCTGGGTGTGGAACGACCTGCTCAACGCCCTGATCTTCATCGGTCCCGGACCCAACCAGCCGCTGACGATCGCTCTGGTCTCGTTGCTGGGTCAGCAGGGTCAGGGCTGGCAACTGCTGACCGCCGGCGGACTCTTCACGATGATCCTTCCGATCATCGTGTTCCTGTCGCTGCAGCGGTACTTCGTCCGCGGTCTGACCGCCGGTTCGGTGAAGGGCTGAGGACGGCAGGGGGGAGGTCGGCCCACTGAGGTCGGCCCACTAGGGTCCCGCGCTGCGATGACCGATCTCCAGAACGAGCAGCTGGCCCGCATCTCCGTCGATCCGCGACAGGCGGTCGTGTACGAGCACGGCTGGCAGTCGTGGAGCCCGACGGCCGGCTACCGGCTCGACCAGCGGCCGTTCCGCCCGGTCAGCGACGCGCGGCGGGTGGGCAACTACCGCCCGGAGCGGACGGCGCCGCCTGGGGCATTCTGGGGAGAGGGGCTGTTGGCCGTCGATCCCGGCACGGGGGAGGGGGTCCACGTCTTCGCGACGCCGTCCCCTGCCGGGGAGATCCCGTCGATCCGGGCGGACGTGGAAGGGGACGTCGTCGTCGTCCGTGGCCCCGGAACGGTCGTCCATACCGTGGGGGAGGGGGCGGACGGCCTCGACAGTGCCTTGGCCCGGTGGGGCGGGGACTTCGCCGCGGCCGCCGGGGTGGGCGCGCTCCGCCCTCCGCCGACGGTCTGGTGCTCCTGGTACCACTACTTCGAGCGCGTGACCCAGGGCGACATCGAGGAGAACATCGCCGCGATCGGCGAGCTCGGTCTCGACATCGACGTCGTCCAGATCGACGACGGCTACCAGTCCGAGATCGGCGACTGGCTGACGCTCTCCGACCGGTTCGCCTCATTGAGCGCCACAGTCGACGACATCCGCCGTACCGGCCGCCGCGCCGGGATCTGGGTCGCGCCGTTCCTCATGGGAGCCCGGTCGGCGGTGCTGCGGGAGCACCCCGAGTGGGCCATCGGCGGCGCCCACCCGGGGCGCGGATGGGGTCAGGACCTCGCCGCGCTCGATGCCACGCACCCGGGCGCCGAGGCCTGTCTCCGGGACGTGTTCGGCACCCTCCGCGCGATGGGCATCGACTACTTCAAGATCGACTTCGTCTACGCCGGGGCGATGGAGGGACGCCGTGCCGATCCGCAGAGCACCGGCGTGGACGCCTACCGGCACGGGCTCCGGGTGATCCGCGAGGCCATCGGTCCCGAGGCCTACCTGCTCGGCTGTGGCGCTCCGATCCTGCCGAGCGTCGGTCTGGTCGACGCGATGCGGATCGGGCCCGACATCGCGCACCACTTCGAACCGCTGGACGGTGACCTCTCCCAGCCCTCGCAGCGCGGGGCGGCGATGAACAGCCGCTGGCGGGCGTGGCAGCAGGGCCGCTTCTGGGTGAACGACGCCGACTGCCTGGTTGCCGGGACGCACGTCGAGCGCCGTGCGGACTGGGCCGACGTCGTGGCGGATTACGGTGGCCTCCGCAGCAGCAGCGACCGCCTCCGGAGCCTCGACGCGTGGGGCCTCGCGACGACCCGCCGGCTTCTCCAGCCGGGTCTGGTGGCCCCGTTCGTCTCGTGACCGCACCAAGCTCTGTCCCGCCCGAC
>JAODNN010000028.1 GCA_025465355.1 Blastococcus sp. | reverse complement strand
GACCAGGTCGAACTCGAGCCCCTTCGCCAGCTCAGGGGTCAGCGACCGGACGCGGGACGTCCCCCGGAACATCGGGTCGCCGATGACGCAGGCGATTCCTTCCCCCTCGGCGTGCTCGGCGATCCAGGTGTCGAGAATCGACTGCAGCTCGTCGGTCGATCCGTGGACGACGGGGACGCCGCTGCCGCGGATCGAGGTCGGCACGTTGGCGTCGGGAAGCGCGGCCCGGATGACCGGCTCGGCCTCCGCCATGACCTCCTCCGGCGTCCGGTAGTTGATGGTCAGCGACGCCAGGGTGATGCGGTCGAGGCCGACCCGCTCGAGCCGTTCCTGCCACGACTCGGTGAACCCGTGCCGGGCCTGGGCGCGGTCACCGACGATGGTGAAGCTGCGGGAGGGGCAGCGGAGCAGCAGCATCTGCCACTCCGCGTCGGTCAGTTCCTGCGCCTCGTCCACGACGACGTGGGCGAACGGTCCGGCCAGCAGGTCGGGGTCGGCGGTGGGCAGCGCGGCCTGGTCGACCAGGGCGTCCCGGAGATCCTGATGGCGCAGCGTCGTCATCAGCAGCAGTTCGGAGTCATCGGCCGCGATCAGGTCGTCGATGACGACGGCCATGCGCTCGCGTTCGACGGCCGCGATCGCCTGCTCCCGACGCCGGCGGCGGGAGATCTCCGGATCGCCGAGCCGCTGCCGTGCGGCGTCCAGGAGCGGCAGGTCGGACACCGTCCAGGCCTGCGGGTCCTCGCGTTGCAGCGTCCGCACCTCGTCGGGGGTCAGCCGGGGGGCGCACTTGCGCAGGTAGGCCGGCACCGACCACAGGTCGCTGACAACGTCGCTCGCCTCGAGCAGTGGCCAGGCCCTGTTGAAGGTCGTGAACAGCTCCCTGTTCTGCAGCAGCGACTTCCGCAGCAGCTCTTCGGGTTCATCGCCGTCGTAGGCGTCCACGAGGATCGTCAGCAGCGCGTCCCAGATCTGGTCGCGGGCCTCGTTGTGCGGGGTGCCGGGGTCCGGCGTCTCGAAGGCCTCGGCCCAGTCGTCGGCGCGGAGCCGGAGATCACCGGCGTCGGTCTCGACCGTCATCCCCTTCGTGGGCGGCTCCTCGTAGAACCGGGCGGCCGCCTCGATCGCCGTCCCCACGTCCATGGCCGCCTTCAGGCGGGCCACCTCCGGATCGGCCTCGATCCCCGCGGTCGCTCCCTGGGGGACGAGGTCGCGCAGGGTGCAGGTCTGCACCCCTTCCTCACCGAGGCTGGGAAGGACGTCGGCCACGTATGCGAGGTAGGGCTGGTGCGGGCCGATGAACAGCACGCCGCCCCGGTGGTGGCCGAGGCGCGAGTCGGAGTACAGGAGGTAGGCGGTGCGGTGGAGGGCGACGACGGTCTTCCCCGTGCCCGGGCCGCCGTCGACGACGAGAGCGCCGTCGGATCCTGCGCGGATGATGGCGTCCTGGTCGGCCTGGATGGTGCCGAGGACGTCGCGCATGCGGGCCGACCGGTTGCTGCCGAGGCTCGCGATGAAGGCGGATTGGTCATCGAGCGCGGCGGCGTGCCCCTCGAACCGGTCGGAGGCGAACACCTCGTCCCAGTAGTCGGTGATCCGGCCGCGGGTCCAGCGGTACCTGCGGCGGCTCTCCAGACCCATCGGCTTGGCGTGGGTGGCACCGAAGAACGGTTCGGCGGCGGGGGAGCGCCAGTCGAGAAGCAGCCGGCGACCCGTGCTGTCGGTGAGGCCGAGCCGTCCGACGTAGACGGGCTCGGGGTCGTCCGCGGACACGACGCGGCCGAGACACAGGTCCAGGCCGTAGCGGCGCAGGGTGCGCAGGCGGGCGGTCAGGCGATGAATCTCCAGGTCCCGGTCCAGGGCCTCCTGGCCGATGCCGCCGGGCGCCTTCCGCTCGGCGTCGAGGCGCTCGGAGAGGTCGGCGATGGCCTGCCGGAGGCTGTCGGCGAGTGCCGCGAAGTGCTCCTCGTCGTCGGTGATCAGGGCCGGTTCGGCCTTGGCGCTGAGGTGGTCGGGAAGGTCGAACGCGCTGGTGTGCAGAGGGGGCACGGCATGAGCTCCGATCTCAGGTCGCGACCCTGATCCACATTTCCGGCGCTCATGAGCGCGGCTGAATTCTGCCCGCATTTGCTACTCCCATTTCCGCAGGTCCTGACCCCGGCCGGCGATTCTGCGGCACAACCGGGGTCTTGCCGCAAGCCCCCCAGTGCGCTATACGTTGAGAATGGAGGGGGTGGGTACTCCCTCCACTCTGATTCGAGCGTGATGACTCGAGGTCACGAGCACCCTTGCCGACTGCCGCTATGAGGCGGTTGGGAAGGGGACGGTTGATCAGGTTGCCGGGCGGTCCGGCGAAAGACCTGCCGCGGTGCACTGGGACGGACTCGAGGGCCGGCCCGTGGTGAAGGACGGGGCCTACGGCTCGCCGCCACGGCAGCGGTTCCGCTGCCTCGGACCGCGCAACTTCCCGGCTGGCGCCCCGACGGTGGAGCGCGCCGGCCGGGGCACCTACGAGCGCCCGCTGGCCCGCATCCGCGGGTTCCTCGGCGCGCTCGGCCCGAAGATGCAGCAGCTCGCGGCGCAGCGGACGGCCGGCAGCCATCCGTACCTCGTCACGGTCGAGAACACCGCCGCTGCGCGGGCCGGCGTCGGTCCGGACCGCGTCGTCGTCCCCGAGCGCTGTGTCAGCGGAGATGTCGTCGTGGTCGTAGCCGAAAGACTGGAGGGCGAGGAACGGCAGGTGCGGTCGCGCGTTCATCACCTGATAGCGCAGGCCCCACGGGCTGCTACGTCTCCAACCTGCCGTGTCGCTTACGGGTCAGTCGAATGTGGTCGCCGCCGCAACCTCGCTCAGCGTCATGAACTGGGCGCCGTTCTCCTTCATGTGGACGATCAGGCGCTCCAGCATCTGGATCATGTGCGCGCGGCCGATCGTCTGCGGGTGGGTGGTCAGGGCGTACACGCCGCCGTCGTCCTGCATGGCGGCATAGTCGTAGATCGACCGCCAGCGCGACTCGATGTGCTCGACGGGCCCCATGCCCTCCTGGATGCCGGTGACGTACTCCTGGGCGGGGAAGTCGTCGAGGTACCACGACACCGGGATCTCCATGACCGGGCTCGGATCGCTGAACCGGCTGGGGCCGTTCCCCACCTTGTGCTGGCCGTGCTGCACCCAGTCGTCCTGGATGACGCGGCGCGGGTAGTAGGGGTGGAAGTCGTTGCCCATGAGGCTGCTGTCCCAGGCGAACCCCATGTCCTCGAGCAGGTCGAGGGTGTTCGGGCTGAAGTCCCAGTACGGCGAGCGGTAGCCGCGCGGGCGGCTGCCGGAGATCCGCTCGAGGGCGTCGGCGCCCTTGAGCAGCACCTCGTACTCGCGGTCCCTGTCCACCTCGGTGGGGTTCTCGTGCATGTACCCGTGGTGGGCGATCTCGTGGCCGGCCGCGGCGATGTCCCGACAGGCCTCGGGGAAGGTGTCGGCGGTGTGCCCGGGGATGCACCAGGTCGCCTTCACCCCGTGCTGGTCGAGGAGGCGCAGCAGCCGGGGCACAGCGACCTCGACGCCGAACTCACCGCGGGACTGATAGGCGGGGGTCCACCGGTGGAAGGAGCCGTCCCAGATGGCCATGGCATCCACGTCCAGGCCCAGGGCCACCGCCACCTTGTTGCCGTCCGTGAGTTGAACCCTGCCGGCGCGCTGTTGGTACGTCACGGGAACCTCCTGGGGTGCGGGGGCGACTAAGCCGGTGGGGGCGATCCGGGTTCGAGGACGATCCGCTGCTCAGCGGCGGATTCGACCGCCTCGCGGGAGTACGCGAGCGGGAAGGCGTCGTCGTCGGCCCAGATGCCGAAGAGGTCGGCGTAGTGCGGACTGTCCGCGGCGCCGGACTGGCCGGGGGAGTTCACGACCAGGGAGTCGTCCCAGCTGCCGACGTCGACCACGATCCGGAACGTCGCGCCGGCGCTCTGCACGAAGTCCGGCGTGTAGGCGGTGTTGCCGACAGTGTCCCCGCTGCCCCCGCGGGGCGCCGGTCCGACGGCGGTGCGGTCGGCCAGCGACTCGCCGAGCCGGGCGGCCAGCGGATGCCGTAGCCGGGCCACGTGCAGCCGTCCCCAGCCCCACCCGTCGCGGTCGGCGCCGAGCGACTGCTCCACGTCGCCGACCGCGGCCGCCAGGCTGCTCCGCAGCACATCGGTGAGGACGGCGTCCGGGTCCGGCCCGAACCGGGTCCCGGGGTGCTCGAGCAGGTCCAGATCGACGCGGGAATCGGCCAGCAGCACCTCGTCGGGGAGGGTGGCCCGCAGCGCCGCTTCGACCCGGCCGGGCTCCACCAACCGTTCCAGGGCCGCGCGCAGCAGGGCCGGCCGCAGGTGCCGCCGGTACCAGACTTCGAACAGCGCCGCGGCCGGCGAGTCCGCAGCCAGGTCGGCGTCCCAGTCGGCGAGCATCCGGAGCGGCTCGGCCACGGCGGCGTCCTCGGCCAGCAGTGCCACTGCGCGGGCGACGATGCGTCGGGCGGGGATGCTCACGTAGTCGGTCTGCAGCCGCACGCAGTCCCGCGCCGACATGGTGGGGGAGGCGGTGAGCACCTCCTCGATCCGCTGACGCCGGGAGGGCGCGTACCAGTCGTAGGCGATCACCCGATCGGGCGGGAAGTCCGGGGGCAGGTTCATCTCGTTGGCGGTGGCCAGCCATCCGGTCTCCGGGTTCTCCGCCCCGGGCAGCAGGTCCATGTCGTAGAACCCGGCCCACTCGTACCGCCCGTCGCCGGGCACCGGCAGCAACCCGTCCCAGTTCGGCCGGATCGGGGTCAGCCCGCCGGTCTTCCAACCGATGGTGCCGTCGGTGTCGGCGTAGAGCTGGTTCTCCGGGGGGGCGCCCCACCGGTTCATCGCGGCCAGGAACTGGTCCCAGGTCTGGGCCCGCATGTAGTCCATGCTGCCCAGGTACGGGGCCATGCCCGGCTCCAGCCAGGCGGCGCGCACCGCGAACGCCGTGTGCCGCTCCGGGTCTTCATGGACCACCGGCCCGTGCCGGGTGAACCGCAGCTCGACAGGGACCGGTTCGCCGCCGGCCACGGGGACGGTCTCCTGCACGACCCGCATCGGCTCCCAGCGCCCCTGGTAGCGGTACTCGGTCGGCTCCGCCGGGTTGGTCTCGTAGACGTAGAGGTCCTCCTGGTCGATCGAGAAGATCGTGAGACCGAAGGCGATCCGCCCGTTGTGCCCGATCGATATGCCCGGCAGTGCCGGCTCCCCGGCGCCGATGACGTCGAGGTCGGGCGTGGACAGGTGCGCGACGTAGCGCAGCGACGGCACCGACACCGCCCGGTGCGGGTCGTTGGCCAGCAGGGGCCGGCCGGTCGCGGTATGGGAGCCGGCCAGCACCCAGTTGTTGCTGTTCTGACCGGACGTCTCCGGGGGCGGCACGTCGTCCCCGGAGACCGCGCTTGCCGTGAAGGGGGGCGGCGTGGTGGCCAGTTCGTAGACGGCGAGCACGTCCTCAGGTATCAGGGACAGGTCCAGCCCCGCGGGCACGGTCAGCTCGTGAGGCGGCTCGAGTTGCCGTCGGAGGGCCTCCACCTGAGGGCCGAAATCCCGCAGCGTCAGCGCCCGGGCCACTTCCTGCCGCAAGTTGTAGAAGAGACCGTGGCTGCGGATGCGGGCCACGTCCTCGGGCTGCCAGGTCGCCGGGGTGTAGCCGAGTCGAGTGAACTCGACCGGCAGGAGGTCGGGGTCGGTTCGGGTCAGCTCGACGAAGGCGTTGACGCCGGCCGTGAAGGCGGTGGCCACCCGCTTGGTGTCCGAGCCGTAGGCGAGCCATTCACCGTGCATGTCACCGCGATAGAGGAACAGCCGCGTTGCCCGGTCCCGCTCGACGTGCTCCGGGCCGAAGACCTCCGAAAGGCGCCCGAGCCCCCGGCGGCGCCACAGGTCGATCTGCCAGAGCCGATCACGGGCGGCGTTGAAGCCCTGGGCGAGGAACACATCGCCCTGGGACCCGGCGAAGATGTGCGGCACGCCCCAGCGGTCGACCAGGATCTCGGCCTCGGCCGCCAGCCCAGGGACGGTGAATCGGCGGGTCGACGAGTGCCCCTGGTTCAGTGACATGGCGTCCCTTGTCCCGGCCTCGCGGACCAGGTCGTAGCCGCTCGCAGGGATCGGACCCCGGAGCGAGGGCGCCGGCCCCGATCGGCGCGTCCGCCAGCGTCGTCCCCTCACCCGCCCTCCGCAAGAGCGGGTCAGGCCGAAGTGCCGTCCGGCCCGGTCGGTCCGGTCCCACTCATGGTGTCGGGACGCGCAATGCGGCCGTGATCACGTGGCGTCGTCGCGCGCTGAGATCGGCGAACAGGATCGGCGCCTGATCGAACGGGACCACGTCGGTCAGCAGGTTCGCCTGGATCTTCTCACCGTGGTCGGACAGCAGTTTGAGCGTCTCGTGCGAGAGGCGCCGCCGGTCCCAGCGGTGGGCCAGCCCGCGGGGCACCCGCCCGATCTGCGCACAGCGGAGGGAGAGTCCGTTGTGGTGGAACTCCTCGCCGAGTGCCACGTCCCCGGCACCACCGGTGTAGAAGGCCAGGTCGACGGCGGTCCCCTGCGGGCGCAGGCAGCGCAGCGCCGTGGCCAGGGCCGTGCCCACGCCACGGCACTGGAAGACGACGTCGGCACCGCGGTCGGAAGGCCCGTGCCGCCACCGGGTCTTGAGTTCTCGTGCCAGTCCTGGGGTGTCGTCGACGGTCTGGAGGCCGAGCGCCCGGGCGGCGGCGCGACGCTGCTCGGTCGGATCGACGACGACGACCTCGGCGGCGCCGTGCAGCTGTGCCAGCAGCCCGACCATCAGGCCGACGGTGCCACCTCCGGTCACCAAGACGAGCCGGCCGTTCACCCCGTCGCGGAGCTCGCTACCGCCGACATCCGCGGCGGCGTGCAGCAGGCCGTTGACGCAGATGGGCCCGAGGTGGGCCACGTAGACGCCGAGCAACGGGTCGAGATCCGGCGGGAGCGGCACGACGTGATCGGTCACCGGATCGCCGTGCACGGCGGTCGAGTGTCCGTAGGCCATGGCCACCACGACGCCCTCCGTCACCGCGGCGGTGCGGCTGTCGGTGACCCTGGCAACCTCCATGTACCCCAGCCGCCGCACGGGATACCGCATCGCCGGCCGGTCGCGGTCGAAGATGCCGAGCTCGGCGTCCCAGCCGGCGCGGAAGTACGGGCTGGTCCCGCGGTACCAGGTGAGTTCGGTGCCGGCCGAGAGACCGGTGAACAGCGTCTGGGCCCGGAACTGGCCGTCCGGGAGCGGCGGGAGGGCGGTCTCCTCGATCGTCAGCTCCCCGGGCCGGGGCACCACCAGGGTGCGAACCGGGAGAGGGGCCGTCACCGATTCCCGACGCGGACCGCGACACCGGTCCGGGCGGCCTCCGAGACCGCCCAGGCCACCCGGTGGGTCCGCAGCGCCTCGGCCACGTCGACGATCCCCGGCGACCCGTTCCCGCCGGAGAGCAGGTCCACGAACGCGCGGTCGACGGTGGTCCTGGCGTCCACCGCGGGCTCGGTGCGTATCTCACCGTCCCCGGTGCGCACCCGCAACGCGTTCTCGGTGAGCTCCAGCGCGATCCCGTCGGCCACCACGTCGAGCCCGGCAGCCGTGAGCGCAGGCAGCACGCAGGAGGTGCTGATGGTTCCGACGGCGCCGGAATCCAGGCGGAGCGCGGCAGCGGTGGCGTCGGGGACGTCTCGCGCGTCGGCCGAGGACGGGGCAGCTCTGCCGACCACTTCCACCACCTCCCCGGCCAGCAGCCGGACGAGGTCGAGCACATGGGTGGCCTGCTCGACGACCTGGCCGCCGGACCGGCTCTGCCGGCTCCACCAGACCGGCGGCGGTGTCGCGCCCCACCAGCGAGCGCTCACCAGGCGGATCGCGGTGCCGGCGAGCGCCGAGCGGGCCCGACCGACCGTGTCCAGATGGCGCCAGTGGTACCCCGTCGCCGTCGGCAGGCCGGCCGCGGCGACCGCTCGGGCGACGTCCTCGGCGGCGTTCAGGTCGGCCGCCAGCGGCTTCTCGACGAAGAAGGGCAATCCGGCCCGCACGACCGACAGCTCCAGCTCGCCGTGCGCGAACGGCGGCACGCACAACCAGACGGCGTCCAGCCCGATCGCGAGCAGGCCGGCGACGTCGTGGACCGTCCCGGCGTCCAGTTCCGCGGCGAGCGCCTCGGCGGACGCCGCCACGGGGTCGCAGATCGCGACCAGGTCGACGTCGTCGAAGCCGACGAGGGTGCGGGCGTGCCGGGCACCGACACCACCGGCCCCCACCAGCCCTACCCGGACGGTCACGCCGGCGGAGAGCTGTCGTCGAGTGGACGGCGGCTGGTCGCGTCCGCGCTTGTGTCAATGCGCGTCACCGTGCGGATACTGCTCCTTGGTCACCATCTCCGCAGCGGAACGGTCGCGCATGGACCTTCGAGTGCCGGGCGGATCGTCGCCGCCCTGAGGGGCCCCACGCCTTGCCGCACGCCGGAGCCGACGGCGGCGACCGGTTCACTGCATGACGGGAAGGACCCGGTATGCGCGCTGATGTCTCCCGGTGGCTCAGCCAGCGGACCTACACCGCCGCGGACTATCAGGCAGGCGCCCTGGCTGCGGCCAAGCGAGCGCAGGACCGCACGGTCAGCGTCGTCCTCCCCGCGCTCGACGAGGAACGCACGGTCGGCGTGATCGTGGCGGCGATCCGCCGGGAGCTCATGGAGCGGCACGCACTGGTGGACGAGCTGGTCGTGGTCGACAGCGGCTCGACCGATCAGACTGCGGCCGCCGCTGCTCGTGCCGGCGCGCGAGTGGTGCGGGTCGGCGATGTCCTGCCCGAGCACGGCCGCGTTGCCGGCAAGGGCGACGCGCTGTGGAAGTCGCTCCACGTCACGGACGGGGACCTTCTGGTCTTCATCGATTCGGACCTGATCTGCTTCGATCCGACGTTCGTGGTGGGGCTGCTCGGCCCCCTGCTCACCGATCCCACCGTCGGCTACGTCAAGGGCCTCTACGACCGCCCGCTGTCCACCACCGAGGGGTTGGTGCCGAGTGGAGGCGGCCGCGTGACGGAGCTGACCGCCCGGCCGCTCCTGGGTGCGTTGTGGCCGGAGCTGTCCGGCTTCGTGCAGCCGCTGTCCGGTGAGTACGCCGGCCGACGTGAGCTGTTGGAGCGGATCCCCTTCGTCTCGCACTACGGCGTGGAGCTGGGTCTGCTGATCGACCTCGCGGAGCTGGCCGGGGTCGACGCCCTCGCCCAGGTGGACCTCGGCACGAGACAGCACTCGCATCAGCCCGACGCGGCGCTGGGCCGGATGGCCGGGCAGATTCTCCAGACCGCGCTGGCCCGCTGCCCAGGCATCGGTGTGCCCAGCGACCATCTGGTCCAGTACGTGCGGACCGGTGGCGACATCGAGGCCGTGACGTGGGACGTCGGCGTGGTGCAGCGTCCCCCGATGTGCACCGTGCCGGCCTACGTCGCCCGCCGTGCCGCGCGCGCATCGGGTGGTCCGACGTGAAGATTCTCATGGATGCCGGCCCGTGGCTGGCGGTGCCGCCCCTGGGTTACGGCGGCCTGGAGAATGTCGTCGCGACGCTGACCAGTGAGCTCCGAAGCCGCGGGCACACAGTCGTCCTGGCGACCGTCGGGGAGAGCGAGCAGGACGCCGACGGTTACGTGTGGGCCTTCCCCGTGGGTCAGTTCGCCCGTCTCGCGGCTCCCTATCCGGAGGTGGTCGGCGCGGCCCACACCCACGCGCAGGCGGTGGTCGCAGAGATCCGCCGGCACGCAGCCGCTGGCGCGCCGTTCGATCTTGTGCACACTCACCTGGAGGTGGTCGGGCCCGCGGTGCTCGGCGCCCTCGGCGATGCGGTGCCGCCTGTGCTGCACACGGTGCACTGGGACCTGGGACGCAATGCCGACTTCTACGCGTCTTTCAACGGCCGAGGGCGGGTCTTCTTCGCCGGCGTTTCGGATTCCCAGATCCGGCGGGCGTCGGCTCTGCTACGCCAGCAGACCCTCGGTTCCGTGCCGCTCGCGGTCCCGATTCCCGAAGGGCCGCCGGCGAGGCGGGAGGAACGGACCGGCTCGGTCCTCGTGCTGTCCCGGCTGTGCGAAGCCAAGGGCATCGACATCGCGTTGCGCGCCTGCCGGGCCGCCGGGGTGCCGCTGGTGCTGGCCGGGCCGGTCGGTGGCCAGCCCGACCGCGCATCTCTGGAGTTCGCCCTCGCAGACCCGGCCAGCCCGGTGCGCGGCTACCCCGACGTCGGCTGGTTCCTCGATCACGTCGCGCCGGAGCTCGACGGGGACCGAGCCCGATGGATCGGCAGCGTGTCGGGGGTCGAGAAGGCCGACCTGCTGCGGCGCTCTCAGGCGGTGCTCTTCCCCATCCGCTGGGACGAGCCGGGCGGGACGGCGGTCTGCGAGGCGCTGGCCGCCGGCACACCGGTCGTGGCGATGGCCCGTGGCTGCCTGCCGGCGCTGGTCACTACCGGGGTCACTGGATTCCTGGCCGAGGACGAGGAGGAATTCGCCGAGGCCCTGGGCCGGCTGGCCGACCTGGACCCGGAGGCCTGCGTGGCAACGGCCCGGAGCCGCTTCAGCCCCGAGGTCATGGCCGACGGCTACGAGAAGCTCTACGCCGAACTGCTCCACCGCGTCGCGACTCCGAACTCGATGAGCCGGCGCGCGGGGTAGTCCGTCGGGACGGGTACACCGGAGCATGCGCATCCTCGTGACCGGGGCCCGTGGCAAGGTCGGTGCCGCCACGGTCCACACCCTTCTGCGGGCGGGACACGACGTGACGGCCGTGGATCGGCTGCCGCCGGTCTATGAGAGGGCCGGCCCGGTCCGTTACATCCAGGCAGATCTGACCGACGCCGGCCATGCTGCCGCCGTCCTTCCCGGGCACGACGCCGTGGTGCACGCGGCTGCGATCCCCAGCCCGGTGAAGAACCCGCCCCACGAGATCTTCCAGACCAACCTCATGGCGACCTATCACACTCTGGAAGCCGCTGAACGGTCCGGCGTGGGCCGCTTCGTGCACCTCTCCAGCGAGACCGTGCCGGGTTTCTCCTATCCGAAGCGGTACTTCCACGCGCAGTACGTGCCCATCGACGAGCTGCACCCCGTCGCGCCACAGGACACCTACGCGCTGTCCAAATGGTTCGGCGAGCAGCTGATGGACGCCGCGGTGGCCCGCTCGGATGTCACCGCCGTCTCGGTCCGGCCGACCTGGGTTCAATGGGAGGGCAATATCGAGCGCAACGTCGGTCCGATCGTGCGGGCTCGCGGCGAGGACAAGAGCGCCTCGTTCTGGTCCTACGTCGTCGTCGACGACCTGGCCGAGCTGCTCACCACCGCGGCCACGGCCGACATCACCGGCCACGAGGTCGTCTACGCCGCCGCCGCGGACAACGCCAACGGCCTGCCGTTGCACGACCTGGTCCGGCGCCACTTCGGGGACGCCGTCCGCCTGCGCCCGGTGCCGCGCGCCGATGCATCCGGGATCTCGTGCGTGAAGGCGGACAAGCTCCTGGGGTGGGCACCCCTGCGGAGCTGGCGCGACCTGCTCGACGCCGAGGGGCAGCTGCTTCCGCCGGTGCGGGACCGCCTGGATGCTGGGAACACGGCCGTGCAGCGTGGACTGGCCGCGATGGGCTGACTGGGTCGCCCCGGCCGACGCACGGGCGCGTGGGCGCCGGCCCGCCGGGTAGGCCCCCGGAATGGTCGATGTCGCGGACGTCCACAGGGACACCGCTGCCCCCCGATCCTCCCGGAGCGACGTCCGGTCCGGCTGGGCGCCCCTGCGACGCACCTGGTTCCGCGCGCTGTGGATCGCCCAGTTCGTCGCCAACATCGGCACCTGGGCCCAGACGGTGGGTGCGCAATGGCTCATGGGCGACCTCGGCGGCGGCGCCCTGCAGATCGCCCTGGTGCAGACGGCGGCGACGCTGCCGGTCTTCCTCCTCGTCATTCCCGCCGGAGCGCTCGGCGACATCCTCGACCGGCGGCGGCTGCTGCTGCTCAGCCAGACGCTGATGCTGCTGGCGTCCGCCGCATTGGCCGTGGTCACCGCGGCCGGCGCGGTGACGCCGAACCTGTTGCTCGCCCTCACCTCGTTGCTGGCCGTGGGCCAGGCACTCGCCGCGCCCTGTTTCCAGGCGGTTCAGCCGGAACTGGTGCCCCGTGAGGAGCTCCCCATGGCGGCCCTGCTGAACGGCGCCAACGCCAACGTCGCCCGCGCCGTAGGGCCGGCGATCGGTGGGCTGCTCATCGCGGTGGCCGGCCCCGCCGGGGCGTTCGGGCTGAATTCCGTGTCCTTCCTCGGGGTGCTCGCCGTCCTCTACCGCTGGCCGCGGCCGATCACGCCGCGGCGGCTGGGCGCCGAGCCGGTCGGGCAGGCCATCCACGCGGGCTGGCGGTACGTCCGCAGCGCACCGGCGTTCAGCAGCGTTCTCGCCAGATCGGCGCTGTTCATGCTGTTCGCCAGCGGCCTGTGGGCCCTGTTGCCCGCGCTGGCCCGCGGCCCCCTGCACCTCGGACCCAACGGGTACGGCGGGCTGCTGGCCGCAGTGGGGTTGGGGGCGATCCTCGGTACCGCCGTGCTGCCGCGGCTCCGGGCCCGGCGGGGTTCCGGAGCGATCGTTCCGATCGCGATGCTCACCTACGCGGCCGCGGTCGCCGTGGTGGGCCTCCACCCCTCGCAGTCAGTGGTCGTCGCGGCACTGGTGCTTGCCGGCCTCAGTTGGATCGCCGTCCAGTCCACGCTGAATGCCACGGCGCAGCTGCTGCTCCCCACCTGGGCCCGGGCCCGCGCGCTGGCGTACTTCCAGCTCGTGTTCATGGGCGGGCAGGCACTCGGGGCGCTGGTCTGGGGCGCGGTCGCGGACACGCTCGGGCTCACGGCGGCGTTCCTCCTGCCGGCCGGGGGACTGGTCCTGGCCGCGCTGGTGGGGTTGTTGCTGGTGCCGCTGGACTTCGCTCACGACGTCCGGCCGACGGAACTGCCATGGCCCCGGCCACCGTCCTTGGACTGGGCCCCCGACGCCGGACCGGTGCTGGTGACGGTGGAGTGGAAGGTGCGCGGTCCCGACATCCCGACATTCCTCGGTGTGATGCGACAGGTCGCCCGTGCCCGCCGACGTACCGGCGCTGCCCTGTGGGGGGTGTTCCAGGACGCCGAGGATCCCGAGGTGTTCCTGGAGACGTTCACCGTCAGCACCTGGCACGAGCACCTGCGCCAGCACCTCGAGCGGGGGACGATGGCCGACGCCGCGCTGGAGGAGCGTGCACGGGGCTTCCTCAGGTCAAGCACCGTCCCCGTCGTCCGGCATCTCGTCTGGGCCTATGCAGTTCCGGCGGCGCGGCCCGACGTCTATCCGGATGTCCTACCGCACGCACACCCCGAGCCGGTCCCGACGGCCGCACTGGCGGCGGCGGACCCGCCCTGAGGGTCGACCAGAGAGACGCGGGCATGATCGCGCAGGTGGAGGTCCTCGGAAGTCGGGTTCTGCTGCGTCCGGTCGATCTGCACCGGTCCCGACGGTTCTACCGCGACGTGGTGGGGCTGGCCGTCTACCGCGAGTTCGGTGATCCGGCGAGCCCGTCGGTCGTGTTCTTCCTGGGTGGTGGGTTCCTGGAAGTCTCCGGTGCGGGGCAGACGGTTGCGCAGCCGAATGTGTCTCTGTGGCTGCAGGTGCGTGATGTCGCGCAGGAGCATGCCCGGCTCGCGGGGGCAGGGGTGGAGATCGTGCGCCCGCCGCGCGAGGAGCCGTGGGGTCTGATCGAGATGTGGATTGCGGATCCCGACGGCGTGCCGATCGTCCTCGTGGAGGTTCCTGAGCACCATCCGTTGCGGCGGGATGTCCGCGGGGCCGGACCGGGCGACCGATCCGACTCCTGACACACGGACCGCCGGCGGCCAGAGGCTTCCGGCGCCGTCGGCCCGCCTCGCGGGTATGCCTTGGCTGAGACCTGCCCGATGTAGCCGCCGCCCGAGGTCAGCCTGCGATGACCCGCAGGGGGCGTTCTCGCTCCGAAGGCACATCTGCCGGCATGGAGGCAATTCTTTCGTTCGCTTCTTGCTGCTTGGACGGGGTCAGTGGCTTGTGCACCTGGCGCGTCTCCGGCTTCGAGTGTCGTTGCTCGACGTCGTCTCCATGTGGACCCGTCGGTCCATCCTGAGGGTGCCGCGAGATCCCGGTGCGCCGCCTGGTGCAGCCGGTGGGCCACACCGCTCGAGCTGGCGAAGCTGGTCGTGGTTGCCGAGTAGCACTGGGGCGTGACTCGCCGAGCTTCAAGGCCAGGTGTAACCACCCCTGGCGTCGACGGACTCGAGGAGCGAAACTTCTATCTCCGGCAGCCTTCCGGGCCTTGTGGCGGTCCCGTGTGGGGTGGGGGACGTTTGCAGCGCGAGGTGTGCGGGTTCCCGTACGTGGTCGCGTCCGATGCAAGATAAATTCTGACAGTGGGCAGGTTATTCCGCCTATAGGCTTTCGGTAAGACCGCTGCGGAGTCGACTCGGGTCGTGCACAGGAGTGGTCATGGAACGATTCAAGTTCTGGCCGATGTCGATTGGTCGGACTTTTCGGCGAGGGCGAGTGGTCGGCTCGCTTGTGGTTGCATGTGGACTAGCTATCCCTCTGGGAGTCGTATGGCCGGCTTCGGCAGCTGAGCAGAGCTATGCGGCTGTCGCGTTCAGCCCTTCACTGAAGGCGCTCCGAGAGGGGTTTGGTGCGACGGCTAACGATGCGCAGGCGGTGGCGTTGAATGCCTGTCTTGCCTATGCAGCGGGACATCAGGCTGACTACTATAAAGATTGCGCTCCATTCGCGTGGGTGCACAACGGATTTGTCGGCTTCGCTTCTTCTGGTCGGGCACCACGCGAGCTGGACTGGGCGTGGGGGAGTGGCTGGGGTCATACGGCGGACCAGGCGGTGGCCAATTCAGGTGATGTATGCAGGTCGTGGGGTGGAGGCAAGGCGGGGAGAGCCGCGTGCATCCAGGTAGGTGGAAGCCCCTTCCGATCTCATGTATATGACGTGAATGCCCCAACAGAAGGCGGGGGGCCCACGGTTCAATGGAGGACCGCCCCGCTACCCCCGAGGGATCTCGTTGTGAAAATGGTCAATTCAACGACGATCCGCTTGAGGTGGACCCCCGTCTCCGCGGATGTTTTCAGTCCTCCGTCGTCCTGGGAGATAAGTAATGGAGATGTGACTAGATCCGTTACACCTCAAACTGCTACGTACGACTGGACGGTTCTGCCTGATCAGTACATGTGTTTCAAGGTTCGAGGGGTCAACGACGTGGGTGCGTCGTGGTGGGAGCCAAAC
The DNA here is from genome assembly GCA_025465355.1 of Blastococcus sp. Classification (GTDB taxonomy): domain Bacteria; phylum Actinomycetota; class Actinomycetes; order Mycobacteriales; family Geodermatophilaceae; genus Blastococcus_B. Next base: position 55,691 of record JAODNN010000028.1, on the reverse strand, counting down.
GTTGACCCGTGGTATCGCTGCGCCGGTAGTAGGTCGTACTGACCGTGGAGGTGGACGGCTTCTCCCGGCCGAGCCGGGGGAACTCAGCCGGTTGCCGGCTGTTCCGAAGTGCGCCCGGAGCGAAAGAGCTGGCCGGTAGTAGCCCACTGTCGCGAGATTCAGCCGAGAAGCGCAAGGGATGCGTGCCTATTCGTCGACGGCGCGCCGAACCTCATTACCAGCCGCCTGCGGCGACTGTTCGGCCCGACCTGGATCTGGTTGCGCCGGGCTTCCCCTGCGACTGGCGACTCGCCAGCGGCCTGGTGACGCGCGTCAACAGCGTCACGTCGCCTGTGCAGTTGCCCTTCTTCCGGCTTCGGGTCCCCCTTCCCGACGTCGTCTCCATGCAGACCTGCCAGCCCAACCTCGAGGGTGCCGGTGAGATCCCGCTGCGCCGGCCGGTGATAGAAGCGCTGCGGATGCGGCCCTCCCGGATCGTCGTCGGCGAGGTGCGACAGGAGGAGTGCCTCGACCTGCTCATTGCTCTGAACAGCGGTCTGCCCGGCATGTGCACCTTGCACGCGAACAGCGCCCGCGAGGCCGTCGTGAAGATGTGCACCCTGCCGCTGCTGGCCGGCGAGAACATCGGGACGGCGTTCGTCGTCCCCACCGTGGCCTCGAGCGTCGACCTGGTCGTGCACGTCGGCACCGATCCCTCCGGCCAACGCCGCGTGCGGGAGATCGTCGCGCTGCCCGGTCGCGCGGAGGCCGGCGTCATCGAGACCGCCGACATCTTCACCACGCGGGAGGGCCGGCTGGTCCGCGCCGACGGGTACCCGCCGCACCCGGATCGCTTCGCCTTGCTCGGCTTCGACCTCCCGGCTCTGCTCGGCGAGGGACGGTTCGCGTGACGGGCGCCTTCCTCGGGCTGGTGCTCGGCGTCGGGCTGCTGCTGATCTGGCGCAGCGGCTCTCGGGCGCCGGAGCCGCGAACCACCCCGCGCCGGATCGGCCGGAATCAGCAGCTGCTGGCCGCCGCCGGGCTGACCGGCATCAACGCCGCGCAGCTGGTGGCGCTGCAGTTCGGGCTCGGCGTCCTGGTGTTGCTCGTCGTCCTGCTGACCACGGGGACGGTGACGATCAGTCTGGCCTTCGCGGTGTTCGGGTTCGTGCTGCCGTACGCACAGGTGCGCCGGCTCGCGGCTCGGCGGCAGGCCGACCTGCGTGAGGTCTGGCCGGAGGTGGTCGACAACCTGGGCTCGGCCGTGCGGGCCGGGCTGTCGCTGCCGGAGGCGCTGTCGGCGTTGTCGCTCCGTGGGCCGGAGGTGCTGCGGCCGCCGTTCGCACGGTTCGCGGCGGAGTACCGGTCCAGCGGTCGGTTCGGTGCCTGCCTGGACCGGTTGAAGGACGATCTCGCCGACCCGGTCGGCGACCGGATCGTGGAGACGCTGCGGGTGGCGCGAGAGGTCGGTGGCAGCGACCTCGGCCGGGTGCTCCGGACGCTCGCCACCTTCCTGCGGGAGGACGCCCGTGCCCGCGCCGAGCTGGAGACCCGCCAGGGCTGGGTGGTGCAGGCCGCGCGGCTCGCCGTCACGGCGCCGTGGGTCGTGCTCCTGCTGCTGGCCACGCAGTCGACGACGTTGGATGCCTACGACTCGCCGCTCGGCACCGCGCTGCTCGTCGTCGGCGGCGCGGTCTGCCTGATCGCCTACCGGCTGATGCTGCGGATCGGGCGGCTGCCCCAGGACGTGCGGGTGCTGCAATGAGCGCGGGGCTGATCGGGATGCTGCTCGGCCTGGCCGCGGCGACCGGGCTGGTGCTCGTGCTCCGGTTCGCACCACCGTTCCGGTCGGTGCGGCTGGTCGACCGGCTGGCGCCCTACGTGCACGACACCCCGCCGCCATCCCGGCTGCTCGGCACCGCGACCGAGCCGGGGCTGCTCACGGCGGCCCGGCGGGTGTTCGGCCCGGCCATCGGCGACGGCGCCCGGGTGGTCGACCGCTTTCTGGGCGGGCGGGCCGCGGTGCGCCGCCGGCTGGACGCGCTCGCGACCGACGCCACCGTCGAGGACTTCCGCGTCGAGCAGGTCGTGTGGGGTGGCCTCGGACTGCTCGGCGCGGCGCTGGTGACCACGGTCGGCTCGGTGGCGGCCGGCGGCGTCAACGTCCTGTCCGCCGCGCTGCTCTGCGTCGCGGGCACGGTCGGCGGCGTGCTCGGCCGCGACTGGTGGCTGACCCGGCAGGTGCAGCGCCGTGAGGAGCTGCTGCTCGCCGAGTTCCCGGTGGTCGCGGAGCTGCTGGCGCTGGCCGTGACGGCAGGGGAGAGCCCGGTCGCGGCGATCGCGCGGGTCACGCGACTCTCCGGGGGCGAGCTGGCCCGCGAGCTGGGTGCGGCGCTGGGCCGGGCACGGGCGGGTGTGCCGCTGTCCGACGCGCTGCAGCAGATGGCCGACCGGACGTCGCTCGACCCGCTCGCCCGGTTCATCGACGGGCTGCTCGTCGCGATCGAACGCGGCACCCCGCTCGCCGAGGTGCTACGGGCCCAGGCTGCCGACGTGCGGGAGGCCGGCAAGCGCCGGCTGCTCGAGGCCGGCGGTCGCAAGGAGATCGCCATGATGGTGCCGGTCGTCTTTCTGGTGTTGCCGGTCACCGTTCTCTTCGCCCTGTTCCCCGGGTTGATCAGCATCGTCTCGTTGGCGCAGTGAGCCGCGGGACCGACAGGAAGGACGACGAATGCGCGCGTACGCGTACCTCACTGCGGCCCTGGCCGCGTTGGCCGAGCGGGTGCGGGGCGACGATCCGGAGCGGGGCGACGTCCCGGGCTGGGTGATGATCACGGTGATGACGGCGGCCCTGGTGCTGGCGATCCTCATCCCGTTCCGCACGGCGATCGTGAACGCCGTGACGAACGCCCTCAACTCCGTCACGAATGCGGGCTGAGAAAGGACCCCTCTGCCCCCCACCACTCGCAGGCTCGCGGCGGGGCCCTGCAGAGGGGACACCGAACGACGGCGAGCGCGGGGCCGCCGTCGTCGACTTCGTGCTGGTCTCGCTGGTGATCGTGGTGCTGTTGCTGGCGGTGCTGCAGGTGGCTGTCTACGTGCACGTGCGCAACGTGGTGACGGCGAGCGCGCAGGAGGGTGCCCGGTTCGCGGCCAACGCCGACGTCGACTCGGGCCTGGGTGCGGGCCGCACCGTGGAGATCGTGGGCCGGGCGACGTCCGTGCGGACGGCCCGAGGGTTGACTTGCACGTCGGCCGAGGACGTCGACCCGACCGGGTTGACGCTGGTGGTGGTGCGCTGCGCGGGCTCGGTGCCGTCGCTGTTGGCCGGGCTGGGCAACCTGCTGCCGCTGCAGGTCACCGGCCGTGCGGTGAAGGAGACGGCGTGAGCCTCCGCGCGCGACTTGCGGCGATGAGCGAGGAGAGCGGTTCCGCGCTGGTCGAGTTCGTGTTCATCGCACTGGTGGTCTTCGTGCCGCTGGTCTATCTCGTGGCCGGCTTCTCGGCCGTGCAGCGCGGGGTGTTCGCGTCGACGGAGGCAGCGCGGGAGGCCGGGCGCGCGATGGGCACCGCACCGGATCCCGCGACCGGTCAGGCCCGGGCGCAGCGGGCTGTGCAGATCGCGGTCGAGGACCAGTCGGTCGATGCCACCGACGTGCGGCTGGGCTACGCGCCGCCCGGCGCGGATTGTGCCGCGGCCGGCTCCTACACACCGACATGGGCGCCGGGGGAGAAGTTCTCCGTCTGCGTGACCGTGACCGTGCGGATCCCGCTGCTGCCCGACTTCATCAATTCGAACACCGCCACCGGCCAGTTCGTCGTCGACCGCGACCGATACGTCGACGGCTGACGGCTCCGGGCTCCGGGTCGGTGGTGCGAGGGTGCCGCGACGGTACGAACCCTGAATCCGCGGTGTTACGTTCCCGCCCTGTCGAAGTTCAGTGCTGCGTGACAACGAGGCCCGTCCGTCACGGCGCCGCGCCGGCCCTGCTTCCACTGCCCTACCGGGAGGGGGAGTCCATGGAACTCGGTGAGCGTCTGCGCGCGGCCCGCAAGGCTGGGGGTGTCACGCTGCAGCAGGTGGCAGAGCGGACCGGGTTGTCCAAGAGCTTCGTGAGCCAGGTCGAGACCGGCGCTGCGACGCCGTCGATCGGCTCACTGGTGAGCATCGCGCGGGCCCTGGGCGTGCCGGTCGGGACCCTGATCGAAGACCTCCACCGCGAGGAGCCGACGGGGGGCGCCGCCACACATGGAGCCCCGCCCACCAGGACGGCCAACGGAAGCGCCGAGGCTCGCGACGTCACAGTGGTCCGGCGGGGCGCCCGGAAGACGCTGGGCTACGTCGGGGCGGCCGGCCACGTCGAGCTGCTGACGCCTGACCTGCAGCGGAAGCTCGAGGTCATCCTCTCCGAGGAGCCGCCGGAGAGCGCGAGCGAGGTGTACTGCCACGAGGGCGAGGAGTTCGGCCTCGTCCTGCAGGGCAGGTACGAGGTGACGGTCGCCGACCAGAGCTACGTGCTGGAGGAAGGCGACACCATCTCCTTCCCGAGCGCCATCCCGCACCGGACGCGTGTGCTGGACGGGGACGGCCCCACGCGCACGCTCTGGGTGATCACGCCGCCGTCCTTCTGACGTCGAGTCAAGTGCTGGTGGACCCGTGTTCGGTGTTGCTTGACAACCCTCAGTGACGCTCGTCACGATCTCGTCCATCCCCGCCGTCGGCTTCTCTCGGCGGTCGAGCACTGACCGTCGCCGGCCTGTGCCCAGGCACCTCCGATCTCCCCGCATCCGCTCCCACAGCGCATCGAGAGGCAGACCCGTCATGAGCACACCGTCGAGGAACGTCGTCCCCAACCTGGTCGACTACGACCAGGCGCGGCGGGAATTCGTGCTCGAGCCTCCTGCACGTTTCAACCCGGTGCTGGACATCGTCGAACGGTGGGCCGCCGAGGAACCCGATGCCCCGGCGCTGCTCACCCTGGACGCAGCCGGCGATGTCGTGGCACGTCAGACCGTCGCCGACCTCGCCGCCGACTCCCGGCGCGCCGCCCGGGCCCTGCAGCAGCTGGGCATCGGCAAGGGCGACCGGGTCTTCGTCATGTTGCCCCGGGTGCCGGCCTGGTACGCGGCGGTGCTGGGCGCCATCCGGATCGGCGCGGTCCCGCTGCCCGGGCCGAACATGCTGACCGGGAAGGACATCGCCTACCGCATCAACCGGTCCGGCGCCGTCGCCGCGATCACCGACGAGGCCGGAGCGGCGAAGGTGCAGAGCGTGGTGGGCGACCTGCCGACGCTGCGGCACGTGATCTGTTCAGGCGCCGGGGCGCCGGACGGATGGCACTCTCTCAGCGCGCTGATGGAATCGGCCGGGGACGGCGGCACGCCGCAGGACCCCACGGCCGCCGACGACCCGATGCTCATCTATTTCACGAGCGGCACGGTGGCCCAGCCGAAGATGGTGCTGCACACGCAGGCCTCCTACGGGCTGGGCCACGTGATCACCGCCCGGTTCTGGCAGGACCTGCGCGCGGGCGACCTCCACTGGACCGTCTCGGACACCGGCTGGGCCAAGGCCACGTGGGGCGGCCTGTTCGGGCAGTGGCACGAACGCGCCACCGTGGTGCAGGTGCAACTCGGCAAGCCGGACGCAGACACCATCCTCCGGATGCTCGCCAGGCACCGCATCACCTCCTTCTGCGCGCCGCCCACGCTCTACCGGCTGCTCGTGCAGGCGGATGCGAGTGCCTACGACCTGTCCGCACTGCGGCACTGCACCAGCGCGGGCGAGCCACTCAACCCGGAGGTGATGCGCGCGTGGAAGGAGGGCACCGGGGGCCTGACCGTCTACGACGGGTACGGCCAGACGGAGACCACCAACATCGTGGCCAATTACCGCGGCATGGAGGTGCGGCCCGGCTCGATGGGGCGCCCCACACCCGGTTACGTCGTGGACGTGCTCGACGACGACGGTCAGCCGGTGGAGCCGGGCACCGTCGGCAACATCTGCGTGCAAACCGAACCCCGACCGATCGGCCTGTTCCGCGGCTACTACAACGACCCGGACGCCACCGCCGCCGTGTTCCGGGACGGCTGGTACTACACCGGCGACAAGGCCGCCAAGGACGAGGACGGCTACCTGTGGTTCGAGGGTCGCTCCGACGACGTGATCACCTCGAGCGCCTACCGCATCGGCCCGTTCGAGGTCGAGAGCGCGCTCGTGGAGCACCCGGCCGTCATGGAAGCGGCGGTCGTCGGCAAGCCTGACCCCGACCGCACCGAGATAGTCACCGCGTTCGTCATCCTCGCGCCCGGCGGGAAACCGTCCGACGAGCTGGCGCGCGAGCTGCAGGACCACGTCAAGACGGTGACGGCTCCGTACAAGTACCCCCGGGAGATCCACTTCGTGGACGAGCTGCCGAAGACGATCAGCGGGAAGATCCGCCGGACGGAGCTCCGGGCCCGGCTGAGGAACGGCGGCTGAGGGCGCGCGCTGTCGATCACGTCTTCGCGGCACGCTGTCCTGGGGTCAGAAAGCCATCCTGCGGCCGGCGTGCAGATATTTCCGGTTCCCGTCCGGCGGCGCGCGAAATCCTCCGATATGAAATCCGGTGGCAGCGACAACTGCTCGGTGGGGTTCCGGGCGTGTCCCGTAATGGTCATTACGGGGCCGTTGTAAACGCGTCGAAATCGACTTCGATGCGCGTCCCGGTGTTTGTGCTTGGATGTCGGTGTGCCGGGCCAGATGACGGAGTCAGTATGAGCGAGCGGAACCTTTCCGACGAGACGGGTGGCGCGGGCGGGGGAGTCAGGAGCGTCTCGCGCGCATTGCTGCTCCTCGACGCCGTGACCGGCGCGCTGGAGCGGGGCAGCGAGGGCGGTGTGAGCCTCGCCGACGCGGCGCGGCTGGCGGGCCTCCCGGTGACGACGGTCGCGCGGCTGCTGCGCACCCTGGAGGACGAGGAGGTCGTGGAGCGCGACACCGCCGGCCGATACCGGCCTGGCGTCCGCCTGCTCGCTCTCGCGTCGCGCATCAAGACGGTTCCGCTCATCGAGGCTGCCGGACCGGAGTTGGAGGGGCTGGCCAGGGAGACGGGGGAGTCGGCCTACCTGGCGGTGCGCAGCGGCGACCAGGCCGTCTACGTGCGCCACGTGGACAGTTCGCAGCCCATCCGCCACACCGCCTGGATGGGGCGGACCTGGCCGCTCGAGGGCACGGCCATCGGCGCCGCGTTGCTGGGCAAGGCGGCTCGGGGCGGCGTGGCGACGACTCGGGACACGGTGGAGCCCGGCGTGACCGCGGTTGCGTCCCCGATCTGGGACAGCAAGGGGGAGACCGTGGTTGCGGCCCTCAGCTGCGCAGGACCCACCTACCGCATCGACGATGAGCAGGTGGAGCGGATGGCGAGGGCGGTCGCCAATCGGGCGCAGCGGCTCTCGCAGTTGCTCGGCGCCTGAGCCGGACGCGGCGGGTGGGAGATGACACCCCACTAACCATCTAGCGGTATATGGTCCCGCACCATGGTAGATGGACGAGTGGCGGATCTGGGCACCCATGCCCGGGAGACCGTCGACATGCTGGTGGTGGATGCGGCGGAGCTGGTCACCTGCCGGACGACTCCGGGGGGGGCCCGCGGCGCTGACCTCGACCGTCTCGAGGTCATCCCGCTCGGGGCCGTCGCCATCCACGGCGGCCGCATCGTGGCCGTGGGCGACACCGCCACGATCACCGCCGCGTACCGCAGCGAGACGGTGGTCAGCGCGGCCGGTCGCCTGGTGTCGCCCGGGCTGGTCGATCCGCACACCCATCTCGTGCACGCCGGCAGCCGGCACCTGGAGTGGGAGGACCTGGTCGGCAACCGGCCGCGGTCCATCGACGACGGGATCCGCACGACGTTCCAGCACACGGCCGCCGCGTCGGCGGACGTGCTGCGCACGCGCGCCATGGCGGACCTCGACGTCGCTCTGCACCACGGGACGACGACGCTGGAGACCAAGAGCGGTTACGGGGCCAACCGGCAGGTCGAGCTCCGCCTGCTCGAGGTCGCGGACAGCCTGCGCGCCCACCCGGTGGACGTCATCAGCACCTTCTTCGGTGCGCAGGTGCTCCCGGCCGAGTTTCGCGGGCGTTCCGGCGAGTTCATCGATTCGGTCATCGCCATGCTGCCGGAGGTGGCGCCCCTGACCGAGTACTGCGACGTCTGCCTCGACCCGATCGGGTTCTCGCTCGAGGAGTGCACCCGCCTGGCCCTGGCTGCTCGGGCGGCCGGGCTCGGCGTGCGGGTGCACGGCGACCAGACCGGGCACGCGGGAGGCGCCGGGTTCGCCGCCGACATCGGTGCCGCGTCGGTGGATCACCTCGACTACGCGTCGGAGGCAGACCTGCGCAAGCTGGCCCGGTCCTCGTGCGTCGCCGTGCTCGTCCCCGGCGTGACCCACCACCTGCTGGAACTCGTCCCCGCTGCTGACGGTGCTGTGCCCGCGGTTGCGCCCAAGGGGCACTTCCCGTCTCTGGTGGCGAAGATGGTGGAGCTGGGCGTCTGCATCGCCGTCTCCACGGACTACAACCCGGGGACGAGTCCGACGCTGTCCATGCAGACCGCCATGCAACTGGCCGCCCGGCTCTTCCGCCTGTCGTACTCGCAGGTCTGGCACATGGCCACGATCAACGCCGCGAAGTCGCTCGGTCGCGACCACGACCGCGGCAGCCTGGAGCCGGGCAAGATCGCCGACCTCGTCATCTGGCAGGTGCCCGAGCACGGCATGGTGCTGAACAGGTTCGGCACGAACCTCGTCGACCGGGTGATCAAGGCCGGTGAGGTCGTCGCGTGCAACCCCGTCGGCAGCGCCGCGTGGGGCTGAGGTGACGGTTGTGTCACGGCCCGGTGACCTGCGGAATTCCCGTTCCGACGGGGCCCGGTCGGCCACGAAAGACCGTTGACTTCTTACCGTCTAGCGGCTTAGTGTCCCGCCAAGCGGTTGGCCGAATGAACTCACGAGGTGGTTCGCGATGGCGAGTGGCACAGGTCCGAGGAGCTCGCCCGACTACGGGCCGAGCAGCACCACGGGCGGGCATGCACCTCGCCTGACGCCGAGGGCCGATGGGTCCTCGCCGCGCCGGCGAGGGGCGCGCCCGCACTGACGTGCCGGCCGCTCCCGTCACCGACCACCCCGCTCCGCACTCTCTCAGCACAGATCGCCTTTTCATCAGAATTGTCGGAGGACCGGCGTCCTCACGCCTTTCGCGCAGGACCGAGGAGACAAAGAATGGCGAGCACGACAGGCGGTATCCCGCAGCTGCACATCGGCCCGGAGCTCCGGTGCAAGGGCTGGCGACAAGAGGTGCTGCTGAGGATGCTGGAGAACACCCTCACCAATGGTGAGCACCCCGAGAATCTGGTCGTCTACGCGGGAACGGCCAAGGCTGCCCGTAATCACGAAGCCCTTTCCCGCACCATTGCCCTTCTGCGGGAACTCGAGGACGACGAGACTCTCGTCATCCAGTCCGGGAAGCCGGTCGGCGTCTTCAAGAGCGGCTTCCACGCGCCGCTGATCCTCATGGCGACCAGCAACATCGTCGGACGGTGGGCCACCCCCGAGCACTTCGAGGAGCTCGAGAAGCGCGGGCTGACGATGTTCGGCGGATACACCGCCGGTGACTGGCAGTACATCGGCTCCCAGGGCATCGTCCAGGGGACCTACCAGACGTTCGTCGAGGTCGCGCGCAAGCACTTCGACCAGGACACGCTGGCCGGTCGCCTGGTGATCACGGCCGGGCTCGGCGGGATGGGCGGCGCCCAGCCGCTGGGCGTCGTCCTCGCCGGTGGGGTCGCCATCTGCGCCGAGGTGGACCCGTCCCGGATCGAGAAGCGGATCGAGACCGGCTACCTGCAGCGGTCCACGTCCTCGCTGGACGAGGCCCTCGAGTGGGCGCAGCACGCCGTGGCGGCGGGCGAGCCCCTCTCCATCGGCCTGCTCGGTAACGCGGCCGAACTGCTCCCGGAGATGGTCCGCAGGGGCGTTGTGCCCGACGTCGTCACCGACCAGACCTCCGCGCACGACGCCCTGTACGGGTACGTCCCGATCGGCTACGACCTGGCCGCCGTGCAGGAGGCGCGCCGCACGTCTCCCGACGAGATCCGCACGAAGGCGCGGGCCTCCATGGTCGAACACGTCAAGGCGATGCTCGCGTGGCGGGCGGCCGGCGCCGTCGTGTTCGAGTACGGCAACAACATCCGGGAACAGGCGCGACTCGGCGGTGTCGAGGAGGCGCCGTCCATCTCCGGCTTCATTCCCGAGTACATCCGGCCGCTCTTCTGCCGGGGCATCGGCCCCTTCCGGTGGATCGCGACGTCGGGGGATCCCGACGACATCGCCGTCCTCGATCAGCTCGTGTGCGACGAGTTCCCCTCCAGCCTGGCCGCCGCCTGGGTGCCCCTCGCCCAGAAGCACGTGCAGTTCCAGGGGCTCCCCGCCCGGATCGGCTGGCTGGGCCACGGCGAGCGCGCACGGTTCGCGCTCCTCGTGAACGCCGCGGTGGCCGACGGTCGGCTGCGGGGTCCGATCGCCTTCACCCGCGACCACCTGGACACCGGAGGTGTGGCGCAGCCGCTGCGGGAGACCGAGGGGATGCCCGACGGGTCGGATGCGGTGTCGGACTGGCCACTGCTCAACGCCCTCCTCAACTCCGGCGCGGGCGCGGACCTCGTGGCGATCCATGCCGGGGGCTCCGGTTACGCCGGCTATTTCCAGAGCTCCGGCGTCACGGTCATCGCGGACGGGTCCCCCGAGGCGAACGACCGCCTGGCAGCCGTCCTCACCGGGGACACCGGGATCGGCGTGGTCCGCCACGCGGACGCCGGCTACCAGTCATCCATCGAGACCCTCAAGGAAGTCGGCGACGTCAAGGGATTCGTCGAGAAGTAGCCCGCCCGCAAGCAACGCTCTTCTACCGAAAGAAGGTTGTGCAATGCGCTTCTCCCGTGCATCCCTGGTGACGATCGGGTTGGCATCCACCGTGTTGCTGGCACTCTCCGCGTGCGGTGGTGGCGGCTCCTCCACCGGCTCCGACTCCCAAGCCCCGCCCACAGTGCGGATCGCCCTCTCCTCCTGGGTCGGATTCGCGCCCATGTACGTCGCCCGCGACCAGGGCTTCTACAAGAAGCACGGAGTCAACGTCGAGCTGGTGCCGATCGAGGACCCGGCCGATCGCTTCAACGCGCTCAAGGCCAAGGAGGTGGAGGCGGTGGCGACCACCGTCGACACCTTCTCGCACGCCATCGCGTCGGGCGCCCCGGCGAAGATCGTGTGGATTCCCGACACCGCCAACGGCGGCGAGGGGATCCTCGCGTCCAAGGACATCCAGAGCGTCGAAGACCTCAAGGGCAAGAAGATCGCCGTCAACGAGGGCTCCACGATGGAGTTCCTGCTCGCCTACGTGCTGGACAAGGCGGGGCTGTCGCTCAGTGACGTCAAGGTGCAGAACATGACGTCCGACCAGGCCGGTGCGGCCTTCGCGGCCGGTCAGGTCGACGCCGCCGCGACCTGGGAACCCTGGCTCACCACGGCACTGCAGAAGAACCCCAAGGGGCACCTGCTCCTGAACACCAAGGGCGACGAGTACGCGCAGGTCATGGCCGACGGCATCGGCTTCCACAAGGACATCGTCGCGGATCACCCCGAGACGGTGAAGAAGTTCCTCGAGGCCCTCATCGACGCCTACGCGTTCATGGACTCGGACAAGGACGCCACCGCCAAGACCGTGGCCGACGTGAACAAGATCAGCGTCTCGGAGGTCGCCCCGCTGCTGGCCTCCACCCGGATGGTCGGCCTCGACGGCAACAAGACCTTCATGGGCGCCGCCGGCACGGACGGTCCGCTGTTCACGGTCTTCAAGTCGGCGAGCGACTTCTGGAAGTCCAAGGGGAAGATCGACACGCCGGTCGACGCGTCGGAGGCGATCGCACCGGAGTTCGCCCGTGACCTCGGATGAGGTGCAGGCCCTAGCGGGCGCCCCCGGGACGACGGACCCGGGGGCGCCCGCCCGGGCCCGTCGTCCGCGGCGGATGGATCTCATGACCGCCATCCCGCGGACCTGGACGCTGAGCCTCGGCGTCGCCGGCTTCGCGACCGTCCTGGCCGTCTGGTCGGTGGTCACCTACACGGGGTGGGTCGAGCCGTTCTTCCTGCCCAGCCCGTCGGACGTGGGCCGCGCGTTCTACACGCTGGTCGTCGACTTCGGGTTCCTGCAGGACATCGGGGCCAGCGCCTTCCGGATCCTCGTCGGATTCGCCCTCGCTGCGGTGCTGGCCGTGCCGATCGGCATCGCCATGGGTTCGCTCCGGGTCGTCCAGGCGTTCCTGGAGCCGCTCATCGCTGCGGCGCGGTACATGCCGGCCACGGCCTTCATCTCACTGCTCATCATCTGGATGGGCATCGGGGAGGCGGAGAAGGCGGGTCTGATCTTCATCGGGGTGTTCTTCCCGTTGTGCCTCATCGTGGCGGACGCGGCGTCGGCCACCCCGAAGGACTACCTCAGCGCCTCCTACACGCTGGGCGCCTCGCGGAAGCGGGCGTTCTTCCACGTGCTGCTGCCGGCGACCATGCCGCAGGTCGTCGACCTGTTGCGCATCGCCTCCGGGTGGGCCTGGACCTACGTCGTGGTGGCCGAGTTGGTGGCCGCGCAGTCCGGGATCGGTTACGTGATCCTCTCGGCCGGTCGGTTCCTGCGCACCGACCAGGTCATCGCCGGCGTCCTGACGATCGGCGTCCTCGGCCTGATCACCGATCTGTTCTTCCGCACGCTCTACGCCCGTTTGTTCCCGTATGCCGAGAGGATCGCGCGTTGAGCGACATCCGCGTCCGGAACGTGTCCAAGCACTTCCGGTCACGTGCGGGCGGCGAACGACTCGTTCTCGACGACATCGACCTGCACGTGGCCGCCGGCAGCTTCACCTGCATCGTCGGTGCCTCCGGCTGCGGCAAGTCGACGCTGCTCAACATGATCGGGGGCCTGCAGGAACCAACTCAGGGCAGCCTGACCGTCGGCGGGGTGGAGGTCGAGGGCCCAGGCGTGGACCGCGGCATGGTGTTCCAGTCCTACGCGCTGTACCCCTGGCTCACGGTGCGGGGGAACATCGAGTTCGGGCTCCGCATGGCCAAGGTCGGCCGCGAGGCTCGGCGGAAGGTCTCCGACGGGCTCCTCGCGGAAATGGGGCTGACGGACTTCGCGGACTCCTACCCCCGTGAGCTGTCGGGTGGGATGCGCCAGCGGGTCGCCATCGCCCGGTCCCTCGCCACCGACCCGCCGGTGATGCTCATGGACGAGCCGTTCGGCGCTCTCGACGCACTGACGCGAATCAGCGCTCAGCGGCTGCTCCTCGACATCTGGCAGCGGCACCGTCGAACGATCGTCTTCGTCACGCACGACATCAACGAGGCGCTGCTGCTCGGCGACCAGGTGGTCGTCCTCAGTACCTCGCCGGGCAGGGTCAGGAAGGTCTTCGACGTCGACTTCGAGCGCCCTCGTTCGCCCGCGGTGGCCACGACGCCCGAGTTCGTCGCGCTGAGAGAGGAAGTCCTCTCACTGATCTTCGAGTGAGACGCGCCCGTCCACCGGGTCGATCAGGGCGGAACGCCCCCGAGACAACAAAGGAGAACCGTGCCCGACACCGATGGCCCGCTCGCGGGGACTCGCGTCGTGGAGCTCGGCAAGATGATCTCCGCCCCCTATTGCGGTCGGCTGCTGGCCGACCTCGGGGCGGAGGTCATCAAGGTCGAGTCGTCCCTCGGCGACGAGACGCGTCACATCCCGCCCTGGTACGACGGCACCGGCACGACGTTCCGGCTGCTGAACCGCAACAAGCGCAGCGTGACCCTGGACCTGAAGAGCGAGGGCGGTGCCGAGACCTTCCGCAGTCTCGTCCGTCGCTCGGACGTGCTCATCGAGAACCTGCGCCCCGGCGCGCTGGGCCGGCTGGGCCTGGCTCCGGAGACCCTGCTGGCGGAGTCACCCGGCCTCATCGTGCTCAGCATCTCCGGTTTCGGGCAGTACGGCCCGTGGACGCAGCATGCCGCGTACGACATCGTCGCCCAGGCGATGTCGGGGCTCATGGCCGTGACCGGCTCCGCCGACGGTGATCCGGTCCGGGTGGGCGTGAGCATGGGGGACGTCCTGCCCGGTGCGCTCGGCGCGTTCGCGGTCGCCTCGGCCGTCGTCCGCCAACGTGCGACGGGGCGTGGGGGCCGCATCGACCTCGCCATGCTCGATTCGCTGCTCTCCTCGCTGGAGTCGGTGGCCATGCGGGCGCTGCACAGCGACCAGCCGCTGGTGCCCACCGGCACGCATCACGCGCTCAGCGCGCCCTACGGCGTCTTCCAGGCCAAGGACGGCGGCGTCGTGATCGCCGTGGTGAGCGACGCGCTGTTCCGGAAGCTGGGTGACGTGCTGGGCCACCCGGAGTGGTCCGGCGACCCGCGCTTCCTCAGCGACGAACGGCGGGGAGAGAACCGGGTGGCACTCCAGGCGGAGGTCGAGTCGGCGCTCGCCGGCTGGCCGGCCGTCGAGGCGCTCGCCGTACTCCAGGCCGCGGGGATCCCGAGCGCCCCGGTACTCGACCCGCGCGAGGCGCTCCGCAGTGAGCACGCCGAGGCCCGCGGCCTCACCCCGACCGAGCCGGACGGGTTCACGACCCTCGGGATGGGCTTCGAGATCACCGGCTACCGGCCACCCCTGCGCATCGCGCCGGAGCTGGGGCACGACAACCACCTGCTCGAGGAGTGGCTCGCGGAGCCGGTAAGGAATGGGGATCAGCATGACGCTGACTGAGGACCACGCGGATTTCCGGGCGACGCTTCGGGCCTTCGCCCGGGAAAAGGTCGCCCCGGGGGCGGCGGCGCGCGACAGGGACGCCATCGACGCCGCCGACATCTTCCGCGAGCTCGCCGCGATGGACGCCCTCGGCATCACGGTGCCGACGGAGTACGGCGGTCTCGGACTCGACACGACCACGCTGGTCATCGCCGTCGAGGAACTGGGCTACGCCGACGCGTCCGTCGCGTCGATCTTCGCCGGCCACTACCTGGGCATGGAGGGCTTCCGTCTCTTCGGGGACGAGGAGCAGAAGAAGAAGTACCTGACCGCCATGGCGCGAGGCGAACTGCGCGCGGCGTTCGCCCTGACCGAGCCGGACGCCGGGTCCGACATCGGCAGCATGCGCTCGACGGCGGTCCGGGAAGAGGCGGGCTGGCGGATCAACGGCACGAAGATCTTCATCAGCAGCGCCAAGGAGGCCGGCGTCCTCCTGCTGTTCGCCAAGACCGACGCCCGTGCCGGGTTCCGTGGGATCAGCGCGTTCATCGTGCCTACGGACACGCCCGGCCTGGTTTTCTCGGCCCCGATGGACAAGATGGGCGTCCGGGGAGAGCACGCCTACGAGGTGTCGATCGAGGACGTCGTCGTCCCGCTCGAGAACCTGCTCGGACCGGAGGGTGCGGGCGGCAAGCTGGCCATGGACGTGGTCAACCCGTCGCGGATCGACGCGGCCGCTCTGGCCAACGCCATCGCGATGCGGGCGATGGACCTGGCCGCCGCGCACGCCACCAACCGGGTGCAGTTCGGTAAGCCGATCCGGGACTTCCAGGCCATCCAGCTGGCGCTGGGCCGCATGGACACGTTGATCGAGGCCGGCCGCCTCGTGACGTACGAGGCGGCCCGGCTCAAGGACGAGGGCGGCGACTTCCGGCGAGCGGCCTCCATCGCCAAGTACGTGGCCAGCGAGAACGGGTTCAACGTCGTGGACCAGGCGCTGCAGATCCACGGTGGCTCCGGCTACATGCGGGAGAGCGAGATCGAGCGGCTGTACCGCGACTGTCGCCTCATCCGGCTGTACGAGGGCACCTCGGACATCCAGCTGATCACGCTGGCCAAGGGCGTCACCTCGCGGTTCGACGCACGGGGCCGGCTCTTCTGAGTTCCGCAGCACTACCTGCGTCTGTTCTCTCCCCGCACCCATTCCCTTTCGAGAAGGAGCCCCGCATGCGCAAGACCAGCCTCGCCCCCGTGGACGTGCACGCCAATCCCTGCCTTCCGGCCAGCCGGTCGCAGGGATGGCGGGTGGACGACGCGAAGAACGTCATCTTCGTCGGCGGCCAGATCTCGGGCGACTCCACCGGGAACGTCGTCGCTCCCGGGGACATCGAGGCCCAGACCCGCAACGTCTTCGACTGCATCGGCCTCGTGCTGCGGGATGCGGCCGCCTCGTGGGCCGATGTCGTCCGGATGGACGCCTTCTACGTCTTCGACGGGACCGACGACGAGTTGCCGGGCTACTGGAAGAAGATCTCCGGTGTCTGTGACGAGTTCCTCCCGCAGCCGGGACCGGTCTGGACCGCCGTGCGCGTGCCCGGGCTCGCCTACCCGGGTCTGCTGATCGAGATCGACGCCATCGCCGTCGTCGCGGACTGAAGCGGAGGACGAGCCATGAACAAGACGAGACTGATGCCCACCGACATGCCGTGGTACTGGTCGATGTCGGTGCCCACCTCGCAGGGCTGGCGGGTCAACGCTCCCGGAGCGCTGCTGTTCACCGGCGCCCAGTTCTCGGTCGACGCGGACGGGAACGCGCTGGGGGAGGGCGATATCGAGGTCCAGACCCGGAACGTGTTCACCAACATCACCCGGGTGCTCCGCGACGGCGGTGCGGACTGGTCGAACGTGGTCAAGATGAACACGTTCTACGTCTTCGACGGGCCCGAGGACGAGGCCAAGGCGTTCTGGGAAAAGATGACCCGGGTCCGCGTGCAGTTCTACGCCCAGCCGGCCCACTGCGGCACCGGGGTGCGGGTGTCGGGCCTCCCCGGCAAGGGGCTGCTGATCGGCGCCGCCGCGATCGCCGTCGTCCCGGCGTAGTTCCTTTCCCTTCTTCCTCTCCTTCCTCGAACGGTCGCCCGGGATGCCCGAGCCGTTCCCATAGACCGTGAGGTGTACGAATGTCCGTCCTCGAAGACGTCGGGACGCTGCGGGACCACGTGATCGCACTGCGCCACGCCCTGCACCGCGAACCCGAGATCGGGCTCATGCTGCCGCGAACCCAGGAGAAGGTGCTGCGTGCGCTGGACGGGCTTCCCCTGGAGATATCCCTGGGGCGCCGTACGACCTCGGTCACCGCCGTCCTCCGGGGAACCGGAGCGTCGCGTGCCGGAGACGACGCTCCCGTCGTCCTGGTCCGCGCCGACATGGACGCACTCCCCGTGCGAGAGGCTCTCGACCTGCCCTTCCGGTCGCAGATCGACGGCGCGATGCACGCCTGCGGTCACGACCTGCACACCGCCATGCTGGTGGGAGCGGCGCATCTGCTCTGCCGGCGGCGTGAGCGACTGGCCGGGGACGTCGTGTTCATGTTCCAGCCGGGCGAGGAGAGCTGCAACGGTGCCGGCGTGATGATCGAGGAGGGCGTCCTCTCGGCGGCCGGCCGGCCCGCGGAGGCGGCTTTCGGCCTGCACGTCTTCTCGGGGCTGGTCGGTCACGGGCAGTTCTTCACCCGTCCCGGCCCGATGATGGCGGCCTCGGACCAGCTGCACGTGACGGTGATCGGCGAGGGCGGCCACGGATCCGCGCCGCACCTGGCCCGTGACCCGATCCCCGTCGTCGCCGAGATGATCACATCGCTCCAGACCATGGTCACCCGCCAGTTCGACATCTTCGACCCGGTGGTCGTGACGGTCGGCATGATCCAGGGCGGCACCAAGGCCAACGTCATCCCGGACGTCGCGACCTTCCAGGCCACCGTCCGGACCTTCTCCGAACGCTCGCGGGAGCGTGTCTCGGTCGCGGCCCCGCGGCTGCTGTCCGCGCTCGCCGAGGGGCACGGCCTGGAGGCGCGGGTCGACTACGTCCCCGGATATCCGGTCACGCACAACGACGTCGACGAGACGGCGTTCTCGACGGCGACCGCGAGAGACCTGTTCGGGGAGGCGCGCAACGAACACATGGCTCACCCGCTCGCCGGAGCCGAGGACTTCTCCCGGGTCCTCAACGAGGTTCCGGGCAGCTTCATGGGCCTCGGCGCGACGCCCCCCGGAGTCGACCCGGCCAGCGCACCCTTCAACCACTCGCCGTACGCGGCCTATGACGACGGTGTGCTCCTCGACGGCGCGGCGCTGTACGCGGAATGGGCGGTCCGTCGTCTGGAGTTGGCGAGGCTGCACAGGGCCGGCGCCGCCGCCGACGGGCGCTCCGCAACCGGGGAGGAAGCGCGCGGCTGACTGCGTGGGTGGTCCGGCAGTCCGCCTAGGCAGGGCCCGGGGTGATTCGCCACAAGATGCGCCCCCAGTGGGAGTCGACCGGGACAGCTGCGGAATCGCCGCTCACCGTCGTCGACCACAGCGGCCCGTTGCCGTCGAAGCCGGCGAGCAGGTCGGTCCACTGTCCGTGCGACGGGAACGGGGTACTCACGGTCTGGCTGGTGTCGGAGAAGTTGAGCACCACCACGATGTTCTCGACACTGCCGTCGCTCTGCGGGGCCCAACGGTGGTAGATGGCCAGCTGGCGGGCAACGTCCACGCCGACCCCGACCGGGTTGAACTGGGTCTGCCATTCCTCCCATTCGTCGGGATACATCAACTCCGACCGCAGCGCGGGGTGCTCCTGGCGGGCGAGCCCGAGGGTCCGGTGCAACGCGGTGAGGGTCTGACCGATCGGGTCCGTGCAGAGCTTCCACCGCAGCGGCCGGGAGATGACCCGCCGGCCCGTGCCGTGATCGTCCTCGGGGAGGTAGTGGTCCTCACCGAACTCCTGCCCGTTGGGTATCAGCGGTACCGCGGTGGACGTGTACAGCGCGATCACGTAGGGCTGCGCCTTCCACCATTGCCCCGTTTCGCCGCTGTAGTCGTCCCGCATGCCGGCCCGACGCGCGACCTGGGAATGGTCGTGATTGCTCAGGTACAGGGTGGGAACTTTCCCCGCCGCGAGGAACCGCCGGTTGTTCAGGCTGTTGAGCAGCCGGGAGTCGATACGGCCGTCCCACCCCGGCCCCTGGAATGTGAGCCCGAACAGGGAGTTGTCCCAGAAGCTGGTCGCGGCGGTGGAGTTGGTGACGTCCGCGGCGTCCTCGCGGATGTGTTCGAGAGTGAGTGAGAAATTCTCTTCACCGTGGCGATCCAGCCAGGACTGGACGGCGCCGAGGACGTCGGGGAGTCCGGCGAGATTTCCTGCGACGTAATAGTTCACCGTGTTGTCGAAACGGATTCCGTCGATGCCGAACGTCTCGATCCAGTACAGGCAGACGTCGGTGATGAACTCCTCCGTGCATGCGTTGCTGAAGTCGAAGTCCTGCAGGCCGGGGAACTGGCCGCCGAATGCCTTGTCGGTGAACGGACAGTCGGCGGTGTCGAGGTAGAGCTGGTCGTACGGGAAGTCGTAGCTGACGTGGTTGTAGACGCCGTCCATGATGACGTGAATGTCCCGGATGTGGCACGCGTTGATCAGCTGCTTGAGCCAGGACAACTTCTCTTCCGGACGGTGGACGTTGTTGGTGTAGCGGGCCTCGACGGCGAAGTACTGAAAGGGCTCATAACCCCAGTCGAACTGCTGGTTCTTCCACGCTGTCCACGGCATGAACAGGATGGCGTTCACGCCGATCGAGACCAGGTGATCGAGGCGGTCGCGGATGACGTCCAACGGCGCCCGGTCGGCGCGCTCCTCGAGCGTGAAGTCGTCGATCATGAGTTCGTAGACGTTCAGGTCCTGCAGCGGCCTACGCCCGTTCGCCAGGGGAACGATCGGGTTGTCCGACGGACGGCTGCCTCCGACCACCACGCCGGAGTTCTGATTCGAGGTGCCGCCGTACCGGGCGCACGGATCGGTGACGAAACGTGTGTGGCCGTCGTCGAACGTGACGTAGTACTTGTATTCGTAGAAGCCCTTGGGCAGTGATTGCCCCGTCGTGGCGGTCCAGAAAACGCCTCGCGCGTCGGCCACGTCCCTGGTCAGCGGCAGCCCGTTGATGAAGTCCCAATCCTTGGCCCCGAGCTGGGATTGGAAGTCTCCGGCCACCCGGATGGACTCGATGTGCGGGTCAGGCCCGCCGGGAAGGAACACCCGGAATTGCACTTCTCCCCGCTCCGGGTCATCGCCCACCTGCCAGGCGCCGCACCGCTCGGACATGTACAGCATGTCGCATCCCCCTGGTCCGGCGTGCCTGAACCGGTGGCGCCCGGATCGGGTACGTCGTCCGGTCGCGACGATGCTGGCGGATACCGGCCTGTGATGCCAGGACCGGTCTCCCCGGCGACGCAGGAAAACGGTCATGACGCCGTTCGCCCGGCGTGGGGGCACCGTGCGTGTTCTCGTGTGGCGCAGCATTGACACGCCTGATCGCCGGTGCCACGCTCGCCGGGCGTCACCAGCGGTGGCCGGTACAAATGCTGGCGCAGAGTAGTGAATGCGGATCATGGTGTGAGGGTCCATGGATTGTCGCCCTCACTCGAGCTGAAGCTCCAGGTCTGGCGTCCTGGCAGGCCTTGCCGAAACTTCTGTCGGATGCTGCCTGCCAGGCTGATTCGTGAGCTATCCCTGCGCCCATCGACACCGTTCCACAACCCCGGGTGACGTCGAACGTCGGGAGGTCTGGAAATGACCGAGCAGGATGCGGGTGTCGCCCTCTTCGGAGTTCCGTCGCAGCACGGGATAGTTCTCAGCGCCGAAGCCGCCGAGGGACGCGAGGGGGTCGCCGGCGCCGCAGGCTCCTTCAGCAACGGCGGCGGCCGTCTCCTCGGCGCGATCCGGGTACACCTGATCTTCTGGGGCTCGACCTGGAACGCGTTGCCGCCTCCGACACCGACCGTGGGCGAGTGCACCAACGCGGTGCTGACCATCCTCGCCTCTGACTACATGAACTCGCTCAGTCAGTACGGCGTCGGTCACGGCAGCCTCGGCAGCGTCACCGTGGTGGCCGACGCCGTGGGAGGCTCGCCGGCCAGCCCTCCGAACCCGTTCACCGACGATGACGTGTGGGGCCTCGTGGAGCACCTGCGTGCGGCCGGCCGGATCCCCGCCGGCGACATCGGCAACACGGGCCAGGGCCTGTACCTGGTGGTCATGCCCACCGGTGTCGCAGCCAGCAACCCGGGTGTCATCGGAGAGCACTCCTACTACTGGTTCGGCTCACCAGCGACCAACGTCCCCTTCGCCTGGGTCACACAGAACAGCCTCGACCTGTTCAGCGAGGTGTTCTCCCACGAGCTCGTCGAAGCGTGCACCGACCCGGAAGGGACGGGGTGGACCAGCGTGACCGCATGCGGCACGGGGCATGGCGGGTGGTGCGAGATCGGCGACGTCTGCCAGGGCGACACGGCCAGGGTCAACGGCGTGCTCGTGCAGCGCTACTGGTCGAACTCCGACGCACGCTGCGTCGTACCCGACGACGCGAAGGTGCAGCAGGACAACAAGGACCACAAGGACCGGAAGGACGTCAAAGACCACAAGGACCACAAGGACTGGCCGGACACCAAGAGGCCGCCCAAGGAGAACAAGGACGCCAAGGACGGGGCCAAGGACAAGGAGAGCCACAAGGAGATCAAGGACGGCGGCAAGGAGAAGGAACTCGAACGTCCCGGGCCTGCGGGGGACGCCGTCAGCCAGTTGCGCGCACTCGTCCAGCAGCTGGACGCGCTCATCACCGAGCTCGCCGCGGGAGCGGGTGGCTCCCCGGGTTCGGCCCGACAGGCAGGCGGTCAGACCGGAGGGAACGGTGGCGCGGCGTCGTTCATCGAGCCGGCCGAACGGCCCTACGTCGGCGCCACCTAGGTGCCGGCATGACCGGTGCGGCCCTCATCGTCTGCGCGGCCGAGGACGCGGCCGCGGGCGACCTCGCGCGCAGGCTCGCGCCGGACTGCCTCATCGTGACGCCGCCCGACCTGTCCCGGGCCGGATGGACCTACGCCGGCGACCCGGCGCTGCGCAGGGGCGTCGCGGATGACGGCCCGTTCACGGTCGTCGACCTGTGCGGCGTCGTCACCAGGCTCGTCGCGATCGAGTCGTCCCAGCTGCCGCACGTCCGCGCCGTCGACCGGGAATACGTTGCCGCCGAGGAAACCGCGTTCCTGCGTGCCTGGCTCCGCGGCCTTCCGGTTCCTGTGATCAACCCGCCGGTTCCGATGTCGCTGTCCGGGCCGATGTGGCAGCCGGTGCAGTGGGCGGCGTTCGCGGCCGGACTCGGCATCGACACACTGGCTGCGCAGCAGGTGGGGGGCCGGACACGGGCGGCGCCCGACACTCACCTGTTCGGCCCGGAGCCCGGTGATCACCGCGTGGTCGTGTGCGGGAGAGGGGTCCTCCGCGGCCCCGGCCTCGATGACCGGTATCTGACCCAGACACAACAGCTGGCGGCTGCGGCCGACGTTCCGTACCTGACCGCATACTTCCGCCACGACCGGCTCAGTGGCGTCGACACCTGGCCTGCCCCGACCGAACCGGAGGTGCTCGACCTGGTCGCCGCCGAGCTCCGGAACGAACCGGCCGGCTTCCGCCCACCCGTCGCCGGCCGGACGAGCAGCGTCGGCAGCAGGTGATCGCGTGATCCTGCTGTGGGGGTTGCCCGATGAGGAGCCGATGGCGCTCGTGCGGCGCGAACTCTCCGCCCGCGACGCCGACGTCGTTCTTCTCGACCAACATCGCTATGCCGAAGTCGCGGGGTCCCTGCACGTCAGCGAGCAGGCAACGGTCACCGGCTCCGTGACGATCGGCGACCGGACCGTCGACGTCGACGAGCTGACCGGCATGTACATGCGCCCCTACGAGCTGCCGGAGCAGCACGGCGCGCCCGTGACACCGGCGCAGGCCGCGTCGGTCGACGCCCTGTTGTCGGTGCTGTTCGAGGTGGTGCCCGAGACGGTTGCCGTCATCAACCGGCCGAGCGCCATGGCATCGAATGACTCGAAGCCTGCGCAACTGGTTCCCATCGAAGCATCCGGGTTCTCCGTGCCCGCGACCGTCGTCACCAATGACGCCGAGCAACTGGCCGACTTCCGGGAGCGGCACGGGCGCGTCGTCTACAAGTCGACGAGCGGTATTCGCAGCGTCGCCAACGTCATCGATGCGCACGCCACGCTGGACGGAAGGCTGGACCGCCTCGGCACGTGCGCGACACAGTTCCAGGAGTTCATCCCCGGTGACGACTACCGGGTGCATGTCGTCGGAGCCGACGTCTTCGCTGCCCGGATCGTGTGCGACGCCGTCGACTACCGGTACGCCGGCATGACCGGGCATTCCCGATCGATGACCGCCGCCACGTTGCCGGACGACGTCGCCGAGCGCGCCGTCAGGTTGACGGCGTCCCTCGGCCTGCTCGTGGCCGGAGTCGATCTGCGTCTCACGCCGTCCGGGCAGTGGTACTGCTTCGAGGTGAACACCTCACCGGCGTTCAGCTGGTTCGAGAGCTACACCGGTCAGCCGATCGGCGAAACCATCGCCCGCGTGCTCATGGGCTGAAGCGTGTGGCGGCCGTCGTCAGAGCAGCAGGAACACGGCCACCGTGCCGAGCCCGACCCCCGTGGCCAGGACGATGTTGCCGCGCCACCAGGCCACCGCGCCGGTGAGCAGTGCACCGGCGAGGAAGGCCGGCCGCACGCCCGCCGAGGACCCGAACAGGGCAGCTGCGACGAGGGCCATGAGGGTCGCCGGCCCGATGTGCGGGAGGGCGCGCTGCACGACGCCCGGTAACCGTGCCGCCGGCACGAGGGTGATCAGCAGAACCCGTAGCACCCAGGTCACGGCGACGGCGCCGACGGAGGCGAGCAGTGCGGTCATGGTGTCCTCCTCGGTGTCAGCGTGGCCGCGACGACACCGGCCGCCGCCCCGGCGAGGACAGGTGTGCCGGCCGGCAGGGGTGCCGCTGTAGGCGAGGACGCCGGTCACCGCTCCGGCGACGCCGGCCGCCGTGAGCGCGGGGCGATCGGTCAGCCGCGGCGCCACCATCGCCAGGAAGACGGCGACGGGTGCGAACGCGAGCACACCGCCGCCGGTGCCCAGCGCCGGCCCGACGAGCACGCCCAGCCCCACGATGGAGGTCCAGACGACGGCGAGCATGCTGCCCAGGGCCAGCCAGTACCGGCGGAAGGTCACCGCGTCGGTGAGGTCCTCGCGCGCCGTCACGAGCGCGAACGTCTGGTCCACCA
Organism: Blastococcus sp.; assembly: GCA_025465355.1. Classification (GTDB taxonomy): domain Bacteria; phylum Actinomycetota; class Actinomycetes; order Mycobacteriales; family Geodermatophilaceae; genus Blastococcus_B. Next base: position 31,541 of record JAODNN010000028.1, on the reverse strand, counting down.
CGAAGTGCGGAGCCAGCCACCGGAACCACGGTGGCTGCCCTCTGAACCGGGACTCGAGGGCAGCGGCGTAGAGCACCATGCGGGCGTTGATGACGGCCACCGAGCCCACGACCGCGACGACACCGGCGCCGGACTGCAGCAGCGTCAGGAGGCTCAAGTGCGCGGTTCCGGCGAAGATCGCCGGCGCCGCTGCCACGCCCAGCAGCGTCCCTACCGCGGTCTGCCGAACCGTCACGCCCACGACGAGTCCGAGCGGGGCCAGGGCGACCAAGACAGGGAGAAGATCGGTGCCGGCCACGCGGGTGGCTCTCGGCCAGGGCCAGCGTGTCCGCGCGAGCCCGGCGGACTGCCCGACGGTCATGACGTTCCTCCACTCCGGGGGCGTCGTCCCGGGGCGGCCTGGACGGTCCCGGCCCAGGGGCAGGCGGAACCGTCCGGCCGTGTCACCGGGGGTCGTGCGGTGGTTACGGACGCGCCTCGTAGACGTTGTTGAACGGCGTCTCGGCGGCACGGCGGAACCGGGTGAAACCGGCGTCGGCGGTGACCTGCCGGATGGCTGCCTCCCCGGCCTGGGCGCCGAGTGAGTAACCGCCCGGCTGGGACAGCGCGTTCGGCACGCAGAGGAACTCGGAGAAGGAGTAGTAGATCCGGCCTACCGGGTTCAGGTTGCTCTCGACGGTGTCGCCGGCGGCCGGCTCCACGATCAGCCAGGTGCCGTCCGGCGCGAGGGCCTGACGGACGTGCCGCGCGGCGCCGACCGGATCGCCCATGTCGTGCAGGGAGTCGAACGTCGCCACGAGGTCGTAGTCCGAGCCGGAGAAGGTCTGCGCCGTTGCGACCTCGAAGCCGACGCGGTCGGCCACCCCCGCCTCGGCCGCCCGCTTGCGGGCCAGCTGGATCGATCCGTCGTGGTAGTCGGAGCCGGTCACGCTCGTCTCCGGGTACGCCTCGGCGATGAGGACGGCGGATGCGCCGAGCCCGGTGCCGACGTCGGCGACGCGTCCCCCGGCACGCAGCTTGTCCTCGACCCCGTCGAGGGCCGGGATCCAGTTCGGCACCAGGTTGGCCAGGTAGCCGGGCCGGAAGAACAGCTCGCAGCCGTCGAGGACGTCGCCGTCCTGCTCGTGCCAGCCGAAGCCGGCGCCGGTGCGGAACGCTTCGGTGATGTGCGGTTCCGCCTTGAGTGCACCCAGAGCGAGCACGAAGGCGCCCGGGAGGTAGACCGGCCCCTGGGGGTCGGCCAGCGCGAACGCCTGCTCCTCGGACATGGCGAAGGTACCGGTCGCCGGGTCGTAGCCGACGTAGCCGCCGGCGGCCTGGCCACGCAGCCACTCGGCGAGGTACCGGGGGCTGCACTGCGCCCGCTCGGCCAACTGCTCCGGCGTGGCCGGACCCTCGGCGAGGGCCTGGTAGAGGCCCAGGCGGTGGCCGATGACGACGCCGCCCGCGGCCATGGTGGCGCCGAGGTCGCCGGCGAAGGTGTGGATGAACTCCATGAGCTTGCCCTGGTCGACGGTCATGACGTGCCTTTCGGGAGGGAACTGCCGGGGTCCATGCGGACGTCGGCGAGCCTCCGTGCCGGGCGTTGCAGACCGGTTGCATCAGGAGTGCATCCGGGAGGTGGGTCAGTCCGCGCGGCGTAGCGCCGCGCGTGCGAGGTCGACCGCCGCGGCGCTCGACAGCCCCCGGCTGCGGCTCTCGGCCGAGGCGAACCGCTCCACGCCGAGGCGGGAGCGCAGGAGGCCCAGTCGCACGGCATCGAGGGGCGAGGGTTTCCCGGCCGCGAGCAGGCAGGAGTGCAGGACGACGGCGTCCTCGTCGCGCCCCAGCCGGACCAGCAACCGGACGATGTAGCGCAGGTTGAGCCACTGCTGGGTCCAGTCCCCGGCCCGGTCCCAGTGGTCCAGCACGTCGGCGAGCGCCCGTGCGGCAGCGGCCGCGTCCCGGTGGACGGCGCGGGTGGCGGCGGCTTCCATGAGCGCGATGCCCTCCCACCAGAAGTTGTGCACCGAGGCAGCAAGGGTCCGGGCTTCGTCGAACAGCGCAAGTGCCCGGTCGGGGTCGGACTTCTTCAGCACCAGCCCGAGGGCGTACCGGGCCATCGACCGCGCGGTGGGATTGGCGGTGACCTCGGCGACCGTCAGGCTCTCCTCGGCCGCGGGGATCCCGAGCTCGGGCCGGCGTACCGCCGAGTGGCAGACGGCGACGTAGTACAGGGTCCACACCTGCCGGACCGGCTCGCGGTCGCGTCGCGCGATCACGGCCTCCGACTCGTAGTGCCGGAGGGCCGACGCGGGGTCGCCCTTGTAGAGGGCGATGTCGGCCAGGACGTCTGCGGGGTAGGCGGTGCGCGCGGTGCCGCGTGCGGGGGCCCGTCCACCGGCCAGCGCGGCCAGCCGGCGCGCCCGCGCGAAATCGCCCACGTTCCACGCCCCCCGCGCAGCGGCGCCGACACCGGCGACGAAGAGAGGGTGGTCGGCGGGCGCGAGGTCGAGAGCCCGCTCGGCCCAGCCGGCGGCCTCGTAGCCGACCCGGATGTGCAGCACCTCGGGCAGGGCGGTGACCAGCCGCATCGCCAGGTCGGCGTCCCGGTCGGCCATGACCCGCTCGAACGCTGCCCGCAGGTTGTCCACGTCCGGCAACGTCCGCTCCACCCAGGTGCGCTCCTCGGCTCCGCGCATGCCTGTCGCGGCCTCCTCGGCCAGCCCGACGAAGTAGCGCGCGTGCGTGCGGGCCAGCTCGTCGTCCTGGGGGAGACGTTCGCGCCCGTAGGCACGCAGCGTCTCCAGGACGCGATAGCGGCTGACCCCCGAGTCGCTCTTCACGACCACCAGTGACTTGTCGATCAGCGCGGTGAGCAGGTCGAGGGTGTCCGCCTCGCTGTGGTCGGGCTCGGCGCACACCGTATGGATCGCGCCGAAGCCGGCCGCACCCCAGAACACCGAGAGCCGGGCGAACAGCTGCTGTTCCGGCTGCGACAGCAACCGGTAGGACCAGTCGATCGCGGCCGCGAGACTCCGGTGTCGCGGCTCTGCCGTCCTCGCCCCCGGAACGCGCAGCTGCTCGCCGTCGAGCCGCCGGGCCATCTCCGTCGCGTTCATCACCCGCATCCGCGCCGCGGCCAGCTCGATGGCCAGCGGGAGCCCGTCGAGGCGGCGGCAGAGCTCGGCCACGGGACCGGCTTCGCCGTCCAGACAGAAGCCGGGGTTGCTCGCCCGGGCCCGCTGCACGAACAGCGCGGTCGCGTCGGCCTCCGACAACGGCGGCACCGGCCAGACCTGCTCGCCGTCGACCCGGAGCGACTCCCGGCTGGTGGCCAGCACGACCACGCCGGGGCAGTCCGCCACGATCTGCGTGACCAGCCGGGCCGCCGCGTCGAGCAGGTGCTCGCAGTTGTCCAGGAGGAGCAGCACCTGCCGCGTCCGGAGGTATTCGATCACCGTCTGCTCGATCGTCAACCCGTGTCGCTGCTGGACCCGCAGCGCGGCGGCGACCGCCTGGCTGACCGGGCCGGCACCGGGCAGCGGCGCGAGCTCGCAGAGCCAGACGCCGTCGGGGAACCGCTCGCGCTGGGCCTCGGCCACCTCGAGCGCGAGGCGGGACTTGCCCACCCCGCCGACCCCCGTGAGCGTCACCAGCGGGGCCGTGCCCAGTGCGGCGGTGACCTCGGTTCTCTCGTTTTCCCGGCCCACGAAGCCGGTCGTGCGCCGTGGCAGGTTCGTCGGCCGCGGTAGAACCGGGGGGAGCAGCCCGGGGTCGTGGGCGAGCAGCTGCCGGTGCACGCCGCGGGCCGGCTCGGAGGGCTCCACGCCGAGCTCGTCGACCAGCACGTGGCGCAGCCGCCCGTACACCGCCAGCGCGTCGGTCTGCCGTCCAGCGACGTAGAACGCCCGCATCAGCAGCACGGCGAGACGCTCCCGGTACGGATAGCGGGCAACCAGTGTCTCCAGCTCGGGGATCACCTCACGGCCCCGGCCGAGGTGCAGCATCGCCTCGGCCCGCTCCTCGATGGCGACCAGCCGCAGGTCCGCCAGCCGTGCGACGTCCGCCTCGGCGCCGAGGGCGGCCGTGTCGAACTCCGCCAGGACGTCGCCCCGCCACATCGCGAGCGCGGTGTCGAGCAGGTCCAGCGCGCGTCCGTGGTCGCCGCCCGCGGCGCACGCGCGCGCCTCGGTGACCAGATCCGGGAACCGGGTGGCGTCCAGCTCGTCGTCGGAGAGGACGAGCTCATAACCCGGGGCGCGGTAGCGCAGCCGCGTGCCCTCCGCGAGCGGTGGCAGCACGGAGCGCAATCGGGACACGTAGGCCCGCAGGGCCACGGCCGCGTTCGGCGGTGGATCGTCGCCCCAGACGGCGTCCACCAGCTGGTCGGTCGGCACCACGGCGCCGCGATGGAGAAGCAGCTCCACCAGCAGGGCGCGCGGCTTCGGGCCGCCGACGGCAACGGGGGCACCGTCTTCCGCGGTGACCTCGAGCGGCCCCAGGATCCGGAACTGCACGGCCTCATCCGCTCTGCGCGTCGCGGCGTCAGCGCTTGCAACCGGTTTGCAAGGCGACCCGGCGACTGTAGTGCCCGCTCGACCGAGGAGGACAGATGCGAACGCACCCGACACCGATCCGCGAAACCCCCGGTGTCCTGGCCGGAGGGCCGGCCCGCTCGCGCCTGGTCACCTGGCAGGACCCCGCCGTCATCGTCGCCGCGGCCCGCGGACGGAGCGGCCTGGACACTCTGCGCGCGATCCGCGACGGCGTCGTACCGCTTCCGCCGATGGCCCGCCTGCTGCAGATGGAGCTGGTCGGCCTCGCGGAAGGACGCGTGGAGGTCACCGGCCTCGTGGACGAATCGGTCAGCAACCCGTTCGGCGTCGTCCACGGTGGACTGGTGTCGGCGCTGCTGGACACGGTTGCCGGCTGGGCGGTGCAGACCACCCTGCCGGAGGGATCCGGGATCACGTCGATCGAGCTCACGGTGAACTTCCTGCGGCCGGTCTACGTCTCGAGCGGACCCCTGACCGCGGTCGGCGCGGTCGTCAGGCCTGGCCGTCGAGTCGCATTCGCGGAGGGGCAGGTGCGCAACGCCATCGGACGGGTCGTCGCCACGGCCACGAGTTCGCTGCTCGTGATCCCGCTGCAGCCGGAAGCCGGCGCCCCCGCCGTTCGACCCGATGCGATGTCCGAGGAGGGAATCCGATGATCACCCCACGATCCCTAGGTGTCGGCCTCACGCCGATGGAGACCCGGCGGGACGCCGTCCTGCGCGTCGCCACCCGTGCCGAGGAGCTCGGCTACGCCGCATTCTTCCTGGCCGAGGGATGGGGCCACGACGCCCCGGTCCTGCTGGCCGAGGTCGCGACACGGACCAGCCGGATCGCCATCGGCACCGGTGTGCTCAACGTCTGGGGCCGCAGTCCGGCCTCGATCGCGATGCTCGCCGCCAGCCTGGCCGAGGTGTCCGACGGCAGGTTCGAGCTCGGTCTCGGCACCGGGTCCCCGCCGCTGGCCGAGGGCTGGCACGACGTCCCGTTCCGCGCTCCGGTGCGGCGGCTGGGCGAGGTGACCCGCCAGGTGCGCCGGCTGCTCGGCGGCGAGCGTCTCGTGCCCGCCGCTACGGGCGGGAGCAGGCCGCTGCGCCTGGCGGTGCACCCGTCATCCGACATCCCGATCCACCTCGCGGCCCTGGGACCGCAGGCCGTGCGGCTGGCCGGTGAACTGGCCGACGCCTGGTACCCGTTCCTGCTGCCTCTCTCCGGGCTCAAGGAAGGCATCCGGCTGCTCGAGGACGGCGCCGCCCGCACGCCGGGCGGCCGGCCGGTCCCGCAGATCCGCCCCGGGATCCCGGTGGCCGTGTCCTCCGACGCCGGCCGGGCGCACGAGCTGGCCTCGTGGTGGGTGACGTTCTACCTCAGCAGCATGGGGCCGCTGTACGCGCGAACCCTGCGGGATCACGGCCTCGGCGACGCCGTGGACGCGGTTCTCGCCGCCGGCCCTGCCGCAGCCGGCACCGGCGTCCCGGAGTCCGCACGAGTCCTGCTCGACGAGCTCACCGTGTGGGGAGATGCCGCCGAGGCGCGGGGCGCCGTGGACCGCTGGTACGCCGCCGGCGCCGACATGCCGATCGTCGTCCTGCCGCCCGGCGCACCCCTCGACGAGCTCGACGACACCCTGGAAACACTCAGCCCGCTGCGCGTCGCCGGGCGGGGAGCCGCCCGTCACCACGAGGACGGGCCATGACCGCCGTCCTCGACATGTACCTGAAGACGCTCGCCCTGCGGGACTGACGCACTCCGGGGAGCGCGCGATCGCCCAGCGTTGACTCGGTGGCTGGCTGCGCACGAGGTGGACCCCTGCGTCACAGCTGGTGTCGGCCGGGTACCGCGAGCGTTTCCCGCGGGCTCACGGGGCTACGGCGGAAGAGCCCGGCACCGTGGGCCTGCCCCTCCTGGCGCCGGACGCTCTTTCCCACTGGTGGGGCACGGAGGAATTCATGGCGCACGAACTGGATGGCAAGAGGATCGCGATCATGGCCGCGGACGGTGTCGAGCGGATCGAGATCGAGGAGCCCCGAGGCGCCCTGTACGGCGCGGGCGCGCAGAGCGACGTGATCTCGATCCACGACGGAGAGATTCAGGCCCGGCAGTGGGATCTGAACGCAGCCGGGTCCGTCCCGGTCGACAAGCTGGTCAGCGAAGCCAGGGTCGAGGACTACGACGCGCTGTTCCTGCCGGGCGGCACGATGAACCCCGACCAGCTGCGGATGAACAAGGACGCGGTGGCCTGGGTGAAGGCGTTCGTGGAGACGGGGAAGCCGGTGGCGGCGCTCTGCCACGGCCCGTGGACGCTCGCCGAGGCCGACGTCGTACGCGGCCGGCGGCTCACGAGTTGGCCGAGCATCCGCACCGACCTCCGCAACGCCGGCGCCGAGGTGGTGGACATGGAGGTCTGCATCGACGGGCAGTTCACCACCAGCCGCTCGCCGATGGACCTGCCCGCCTTCTGCCCGGCGATCGTCGACCAGTTCGCCTCGGCACCGGCGGGCGCGATGGCCTGACGGCGCCGGCCGGACGCCTCGTCTCCGTGTGTCCTGGCCGGCCGGGGGTAGGCAACGTCCTACGCCAAGCCGCGGCACCCACTGGCCAGAACTCCGGGGGACCGACAGGTGAGTCGTCTCTTCTCGCCGCTGACGCTGCGCGGCACGACTTTCCGCAACCGGGTCTGGGTGGCCCCGATGTGCCAGTACAGCTCAGTGCAGGGCTATCCGAACGACTGGCACCTGGTGCACCTCGGCGGCCTGGCCCGCGGCGGCTCGGGGTTGGTGATGCAGGAGGCCACCGCGGTCACCCCCGACGGTCGGATCACCCCCGCCGACGCCGGCATCTGGGACGACGAACAGGCCGACGCGTACATGCCGATCACGCAGTTCATCCGGGCGCAGGGAGCGGTGCCCGGCGTCCAGCTCTCCCACGCCGGCCGCAAAGCCTCGACCGAACAGCCGTGGGTGGGCGATGGCTACGTCGAGATCGGCGAGGGCGGGTGGCAGACGGTGGGCCCCTCGTCGGTGGCCTTCGGGGACTGGCCGGCCCCCCGGGAGCTGACGGCCGACGAGATCCTCCGGGTGGTGCGGGCCTTCGCCGACGCCGCCCACCGGGCACTGGAGGCGGGGTACGGCGTGGCCGAGATCCACGGCGCCCACGGCTACCTGCTGCACCAGTTCCTCTCGCCGCTGTCCAATCACCGCACCGACGACTACGGAGGCGACCTGGAGGGCCGGAGCCGGTTCCTGGTCCAGGTGGTCGACGCGGTGCGGGCGGTGTGGCCGGAGGAACGGCCGCTGTTCGTCCGGTTCTCCGCCACCGACTGGTCACCCGGTGGCTGGGACGTCGGGGAGACCGTGGAGTTGTCCCGCCGGCTGGTCGAGCACGGGGTCGACCTGATCGACGTGACCAGCGGTGGGCTGGTGCCCGGGGCACGGATCGAGGTCGAGCCCGGTTACCAGGTTCCCTTCGCCCGGGCGGTGCGGGAGGGGTCGGGCCTGCCGGTGTCCGCGGTCGGGTTGATCGTCGCGCCCGAGCAGGCCGATCAGGTCCTCGTCAACCAGGCGGCGGACGCGGTCATGCTGGCCCGCGAGCTGTTGCGCAACCCGCACTGGCCGTTGGCCGCGGCGCGGGCCCTGCGGGACGACGTGCCGTGGCCGCCCCAGTACTCGAGGGCCCGTCCTCGCCACTGAAGGTCATCAACGCCGGGTGGATCGCTCACCCACTCCCGCGGCCGACGAGTTCGCGGTGGGCAGCGGAGGCGGGGCGTCGAGGAAGTCAGCCGTCGGGACGAAGAACAAGGTGCCGGTTGCCGCCGTCGAGAAGTCCAGCACCCGGTCGTGGTCGCCGGGAGGCTCACCGATGAACATCCGCCGCAGCATCAACTCGATGACGCTCGGGCTGCGGGCATAGCCGATGAAGTAGGTGCCGAACTCGCCCTGCCCGACATGGCCGAAGGGCATGTTGTCCCGCACGATCTTCCGCACGGTGCCGTCCGCCTCCTCGATCGTGTTGAGGGCGACGTGCGAATTGGGAGGCTGGACGCCGTCGGGCAGTTCGATGTCGGTGAGCTTGGTCCGCCCGATCGCCAGCTCCTGCAACTCGGTGCTCAGCTCGTTCCAGGCGTGCAGATCATGCAAGTACTTCTGCACGACGACGTAGCTGCTGCCGGCGAAGCGGGCGTCCTCCTGCCCGACGAACGCCACGTCGTTGGCGATGTCACTGTCGGGGTTCTCGGTCCCGTCCACGAACCCGAGCAGATCGCGCTCGTCGAAGTACTTGAACCCGTGCACCTCGTCTTCGACGGTGACCGCGCCCTCGAGCCGGTTCATGATCTGTCCGGCGAGCTCGAAGCACAGGTCCATCTGCTGCGCGCGGAGGTGGAAGAGCAGGTCACCGGGGGTTGCAGGCGCCCGGTGACGGGCACCGGCCACCTCCTGGAACGGGTGCAGCTCGGCCGGGCGCGGGTAGTCGAACAGCCGGTCCCAGGCGTCGGAGCCGACGCCGGCCACGCAGGAGAGCCGTCCCTCGGGATCCCGGAAGCCCACGCCGCGGCGCAACCCCGACAGGTCCGACAGCAGGTCGCGAGCGGCCCTCTCGGCCTCCCTGTGGACGCTGAGGACGAGGAACAGAGCCGTCACGGTCGGCGGCCCGATCGCCGCCTGGGAGCCGACAGGTGTGGCGGGGTGCAGCGGAACGGTCATGTCTTCAGGCCTCCCGGGTCGCCTGCGGGCCTTCGCCCATCGTCGACCCTGGCGACGTCGTCCGGACCGGAACACGGTGTCGTGAGGGTGGGATGCCCAGAAAGTTTCGTCGTCCGTGGGACGAACCGACGATTACCTGAGTAGCCGCCAAGCATTTCCTTCGTAGGCTCGCTCGTCGTGGGGACGGCCTCGGTCCAGCGGGCTGCGTGGCACAGGTGGGGATCCGGGGGGCGGGTCGCTCTGCTGGTGGCCGCGGCGTGCGCTCTGCTCGTTTCCGTCGGCCTCTACATGGTGCATCTCTCGCCGCTGCACGCGTGGCACGGCGCATTCGATCTCAAGGTCTACCGCGGCGCGGTGATCTGGTGGCTGGATGGCAACCCGCTCTACTCGTTCCACCGCAACGCGACGCCGTACGGATTCACCTACCCGCCGTTCGCCGCGCTCACCATGCTGCCGTTGTCATGGGTGTCGGAGCTCCGGGCCCAGGTCCTCAGCGTGATCGCCTCCAGCCTTCTCGTCGTCGTGACGACGTGGTGGCTGGTCTCGCCCGTGGCAGCGCGGCACTCCTGGCCGCGCTGGTTCGCGGTGGCCATCGCGGTGCCGCTGGCCTACCTCATGGAGCCGGTCCGCGAGACCATCGCGTACGGGCAGGTGAACCTGTTCCTGGTCGCCCTCGTCCTGCTGGACATGGCTGCCCTGGCGCGCGGCAGCAGGTTCGCCGGTGTCGGGATCGGCCTGGCCGCTGCCATCAAGCTCACGCCCGGCCTGTTCATCCTGTATCTGGTGCTCACCGGGCGGTGGCGGCAGGCAGGGGTCGCGATGGGGACGTTCCTCGCCGCCACTCTCGCCGCGTTCGCCGTCGGCCCAGGGACGTCGGTTCAGTTCTGGACCCGGACGCTGTTCCAGACCGAGCGCATCGGGCGGTTGGGTTCGGCGGACAACCAGTCGGTCCTCGGCCTGCTGACGCGGCTGGCCGGCTCTGCATCGTGGGGCGGCCGGCTGTGGGTCGTGGCGGTTCTGGCGGTGCTCGTCGTGGGCATGGTCCGGGCGCGCCAGGCGTGGCGACGCGGGGACGAGTTGGTGGGCATCACCCTCACCGGGCTGACCAGTTGCCTGGTCAGCCCGATCTCCTGGACCCACCACCTGTACTGGATCGTTCCCGCGGCCCTCGTGCTCGTCGACATCGCGGCGGGGGCGGGTGTCGCCGAGTCAGCCTGGTCGCGGCTGCGGGACCGTCCCCGCGCCGTCGTGGCGCTCGCGGGGGGACTGGCGTTGATCGTGATGGCCGTCTTCGGCCTCTCCGTGGTCTGGCTCCTGGCCCACTTCGACGGCTCGTTCCCTCGGCACGGCGTCCTGATGGCGCTGGGCACCAGCGCCTACGCGCTGACGATGCTGGCGTTGCTGGTCCTGCTGCCGGCGCGCGGCCGTGACGACATGCGCTCAACCCTCCCGGTCCGGGTCGGGCAGCCGCGCGCCGGGGCTGACGCGCGCTCCGTCGTCGACGCGGGTCCGGCGTCCGACGAGGGTGATCTCGCCGTCGCCGCCGATCGCGGCCCGCTGCCCCACCTCGACGCCGTCGTCGAGGACGGACCGGGTGACGGTGGCTCCCGAGCGGACGCGAACGCCCGGTAGCAGCACCGAGTCGACGACGGTCGCGCCCTTCTCGATCACCACGCCGGGTGACAGCACCGAGCCGCGTACCTCGCCGGCGACGCGGGTGCCGCCGGAGACCAGGCTCTGGTCCACCGCCCCGCCCTCGAGGATGCGGGCCGCGCTGTGCCGTCCGCCGCGGGTGTGTACCGGCCAGGACGGGTCGTCGAGATCGATCGGCGGCTCGTCGGACAGGAAGTCGCGGTGGGCCTGCCAATAGGCGTCCACGGTGCCCACGTCGCGCCAATGACCCCGCAGCGGGTAGGCGTGCGCCGCACCGTCGTGGACCTGGTCCGGGAGCAACTGGTTGCCCAGATCCTGGAGCCCCTCCTCCCCGGCCTTGTCGGCGAGCGCCTCCAGCCGGTCGAGCGTCGGTCCGGGGGTGAAGACGAAGACCTCGTTGGTGGCGGTGGTCGTCGCCGGCTCGTCGGGCTTGTAGGCGTAGTCGGTGATCCGGTCGCCGGCGCCGGTCTGCACGATCCCGTAGCGCGAGGCGTCGTCGGCGGCCACCTTCGTGGTCACCATGGTCACCTCCGCGCCGGAGCCCAGGTGGGAGTCGACGACCTCTCGGTAGTTCAGCGTGTAGACCGCGTCCGAGCTGGCGACGACGAGCGCGTCAGGGGCGAACTGGCGGATCAGGTCGGCCTCGTGCCACAGGGAGTCGGCTGTCCCGGTGTGTCAGCCCCCGCGCTCGCTGCCCTGGAACGGGGGCAGCATCATGAGCCCGCCGAAGGTGCGGTCGAGATCCCACGGCCGGCCGTTGGCCAGGTGGTCGGACAGCGACGTCGGGTGGAACTGCACCGGCACCCACACGTCGGCGATCGTGGAGTTCCGGCAGTTGCTCAACGGGAAGTCGATCAGCCGGTAGACCCCGGCGAAGGGGACGGCAGGCTTCGCGCGCTGCTCGGTGAGCAACTCCAGCCGGCCGCCGGCACCACCGGCGAGGACGAGAACGAGGATGCGGGGAAGGGCCACCTTCCGCGCCTACCCCGAGGCAGCGGCCCGACAACCGCGCGCCGGCGGAGCGTCGCATCACCGAACGGTCACGTCGCCTCACCGGACGGTTAGGTTGCGCGGGTGACCAGCAAGAACCTCGGCCCCGCACGTCCACGCCGGCGACGTGTCGTGCGGCGGATGGTCGTCGTCCTCACCGTGCTGGTCGTGCTCGCCGTGGTCCTGCTCGGTGCCGGGGGCCTCTACTTCGCCGGGCAGATCCACTCCGACGGTCTCTTCGCCGACCAGAAGGCCGAGGCTCAGGTCTACGACCTCGTCGTCGTCCGCTATTCGGCCGGTCGAGTCGTCCTGCGCAGGGCGGGTGACCACCCGGACGCGCTGGGGATCGCCGACACGTACGGGCTCCGCTGGCCCGGCGGGCGAGGCCTGCTCAGCGGACCGCTGGAGATGACGGCGGGCACAGCCTCGAAAGCACTCGAGGTCACCACCGGCAGCCCTCCCGGCCCCGGCACGAAGGCTGCGCTGGATCGCGACGTCTGGACCGACCCGCGGGCCGCATACGGCGTGGAGTACCGGAACGTCAGCTATCCGTGCGCCGGCGGCAGCTGTCCCGCCTGGTTCGTGCCGGGCAGGTCGTCCACCTGGATCGTGCTGGTGCACGGCAAGGGCGGCTCGCGCACGGAGCCGCTCCGGGCCATGGGGCCCGCGCTGCAGGCGGGGATGCCGGCGCTCGACATCACCTACCGCAACGACCCCGGCGCCCCGGCCGATCCCAGCCACCAGTACGGCTACGGCGTCACCGAATGGCACGATCTCGAGGCGGCCGTCCGCTATGCGACCGACCACGGCGCCCGGGACGTCGTCCTCTTCGGCTCCTCGATGGGCGGCTCCATCGTGGCCTCCTTCCTGGAGCACTCAGCGGTGGCGTCCGTCGTACGCGGCGTGATCCTCGACGCCCCGGCGCTCGACTTCCGCGCGACCGTCGAGTTCGAGGCCGCGCACCGGACGCTGCCAGTGCTGGGGACTCCCATCCCGAATGTGCTCACCGGCACCGCGGAGTGGATCGCCGGATGGCGCTACGACGTGGACTGGGCCGCCATGGACTACCTGACCGGCAACTGGCTGCACGTCCCGGCGCTGGTCGTCCACGGCGTCGACGACGCCACCGTCCCGATCGCGAGCAGCGACGAGTTCGCCGACGCTCACCGCGACCTCGTCCAGCAGGTCCGGGTCCGCGGAGCCGACCACGTCGAGTCGTGGAACATCGATCCTCGCGGGTACACGGGCCGAGAGGCCGCCTTCCTGGGCTGCGTGACCGCGGCGCGGCCGGCGCCGTCCTGCCCTACCCGCGGCTGACCCGGAACGCACGAGCCCCGCCGGTCGCGAACGACGGCGGGGCTCGAAAGCAGGAACGGTCAGGCCGCGCGACGCGGCCAGGGAACGTCAGTAGTAATGCCGACGTCCGCCGATCGCGCGTCCGGTGGAGCCGAGCAGCATGAGCACCGCGCCGACGACGAGCAGGATGATGCCGATCGTCAACAGAATGCTGATCTTGAGCAGGAAGCCCAGCACCAGCAGAACCAGTCCCAGGATGATCACGGTGTCCTCCATCGATCGATGACGGGCGAGCGCCCGTCAGGCTCGGTTCATGATCAAAAGGGCGCCGGTCCAAACGCTGAACCACCCTTTCGTGTCACGAGCCATACCTGGCCGGCGTGCGGCGGCCGGCGAACCGCTGACGGTCAGCCGCCAGAGGTCTGCCGTCACCCGCCGCGCTCCACCTCGGCCTGGACGACGCCCCGCACCGCGTAGAGCAGCGCCTCGTCCGAGGTGTCACCGCGGTCGAGCGCCGCACGGGCCCGGGCCGGCAGCAGACCGACGTCGACCGTGTCGAGCCACGTCACGTCCCCGCCCGTTGCCTGACCCACCTGGAGACCGTCGCCCTCGCGGCGCAGCACGTACTGCACGCCGTCGAGCCGGATCGTCACGTCGTCGCTCATGCCGGCGTGGTACCCGTCCGGGCGGTGGTTCCACGCCCAGGGCGAAGGTGCAGGATCACCCCCGTGGACGACGAGTTCTGTGAGGTCGTGGTCACTGCCAGCGACGCCGACTGGCTGGTCGGGTTCGCCCGGACGCTGGTGGAGGAACGGCTCGCCGCCTGCGGGCAGACCGTCGCCCCGATCCGGTCGATCTACCGGTGGGAGGGCGCCGTCCAGGACGACCCCGAAGCGCGGGTGGCCCTGCACACCCGGCGTGCCCTGGTGCCGGCCATCGTCGAGCGCACCAGGGAGCTGCACCCCTACGACGTCCCGTGCGTGATCGCGCTGCCGCTGGTCGAGGGGAACCCCGACTACCTGCGCTGGATCGCCGACGAGACCGTCACCCTTTCCGGCTGATCCTGCCGCGCGGGGCTCCTGCCGGGGGCCCGAAAGGCCGATGCACACAGGAGCGGGACGCCACGGACGGCGCCCCAGAGAGCCGAGGAACCGTGCGACGACGAGGCGACCGGACCGAGCTTCCGCTCGACGTGCGGCGTACCGGCGACGACCGGACCGATGACGCCGCGCTCGTGGCGGCGGTGCTCGACGCTCTGCCGTCGCCCACCCTCCTGCTCGACGCCGACGGAACGGTGCTGCTGGCCAACTCCGGCTGGACCGCCGCGGCCGGGGTCCTCGACGACGACCGGTTCCGGGTCGGAGTGGGCGGCAACTACTTCGCGATGCTGCGCAGCGTCCGGGAGGACGACTCGCCGCGCCTGCTGATCGACGCTCTCCGTGACCTCTCCGCCGGCGGCCGGGCCCAGGTCGCGGCCGACTACGACGTGTCGCACCCCGCGGGCACCCGCTGGTACCACCTGCAGGCCACCCGGGTCGACCGCGCCGGCCAGATCGTGGTCACCCACACCGACGTCACGTCGCGGGTCCGCGCGGAACGGACCTCGGCCTGGCAGGCCCGGCACGATCACCTCACCGGGCTGCCCAACCGGGCTCACCTGCACGAGCTCATCGACGCGCAGCTGCAGCGCCCTGACCGTGCGTCGGTGGCCGTGCTCTTCCTCGACGTCGACGGCTTCAAGGACGTCAACGACTCGCTCGGGCACGACGTCGGCGACGAACTGCTCCGCCAACTGGCCACCAGGCTGGTCGCCGAGACCCGGGCGCAGGACACCGTCGGCCGGCTCGGAGGCGACGAGTTCGTCGTCCTGTGCGCCGACTGCGACACCGAGGGGGCCGAGCGGCTCGCCGGCCGCTTCCAGCGCACCTTCGGGAAGCCCTTCGAGCTCGCCGGCCGCCGCACCCGGCTCTCGACCAGCATCGGCATCGCCACCGCGCCGTCCGGTCGGCTCGAGGCGGTCCGCTCCACCGATCTGGTGCGAGACGCCGACCTGGCGATGTACGCGGCCAAGGCCGCCGGCCGGAACCGCATCCGCAGCTTCAGCCCCGACCTGCGGACCGCGGCTGAACGGCGACTGCTCGTCGCCGCCGAGCTCCGGGAGGCGATCGACAGCGGCCAGCTGATGCTGCACTACCAGCCGGTCATGCACCTTCCGACCGGTGAGGTCACCGGCGTCGAGGCGCTGCTGCGCTGGCAGCACCCCGAGCGCGGTCTGCTCGCGCCGATGGAGTTCATCCCCCTGGCTGAGCAGAGCGACCTGATGGCGCCGCTCACCCGCTGGGTGCTCGCCAGCGCCGTCCGGCAGACCGCGGCGTGGGACGCCGCCGGGCTCACCCTCGTCACCGGCGTCAACATCAGTGCCACGCACTTCGGCACCGGCACGCTGGTGGACGACGTCACCGGCGCGCTGGCCGAGGGTGGTCTCGCGCCCGAGCGGCTGGTGCTCGAGCTGACCGAGACCTGCGTCGCCGAGGATGCCGCCGGTGCCGCTGCCCAGGTGGCGGCGCTGCGGATCCGCGGGGTCGAGGTGTCGATCGACGATTTCGGCAGCGGCTACTCCTCGCTCAGCAAGCTGGTGTCCATCCCGGCGGGCGTGCTCAAGATCGACCGCAGCCTGGTCAGCGGTCTGGACGACCGCGGCAGCCATGCGGGTGCCGCCGTCGCGGCGGTCGTCGCTCTCGGCCGTACCTGCGGGATGCGCACCCTGGCCGAAGGCGTGGAGACCGCCGGGCAGCTCGCCCAGGCCGCGGCGCTGGGCTGCACCTTCGCGCAGGGCTTCCACATCGCGCGGCCGATGCCCGCCGAAGAGGTGCCGGCCTGGATGGCGGCGCGCCCCCGGCCGGCGTCGGCTCGGTCCCGGCTCATCGCTGCCGCCGGGCAGCTCGCCGGGAGTCGCTGACCCGCCGAACCCGGGACCGCCCGAACGCCAGTACGCTGGATCGACGTGGCCGCCGACTTCTCCGTCCGTCTGGACGAACTGAACACGACTCTGAAGTCGATCGAGGCCGTGCTGCGGGTCGACGACATGCGCAGCGAGATCGCCGACCTCGAGCAGCAGGCCGCCGCCCCCGATCTCTGGAACGACGTCGAGGCGGCCCAGGCGCTCACCTCACGGCTGTCCTACCTGCAGGGTGACCTGCGCCGCGTCGAGGAACTGCGCAGCCGGCTGGAGGACGTCGCGCTGATGCACGAGATGGCGGACGAAGAGAGCGACGAGGCCACGATCGCGGAGACCGAGCGGGAGCTCGCCAACATCAGCACGGTGATCGACGAGCTCGAGGTGCGCACGCTGCTGTCGGGGGAGTACGACTCCCGCGAGGCGTTGGTGACCATCCGCTCCGAGGCCGGGGGCGTGGACGCCGCCGACTTCGCCGAGATGCTCATGCGCATGTACCTGCGCTGGGCCGAGCGGCACAAGTACCCGACCGAGGTCTACGACGTGAGCTACGCCGAGGAGGCCGGCATCAAGTCGGCCACGTTCGCGGTCAAGCACCCGTACGCCTACGGCACGCTGTCGGTCGAGCAGGGCACCCACCGGCTCGTACGCATCTCGCCCTTCGACAACCAGGGTCGCCGGCAGACCTCATTCGCCGGCGTCGAGGTGCTGCCGGTCGTGGAGCAGACCGACCACGTCGAGATCCCCGAGAACGAGATCCGGGTCGACGTCTTCCGCTCCTCCGGACCCGGTGGGCAGAGCGTCAACACCACCGACTCCGCCGTCCGGATGACGCACATCCCGACCGGGATCGTGGTGTCCTGCCAGAACGAGAAGAGCCAGATCCAGAACCGGGCGGCGGCGCTGCGGGTGCTGCAGGCCCGGCTGCTCGTCGTCCGGCAGGCCGAGCAGCGCGCCGAGATGGATGCGCTCAAGGGGGAGGGGAGCAGCTGGGGCAACCAGATGCGCTCCTACGTCCTGCACCCGTACCAGATGGTCAAGGACCTCCGGACCGAGCAGGAGACCGGCAACACTGCCGCGGTGCTCGACGGCGACATCGACAGCTTCGTCGAGGCCGGCATCCGCTGGCGCCGTCAGCAGGAGACCACTGACGCCGGCTGAGCGTCGTCCCGCTCACAGTCGGCGAGACGGACGGGGCCCTTCGTAACGGCTGACCTGGCAGGTAGCCCGCGGTCGGTGGCCGTCTGTGAAAACGACTCCCGAGAGTTCCCCCGCGAACACGGGCTGGTGTGGCCCGCGGCAGGTAGCGTGGCACCTCGTGATCGAACTGCAACACGTCACCAAGCTGTATCCGGCCAGCGGTCGGCCGGCCCTCGACGACGTGTCCACCGAGATCGACAAGGGTGAGTTCGTCTTCCTGATCGGGTCGTCCGGCTCGGGCAAGTCGACGTTCCTGCGTCTCCTGCTCAAGGAGGACAGCCCCACCTCGGGCACGGTCAGCGTGAACGGCAAGACGCTGAACACGATGAGCAAGTGGCAGGTGCCGAAGCTGCGCCGCACGATGGGCTGCGTCTTCCAGGACTTCCGCCTGCTGCGTGACCGCACCGTGGCCCAGAACGTCGCCTTCGCCCTCGAGGTCATCAACAAGCCCCAGCGCACGATCAAGCGCGTCGTGCCCGAGGTGCTGGAGATGGTCGGCCTCGAAGGCAAGGCCGCCCGGCTCCCCAGCGAGCTCTCCGGTGGTGAGCAGCAGCGCGTCGCCATCGCCCGCGCCTTCGTCAACCGTCCCCTGGTCCTGCTGGCCGACGAGCCCACCGGCAACCTCGACCCGGAGACCAGCGAAGGCATCATGCTGCTGCTCGAGCGGATCAACCGCACCGGGACGACCGTGATCATGGCGACGCACGACTACCACATCGTCGACTCCATGCGGCGGCGCGTCATCGAGCTCAACGGCGGCCAGATCACCCGTGACCAGTCGCGTGGTGTCTACGGCGTCGGCCGCTAGTCGGCTTCGCCGCGTGCCACCGACTGTCAGCCGGTCGCCTTCCCCCGTGCTGAAATCCAGATAGGGAATCCATGCGCGTCAATTTCGTCCTCTCCGAGGTGGCCACCGGGCTCCGTCGCAACCTGACCATGACGGTCGCGATGATCCTGACGACCGCCATCTCCCTCGGACTCTTGGGCACCGGCCTGCTGATCGCCGGAATGATCTCCGACATGAAGGCGATCTACTACGACAAGGTGCAGGTCTCGATCTTCCTGTCGGACACGGTCACCGATCAGCAGCGGAGCGCCATCGAGACGCAGCTGAAGAACTCGCCCGAGGTCAAGCACTTCATCTACGAGTCCAAGACCGAGGCGTACGCGCGCTTCAAGCAGCAGTTCAGTCAGCAGCCGGAGCTGGTGCAGAACACCCCGGCCGACGCGCTGCCCGAGAGCTTCCGCGTCGAGCTGGTCAACCCTGAGCGGTACTCGGTCATCGCCGCCACCTTCCCGAACGGGAAGAACGGCGTGGACCAGGTCCGCGACGAGGGCGATTTCCTCAACCGATTGTTCAGCCTGCTCAACGGGGCCCGGAACGCGACGATCGCCGTGGCGGTGGTCCAGGCGTTGGCAGCGCTGCTCCTCATCTCGAACACGATCCAGCTGGCGGCGTTCAACCGGCGCAACGAAACGAACATCATGCGGCTGGTCGGCGCCTCGCGCTGGTACACCCAGCTGCCGTTCATCCTCGAGGCCGCGGTCGCCGGTCTGATCGGCGCGATGCTCGCCATCGTGGGGCTGGTCCTCACCAAGGTGCTGTTCGTCGACCGCACCCTGGCCGGCCCGATCAAGGCCGGCATCATCCCGCCGGTCGACTGGTCGGCGATCGCCTTCATCAGCCCGATCATCGCCGCGGCCGGTGTGGGCCTGGCCGGCATCGCCGCCTACGTGACGCTGCGCCTGTACGTGCGTCTGTAGTCGGGCCGCTCTCTCCTGGCGTCTGCGGGGGCAAGATCGCGCTCCGCAGTAACCTGGACTCATGCCGCGTGAGACCGGGCGCAAGCTCATTGCCCAGAACAAGAAGGCGCGGCACGACTACTCGATCCTCGACACCTACGAGGTCGGGCTCGCGCTGACCGGCACCGAGGTGAAGAGCCTGCGTGCCGGCCGTGCGTCGCTGGTGGATGGTTTCGCCTCGATCGACGACGGCGAGGTCTGGCTGCAGCACGTGCACATCCCCGAGTACGTGCAGGGCACCTGGACCAACCACGCCCCTCGTCGCAAGCGCAAGGTGCTCATGCACCGCAGCGAGATCGACAAGCTGATCGGGAAGATCAAGGAGGGCGGGCTCACGCTCGTCCCGCTCGATCTGTACTTCAAGGACGGCAAGGTCAAGGCGACGCTGGCGCTTGCGAAGGGCAAGAAGTCCTACGACAAGCGGCACGACCTCGCCGAGCGGGATTCCCGCCGCGAGATCCAGAAGGCGTTCGGCCGCTACGTGAAGGGACGGCGCTGACCGTATGCGCGGCATGGCGTTCGATCAGTTCGGGGACGACGACGTCCTGCGGCTGCGCACCGATCTGCCCACCCCACCAGTCGGGCCGGACACCATCCTCGTGGCGGTGCACGCCGTCGGTGTGAACCCGGTCGACATCGGGATCCGCGCCGGGTACCTCGCGAATGCCTATCCGCACCACTTCCCGATCATTCCGGGCTGGGACGTCGCCGGCGTCGTCGAGACGGCCGGGCCCGCAGTCGTCGGCTTCGAACCCGGGGACGAGGTCTTCGGCTACGTGCGCCGGGACGACGTCCAGTGGGGGACGGCGGCGGAGTTCGTGCCCGCCCCTCAGCGCTGCATCGCGCACAAGCCGGAGTCGCTGTCCTTCGCCGAGGCAGGAGCGGTGCCGCTCGCGGGGTTGACCGCCTACCAGGCCCTGACCGAGGTCCTCGACGTCAGCGAGGGTGAGCGGGTGCTCATCCATCGGGCCGCGGGCGGGGTGGGCTTCTTCGCCGTCCAGATCGCCGTTGCCCTCGGTGCACACGTGATCGGGACGGCGAGCCCCCGGAACGAGGGCTTCCTCCGGGACGCCGGCGCCGCCGAGGTCCTCGACTATTCCGCGGGCCCGATCAGCGGGCAGCTCTCGGAGCCGGTGGATGCGGTCTTCGACCTGGTCGGCGGCGACACCCTCGCCGACGCGCCTCGGCAGGTGCGCGACCCCTCCCGCATCGTGTCGGCCGTCGACCCTGCGGTGCGCGACCTCGGCGGCCGTTACATGTTCGTCCGGCCCGATCAGCACGACCTCGAGGAGCTGGCCAGGATGGCCGACGCCGGCCAGCTGCGGGTGCCGATCGCCAAGGCCTTCCCGTTGGAGAAGCTGGCCGAGGCGCAGCGGATGGTCGCCGGCGGGCACGTCCGCGGCAAGGTCGTCGTCACCGTCCGATGAGTTCCTCCCTGCGGCCGCCGGTCGACGACGACGACGTCCCGCGGTACTGGCGCGAGCTCGGGCTGCCGGGACTGGTCGACGTGCACGTGCACTTCCTTCCGGACCGGGTGCAGGCCAAGGTCTGGAAGTTCTTCGAGGACGCCGAGGCGCATTACGGCGCGAGCTGGCCGGTGCAGTACCCGGTTCCGGTGGAGGAGCGGCTGGCCATCCTCGAACGGCTGGGTGTGCGGACCTTCCCGACGCTGCCGTACCCCCACCGCGCGGGCATGGCCGCGTGGCTCAACGACTGGTCGGCCGAGTTCGCGGCGGCGCATCCCGGCGTGCTGCAGTCGGCGACGTTCTATCCGGAGCCCGAGGCGCCGGCCTACGTCGCGGAGGCGTTGGACCGAGGGGCGCGGATCTTCAAGGTGCATGTCCAGGTCGGCGGCTTCGACCCCCGGGCCCCTGTGCTCGATGCGGTGTGGGGGCGCCTGGAGGAGACCCGGACGCCGGTCGTCATCCACTGCGGCTCGGGACCGCGCGTCGGCGAGCACACCGGACCGGGGCCGGTGGACGGCCTGCTGGAGCGATACCCCGGGCTGCAGCTGGTGATCGCACACCTCGGTATGCCGGAATACCGGGAGTTCATGGACCTGGCGGAGCGCTTCGAGCGGGTGCACCTGGACACCACGATGTTCGCCACGGACTTCACCGAGAAGCTGATGCCCTTCGACCGCACCGACCTGCCCCGGCTGGCGGCGCTCCGGCACAAGGTGCTGCTCGGAACCGACTTCCCGACCATCCCGTACCCCTACGCTCACCAGCTCGCCGCGTTGCACCGGCTGGACCTGGGGGAGGAGTGGCTGCGCGCCGTCCTGTGGGGCAATGGCGCGCGCCTGTTCGGACTGGAGGGCGCATGAGCCCGCGCGAGGGCGGTCCTCAGGTGGTCTGTCCCGGAGGCGTGTAGTCGGGGTGGATCTGGGACGCGCGGTCGATCTGCTCCGCGGTGAGCAGCACGACCGTGCGCACGCGGACCACACTGCTCGAGCTCACCGTCAACGCCAGGGCGGCGGCGGACTCGCTGTCGGGCAGGTCCACGATCGTGTACGCGTCGTCACTCCCGAACGCGAAGTCGAAGCTCTCGAGCCGGCCGCCCAGGCCGGTGGCGGCCTTCTCCACGACGCTCACCCGGGCTGATCCGCCGCTGGACAGGAGAGCCCGCGCGCCCTCGGGCGCGTAGTTGACGATCAAGAGAAAACGAGGCACGGGCGCGCTCCTTCTCGACAGTCCCCGTGGGCGGCCGATGCTCCGGTCCGTCCGGTGTCGACGCAACGGTCTCGGATCCGACGTCGTCAACAGCGGCGTGGCGGTGACCGCGCGCGGTTCTCGGATTCCGTTGGCGAAGAACGGACCCACTCCTTTCAGCTCTCCGGCGCCGTGCCCACAGCGCGGGGCCCGGGCCGTAGGGTGCGGCGCATGGTGAGCGTCGATCAATCCGCACACGCCCTCGACCCCGCTCTCGTGGCCCGTGCTCACCGTGCGGTCGAGCCGCTGCACTCGCACGTCTACTTCGCGCCGGAGCACGACGACGGTTTCTCCGCCATCGGCCTGAAGCCCGGCCGGATGAGCTACTTCGCCGGGCGCGCCGCACCGATGGGCGCCGTCGGTGCGGGCGTGGTGACGGCGACCTTCTACAACTTCTCACCGTCGCTCGTCGCGCACATGATCCCGCGCGCCTGGAGCCTGGCCGGCCCCGACCAGGTGATCGAGGTGCGATTCGAGACGGCCCGCGCCACGCTCACCCGGCTGCTGGGGCCCGAGGTGATCGACTCCGCCGAATTCGCCGAACTGGCCGGGCTGCTGCGTCAGGCGTGCTCGGCGCTGACCCCCGAGGGGCGTCCGCTCTACGCCGCCCACGCCGATCTGCCGTGGCCCGGTGAGCCGCTGCTGGACCTGTGGCACGCGGCGACGCTGCTGCGTGAGCACCGCGGCGACGGGCACATCGCTGCGCTTCTGCACGCCGACCTGAACGGCCTGGAAGCACTCATCACGCACACGACGACCGGCCGCGGCTTCACCCCCGCCGCCGCGCAGGCGACCCGCGGGTGGAGCGACGAGGAGTGGGCGGCCGAGACCGCCGCGCTGGTGGAGCGAGGCCTCATCGACGACGGCGGGCTGACGGCGGCCGGGAAGGATCTACGGGCGCGGGTGGAGGCCGAGACCGACGTCCTCTCGGCTGACCCGTGGCTTGCCCTGGGCGCAGGACCGACCGCGCGCGTGGTCGAGCTGGCCAAGGGGATGGCCCGCCGGCTGGTCGCCAACGGCGCCTACCCGCCCGGGATCCTCGCCGGAACGTAGGCACATCGGATCGGGTGACGGCCGGTCCCGCCTCTGGCACGGGGCTGGACACGGCGTGTAACCATGTACGACGGTCCCGTGACGGACGGCGGCCGGACGACCGGAGGGAGCAGAGCCGATGCGGACCGATGCGCGCACCGAGCCGCCCAGTACCGGTCCGGAGATCTGCCCCGCCTGAACACGGCTGCCCAGCGGCCGGGACGGCGGGGGGACCTCACTCAGACCCGTCGTCGTCCCCGCCTTCCCGGGAGTCCGTCATGACCGATCGTCGCCGTGCGCCGCTCACCGCGCTCAGCACCCTCACCCGCCGTCCCCGCATCGAGGTGCGGCCGCCGCTGGTCGGTATCGCCGCGGTCGTGGATCCGGCCGTGGCACCCGCCGGCCCGTCGCGGATGGTCGACAACGCCGTCTACTCATCCGGACGCCGGGTCGCCACCCCCGAGACGGCCACCGAGAGCAGGCAGGCGCTGGCAGACGACCCGGAGCGCATGGCGTGGCTGGGTCTCTACCGCCCCGGGGCGCAGGCGCTGGGCGAGATGGCCGAGCTCTACGACCTGCCCGAGCTGGCGGTCGAGGACGCGATCAAGGCCCACCAGCGGCCGAAGTTCGAGCGCTACGGGGAGACGCTGTTCGTCGTCCTCAAGGCCGCGCGGTACGTGGACGAGGCCGAGGAGGTCGAGTTCGGGGAGCTGCACCTGTTCCTGGGGCCGAACTTCGCCATCACGGTCCGGCACAGCGAGTCGCCGGACCTGGCGCGGGTTCGTCGCCGGCTGGAGAGCGAGCCGGCGCTGCTGGCCATGGGCACCGAGGCGGTGCTGTACGCGATCCTGGACGCCGTCGTCGACGGGTACTCGCCGGTCGTCGCCGGGCTGGCCAACGACATCGACGAGATCGAGACCGAGGTCTTCAGGGGTGACCCGGGGGTGAGCCGGCGCATCTACGAGCTCTCCCAGGAGGTGCTCGAGTTCCAGCGCGCCGTCCAGCCGCTGACCGGCATCCTCGCCGCGATCATGGCGGGGTTCGACAAGTACGGCGTCGGCGAGGAACTGCGCAGCTACCTGCGCGACGTCACCGACCACGTCGTCCAGGTCAACGAGCGGGTGGAAGGCTTCCGGCTGCAGTTGCGCGACATCCTCACCGTCAACGCGACGCTGGTCGCGCAGCGGCAGAACGAGGAGATCCGCGAGCTCACGGAGGCGAGCATCGCGCAGGGCGAGGAGGTCAAGAAGATCTCCGCGTGGGCGGCCATCCTGTTCGCTCCGACGCTGGTGGGCACGGTGTACGGGATGAACTTCGACCGGATGCCGGAGCTGCACTGGCAGTACGGCTATCTCATGGCCCTGCTGCTGATGGCCCTGGTCAGCGGGCTGCTGTACGCCGTCTTCAAGCGTCGCGACTGGATCTGAGAGAGGACCCCGCTGCCCCCCCGCCGCTCGCAGGCTCGCGATGATCAACTCGCGGGACCCGATCGGGGGGAACACATCGGGCGCTGGTCCCGTTAGACTGGCTGCACAACTACACAGGGGGTGAATGGTCTCGACTTCGGTCGTGAGGCCAGGGGAAGCGAGCCGAGGAAGGCAACGATGAGCTCGTTAACCATCCGTTGCAAAAAACACAAGCGCCGACTCTGATCAGCGCGACTTCGCTCTCGCTGCCTAATCGCAGCTAGGCGAGTCTGTCAGCCCGGGTTTGTCATCGGCCCGGATCCTGGCATCAGCTAGATGACTCACTGTGTGTGCCGGTCGCGGGCGTGCACGGGACATCTCACAGCGACTGGGCCCGTCACACCGACTTGTTCGCATGATCGGTGGGGTCGAGCAGAGGCAGTGCGAACTGCGCTCGGAGAAGCCCTGGTGTTGCGCCGGAGGACGCGGGTTCGATTCCCGCCACCTCCACCCCTACCTGGAGGTCTTCGCAGATTGTGCGGAGACTCTTCGCAGATGACGAACCGCCCCGGACCTCGAGGTCCGGGGCGGTTCTCGCTGCGGCCCGTTCGCCGGGGCCTATCGGAGCGGCTCCGCGACTCCGGCGGTGAACTCTTCGGTGTCCATGACGAGGGCTGCCGCCGCCTGTCGGCCGGGGACGGTGCCGCCGGCTGTGGCCAGCAGACGCAGGACCGGCCGCGGCACGTGTCGCGGGCGTCGGGAGCCCGGCCCGAGCTCTGGTTCCATCCGGGCGGCGAGTTCGTCGAACGTCAGCGTCCCGCTGGTCGCCTCGACGACCCGGCCACGGTAGGACGAGTCGGCCAGAGCCCGGTCCACGGTCGCGGCGACGTCGGGGACGGACGCGAAGGCGATGCGGTTGTGCCCGCGGCCGAAGACCACGGGTCGTCCGGATCGTCCGGCGGTGCGCCGCATCAGGTCCTGGTGCAGCTCGAGGAAGGCGCCGGCCCGCACAATGGTCCAGGGCACGGTGGTCTGGCGCAGCAGGTCCTCCGCTGCTGCCTTCATCCGGAACAGCTCCAGCGGATGCGCCGATGAGGCACCCACGACCGACAGCAGGACGATGTGCGCGCGCACCGCTGCGGCTGCCCGGATGAGGCAGGCGTTGCCGTCCCGGTCCACCGATGCCGGGCTCACCCCGCGGCCGGTGAACCCGTGGACGGCGGACACCACCGCCTCGACACCGCGGACCGCGGCGGCGACGTCCCCCGCACGCCGGACGTCGCCGACCACCACGTCGACCGTCGGCAAGTGGGTCGCCCGTTTCGGGTCGCGGGTGAGCACGCGGACCGACTCGCCGCGGTCGACGAGGCGCCGGACGAGTTCGGTGCCCAGCCGGCCGGTGCCACCGGCGACGAGGATCACGACGTCACCCCCGCTATCTCCCGGACCGCCGCATCGGCGTCGCCGTCGCCGCGGTCGACCGGCTCCAGGTAGAAGCGGGCGCACGTAGCTCGTTCCTCGGAGACCTCGAAGATCACCACGCCACGCATGAGGTGGTCGGCACCGTCGCGGCGGGTGCCGGACATCTCCCACTCGCTCCAGACGACGGCACCGTCTTCAGCCGAGCGCAGGACGCGGGCGCGAAGGTCGGGGATGCCGGCGAAGAGCTGCCGGTAGTTGCTGCGCACCTGCTCACGACCGTGGAACCCGCGCGCCGGATGCGCCGGCGTCTCGTTGCGGTAGTCCTCGGCGAAGCACTCGACGAGCGCCTCGAGGTCGTGGTCGTTCGTCGCCCTCTCCAGGCGATGGAGCACCCCGGCTGGATCCATGACGGACCTCGTTTCGCTACAGTCCCCCGTAATGAATGCGGCGAGCATGGACCTGCCCGCACCGGGCGTCAAGGCCAGGCCCTACGACGCCTCCGGCCGGAGAGCCGAGGCCGCGCGGACCCGAGAGAGGGTCCTCGAGGCCGCCGAGCGCCTGTTCCTGGCCGACGGCTACGCGGCAACCAACGTGGCCGCGGTCGCTGGTGCAGCCGGCGTCTCGGCGGAACTGATCTACAAGAGCTTCGGCGGCAAGGCCGGCCTGGTACGGGAGATCCAGCGTCGCGGGCTGCTGGGCGCGGGTCCGGTCCCGGCGCCGGATCGCTCGGACGTGGTAGCGGCCGGCACCCTCGATGCCCGGTCGCTGCTGCGCGAATGGAGTCGGCTCGCAACGGAGGTGGCCCCACGGGTCTCGCCGATCATGCTGCTCGTCCGGTCGGCCGCCGCGACAGAGCGGACCCTGGCCACACTCCTCGAGGAGGTCGCCGCCGAGCGACTGGCGCGCATGGCGGTCAACGCCCAACGGCTGACCGCGCACGCCGGCCTGCGCCGCGACCTCACCGTCGAGCAGATCCGCGACGTTCTGTGGACGTACACGTCCCCGGAGCTCTACGACCTGCTGGTGTGCCAGCGGGGATGGAGCATCGAGGACTACGGGGAGTGCCTGTTCCGCGGGATGAGCGGCCAACTGCTCGAGTCCTGACCCGAGAGCTCGGGGACATCTCGCAGACGGTGCTGTCCCAGGTGCGGTTGGGTGCTGCGGCACGCGCCCATTCGCGGAATGACCTCGTGGACCACGGCATTCGTGGAACTGCGGACACCACCTCAACATCCCACCCAACTCACCCATGGGTTCTCTGAAGACCTGGGGATGGTTCCCCGAAACCCAGGTTGGGGGGAACCTGCACGTGTCTTCGGCCGTTGGCGTTCTCTGCCAGCCGCCGTCATCCCGCCCTTCAAGGCGTGTCCAGCCATGCCCAGGGCGGTGAGCAGCCAGATGTTGAGCAAGAGCGCTGGCACAAACCGGTGCACACCGAACGGCAGCCCCTCACCCCCGTCACCAGCGCGACCACCCTCGCCGGCCGGCACGTCGGGCACGTGCCTGTCAGTCCGGGGCGGGGGTGATGTCGTCGATTGCGACATGCAGGTGGCGCGGGCCGCGCAGGACCGGGTTGGTCCGGTACGGCGGAGGGTCGACGACCAGGCGCGGGTTGACCAGCCGGCGGGCCAGCTCGGCCAGGGCGATCTGGGTCTCCAGCCGGGCCAGCGGGGCGCCGAAGCAGTAGTGGATGCCGCCACCGAAGCCGAGGTGCTGATCCCTGTCCCGGGCGAGGCCGAAGCGGTCGGGGTTGAACCGATCGGGATCGAAGCGGTCGGGGTCGTGGACGTGCTCGGGGTCGCGGCTCCCGGCGGCGAGGACCAGCACGACCTCGGCGCCCCCCCGAATGGTGGTGCCGGCGATCTCTATGTCGTCGAGGGCGTGCCGGTTCGGCAGGAAGTGCACGGGCGGCTCGTAGCGCAGCAGCTCCTCGACCAGGTGGATGGCCAGGTCGGGGTCGCGGCGCAGCCGTTCGAGCACCTCGGGGTGGCGCAGCAAGGTGAGCACACCGTTGGTGATCAGGTTGACGGTGGTCTCGTGCCCGGCGACCAGCAGCAGGGTGGCGGCGGCCAGCAGTTCGATGTCGGTCAGGCGGCCCTCCGGGCCGTCGTCGGTGGCCAGCGCGGAGAGCAGGTCGGGGCCGGGTGATCTGCGGTGGGCCTCGACCAGACCGGCGAGGTACAGGCCCATCTCGGTCGTGGCGGCGGCCCGCTTGCGCTCCCGCTCCGCGGGGTCCCCGGTGCCCGGGTCGAGCGCGTCCACGAGGGCCTGAGCCCAGACCTGGAAGCGGGGCTCGTCCTCGCGGGGCACCCCGAGCAGCTCGCAGATCACCGTCACCGGGAACGGGTAGGCGAACTGGTCGACGATGTCCACCTCCGGCTGACCCGCGAGGCCGTCGATCAGCCCGGTGACGAGCCGGCGCAGGTCCGGGACCATGCCGTCGACCCGACCCGGGGTGTGCGGCGGGCCGAAGTGGCGGTTCACGATGCGCCGTAGCCGGTCGTGCTCGGGCGGGTCGGTGCGGATGAACGCCGGCGGAACCCCCGATGGGTCCTCGCCGGCGTCGGCTGCGCCGGCGTCGCGCGCGTCGGAACTGATCCGCGGGTCGTGCAGCAGGTCGACGATCTCCTGGTAGGTGGAGACGACGTAGCTGCCGTCGTCCTGCCGGGCCACCGGGGTCTTGCGGAGCTCGGCGTAGAGCGGATACGGGTCGGCACGGTTGGCGTAGTCGAGGATCTGCGCGAAGACGCTGGGCGGCGCGGTCGTGACCATGACGGTGACCTCCATCGGGCACGGGCTCTGGGACTGGGGGTGGTCGTGCCGCCGGTCAGCTCGGCAGCAGGGTGGCGCGCCGTTCGGCGGGGTCGTGGCCGGTGAGCACGACCGTGGCGTCCTGGGTGGGGATCGGCCGGGTGGGGAACTCGGCGGCGGACGGCTGCAGCCGGTCGGGTTGGTCGACGGTGCGGGAGGCGGGCGGGAAGGCTGCACCCCGTTCGATCTGCCGGCCGTAGAACTCCAGCCACTTGGACTGGTCGAACGTGACCGCGCCGACCAGGCGGCCACGCCGGCCGTAGGTGGCGACGAATCGGCGGTCGGCCACCGAACCCTGGGCGACGACGACCTGATCGGCGATGTTCGGCACCCCGACCGACTTGATCTCGGTGCCGAACTGGGTGGACCAGAAGACCGGCAGGGCCAGGTGCGGCCAGCGGTGCGCCTCGTCGCTGATCATGTTGTGGGCGGCGACCTCGGCCTGGGCGACCGCGTTGCCCCAGTGCTCGAGGGCGAGCAGCTCGTAGCCGAACAGCGGCTGCGGGGTGCGGGCGACGTCGCCGGCGACGAAGACGTCGTCGGTGACCAGGCCGTTGGCGTCGAAGGCGCGGCAGCCGGCGTCGCAGGCGACCCCCCACGGGCCGGCCGCCAGCCCGGAGCCTTCCAGCCAGTCGACGTTGCGGACGCCGCCGAGCGCAGCCACCGCCACGTCGACATCCAGGGTGCTGCCGTCGGAGAGCCGGGCGCGGCGCAGCCGGCCGTTTTCGCCCTCCAGCGCGGTGACCATGACGCCGCAGCGCAGGTCGACGCCGGCCTCGCGGTGCATGTCCGCCGCGATCGCGCCGATCCCGCCGCCCAGGGCGGCTACCAGCGGAGCCGGGCCCGCCTCGGCCACGGTGACCGGCACGTCGAGCTCGCGGCAGACGGAGGCGACCTCCGAGCCGGTGAACCCGGCGCCGATGACCAGCACCCGGTTCGGCCGCGCGGCGAACAGTCGCCGCAGCCGGTCGGCGTCCTGGCGGGTGCGCAGCACGAGCACCCCGTCCAGCGCCGCCTCGTCCGGATTCGGCCACGGCCGGGCCCGCACCCCGGTCGTGATCAGCAGCCGGTCGAAGCCGACGGAGGAGCCGTCGGCCAGGCGGACCTGTTTGGCGGCCAGGTCCAGCCCGGTGGCCGCCACACCCAGCCGCCAGTCGGCTTCGATCGCGTCGCGGCGCGGCAGCCCGGTGTGCTCGGCCGGCACCCACCCCTCCAGCACCTGCTTCGACAGCGGCGGGCGGTCGTAGGGTTCGGCGGATTCGTCACCGATCAGGGTGAGCGAACCGGTGAATCCCTGGTAGCGAAGCGCCCCGGCGGCCCGCGTCCCAGCCAGCGACGCCCCGACGATCACGATCCGCCCTGTCCGCAGGAACTCCTCGTCCATGTCCCCGCGGCGCGCCGCGGCAGCGGCGGCCCGCTGACTGCCGTCCTCGACGGGTCCCCGGTCGAGGACGATGGCCTGCACCGGGCAGGCCGCCGCCGCCCGCAGCACCCGCTCGCGCAGATCGTCGCTGGGCTCGGGGTCGTAGAGCAGGGCCTCTCCGTCGCCGTGCATGGTGAAGGCGTTCGGAGCCAGGAAGGCGCACTGTGCGTAGCCCTGGCACCGGGTCAGGTCGACGACGAGTTTCATGTCGGCGTTCTCCCGTCAGACTCTGGTGCGACGGGCGGGCGACCCGGAGGGCACGGCTGCCCCGTGCTGCCTCCCCGAACCGGGCCGATCGTCCCGCGAGCCACCGGACGACCAAGCGTGGAACAGCGGCGGGCTGCGCGGCCTCATCCCTCGCGGGTGAGCCCCCGTGCCCGCGGTGCGCCGCGCAGGCCGTGGCTGACCCCGCACGGCATCCTCGGCCCGTTCTCGCCTTCCCGCAGCTGAAGGAGCCGGCCCGTGCTGGATGGCGACCAGCTGCTGTTGGCCGGACGGGACGCCGTGGAGGCCCCCTGGCGGGTCGTCAACCCAGCCCTCCGCGACGTGATCCCCCCGCACAGCCGATGACCGCGCTCTGACCTGCGGGTGAGCATTTCGGGGAAAGCCCCACCCCACCCGTGCGTGGTGTTACGCGGCCTGAGGTCGGCTGCAGGTGTCGGTCACGGAGCGGCCACGGCTACTGGCGTGCTGATTCGATGGCCGGCGGAGGCAGATACTGCGCCCAGGGCGCCGCGGCTTCGAGCTGGCGGGCGAGACGCAGCAGCAGGCCCTCGCTCCGCAGGCGGCCGACGAACTGCACACCCATCGGGAGCCCGTCAGGCGTGCGGTAGAGCGGCAGGCTGATCGCCGGGCGGCCGGTGATGTTGGCGAGCTGGGTGTAGGGCACCCAACGGAGGTTCGCCTCGACGACCTGGTCCACGATGCCGATCCGCGGCAGCACCGCGGTGGTCCGGGTGCGCAGCAGAACCTCGGACAGCCGGCGCAGCGGCGCGGGAGTGTCGAGGGAGCCGACGCGGATGGGTGGCTCGCCCAGCGTCGGCGTCAGGAGCAGGTCGTAGCCGGCGTGGAAGTTCGCGAGGGCGGCGACATACTCCCGCCGGCGCTCGTCCGCAGCCTGCAGCTCGACCGCGCTGAAGGTTCGACCGAAGGCGGCCATGAGGCGCGTGTCGAGCTCGAAGCCGTCGTCGCCGGCGCCGGTCTCGCGCTTGATCCGCTCGATCAGGACTGCCTGGTGGACGAACCAGATGGTGAGGAAGTCCCGCCCTAGCTGCCGGTCGTCGTGCGGTGGGTCTACCCCCTCCACCTTGTGGCCGAGCTCGGTGAGCAGCTGCGCCGCGTGCTCAACGGCGCGGACGGCCTCGGGGTGCGCGTTCTCACGGAGGGCGCAGCGGGTGGTGTACCCTATGCGCAGCGGCTCGGGCTCCTCGTCGAGCTGGTCGAGCAGCGGCCGGTCCGGCACGGCGGCGGCGAACGGGCTCATCGCGTCGGACCCGATCAGCACGTCGAGCATGGCCGCGGTGTCCCGCACTGTGCGGGAGACGACGCCGTTGGTGGCCAGCCCGTTGAGCGGCTCGCTCTCGTCCGGACCGAACGGCACGAG
>JAODNN010000021.1 GCA_025465355.1 Blastococcus sp. | reverse complement strand
CGCCCAGGCTCAGGCGCGCGCGACCTTGCCGGCGCGGATGCACGAGGTGCACGCGTTGATCCGGCGACGGTTGCCGGGGGCGATCAGCGCCCGCACGGACTGGATGTTCGGGTTCCAACGGCGCGGCGTGCGGCGGTGCGAGTGCGACACCGACATACCGAAACCGGGGCCCTTGCCACACACATCGCACACGGCAGCCACGGTGGATCACTCCCAGAAAGAATCGTTCACAGACGGCGGGGCAGACTGCACCCGCATCAAGACCGTGGGGAAGTCTAACCGCTCCCGGCCCGCCGTGTTGCCGGGGGCCCGATCCGACGACCGAAACCTCGCGTCAACCTGTCCTGTCATACGCCACGGGTACCCTCCGGCCGTGCTGCTGGGGCTGGATGATGCCGCGGTCGGTCAGTGGTACCGGACCGCGGTCGATGTCCTGTCCGAGTCCCGGAGCCGCCTGGACGACCTGAACGTCTTCCCCGTGCCCGACGGTGACACCGGCACGAACCTCCTCCTGACCGCCCAGGCCGCCGTCGCGGCACTCGACGAGGCGGGCGAGAGCGTCGGGATGGAAGGCGCCGAGTCCGCCTGGTCCATCCTCGCCCGCGGCGCCGTGCTCGGTGCTCTGGGCAACTCCGGCACGATCCTCGCGCAGCTTCTGCGCGGCCTCTCCGACCAGCTCGCGGGCCAGCCCCCCGCGGACGGCCCCGCCTTCGCCGCCGCCCTGCAGAAGGCCGCCGACACCGCCTACAGCGCGGTCGCCGACCCCGAGGAGGGCACCTTCCTCACCGTGGCCCGCGCCGGGGCCGCGGCAGCGATCGCGGTTGTCGACGCCGGGCAGGACGACCTCGCTGACGTCGTCCGCGCCGCCGCCGACGGCGCGCGCACTGCGCTCGAGGCGACTCCCGGTCAGCTGGCCGCGCTGCGCGAGGCGGGTGTCGTCGACGCCGGGGGGGCGGGCCTCTGCCTGATCCTCGATGCCCTCGTCACCACGGTGACCGGTATCGAGCCGGCCCGGCCGCCGCTCGCCCGCCGCGAGACCGGCCGCGGCCGCAGTCACAGCCACGGGTATTCCCACGAGGACCTACCGCACCAGCCCCCCGCGGGCCCCGGCAGCGAGGTCCAGTACCTGCTCGCCGACACCGACGAGGTCGCCGTGGCGCGCCTCCAGGAACGTCTCGCCACCCTGGGCGACAGCCTGGTCGTGGTAGGGGTCGACACCCCCCTCGGCCGGGAGTGGAACGTCCACGTCCACGTCGCCGACATCGGCGCCGCCATCGAGGCGGGCATCGAGGCGGGCCGGCCCTACCGGATCTCCGTCACGCCGCTGGCCCCCGTCCGCCCGGCCGCGCCCGTGCCCGGGCGGCGCGCGATCGTCGCCGTCGTGGCCAGTGACGGGCTCGCCCAGCTGTTCAGCGACGAGGGCGTGCGGGTCGTCGCCTGCGGCCCCGACGGCGTGACCGAGGACGACATCCTCGCCGAGATCGTCGCCTGCACCGCGCAGGACGTCGTCGTGCTGCCCAACGACGCCGGCCTGGCAGCCGTCGCCGCCCGCGCCGCGGCACGCGCCCGCGAGCTGGCCCGCGACGTGGGTGTCGTCCCCACCCGTTCGCCGGTGCAGGGCCTTGCCGCGATCGCCGTCGCCGACCCGGCCAGGCGCTTCGGCGACGACGTGATCGCCATGGCCGAGGCAGCCGCCGCCACCCGCTGGGCCGAGGTCACCGTCGCCGAGCAGGAGGCGCTGACCTCCGCCGGTCGCTGCCAACCCGGCGATGTCCTCGGCTCGGCGGAGGGCGACGTCGTGGTCATCGGCTCCGATCTCGCCGCCGTCTCCTGCGACCTGCTCGACCGGCTGCTGTCGGCCGGCGGCGAGATGGCCACCCTCGTCGTCGGCACCGCCGAGGCGCTCGGGGACGCCGTCTGCGCGCACCTGTCCGCAGCCCACCCCACGATCGACGTCATCCGCTACGGCGGTGGTCCCAGCAGCATCCCGTTGCAGGTGGGGGTCGAGTGACATGGCCGTGACGATGCAGACGCCGCTCGCCCGCGTCCTCGGCCCGAAGACGGCGACCGGCATGGCCGACCAGCTGGGCCTGCACACCGTTCGCGATCTGCTCCGCCACTACCCCCGCCGGTACGCCCGTCGCGGCGAGATGGCCCGCCTCGACGACCTCCAGAAGGGCGACCGCGTCACGATCCTGGCGCAGGTCAAGAGCGTGAACACCCGCAAGATGCGCCAACGGCACGGCACGATCACCGAGGTCACCGTGGGCGACGGCGCCGGCTCGATGAAGCTGGTCTTCTTCAACAGCCGGCACGCCCGGCTGGTGCATGGTGCCTGGGGCCTGTTCGCCGGAACGGTCGGCAGCTACGGCGGCAGCCTCCAGTTCACCCACCCCGACTGCCACCTCCTCGATGACGACACGGGGGACGACGAGTGGGCCCGCGCCCTCGTGCCGATCTACCCCGCGAGCAAGGACATCTCCAGCTGGGTCATCCAGAAGTCCGTCAAGCTGCTGCTCGATGCCTCCGGAGGCCTCGGCGAGCTGGTCGTCGATCCGCTGCCGGACGAGATCCGCGCCCGGCACAACCTGCTCTCGCTCCCCGCCGCCCTCCTGGACATCCACCGCCCGATCACCTTCGACGACGTCGAGCGCGCCAGCCACCGGCTCAAGTGGGACGAGGCGCTCACCCTCCAGCTGACCCTCGCCGCCCGCCGCCGCGCTGCCGCCCTCGAGCCGGGCACCGCACGCCCGAGGAGGACGGGCGGCCTGCTCGACGCCGTCGACGCCGCCCTCCCGTTCGAGCTCACCGACGGTCAGCGCGCCGTCGGTGAGGAGCTCGCCGCCGAACTCGACCGCGAACAGCCGATGCACCGGCTCCTGCAGGGCGAGGTCGGTTCCGGCAAGACGGTCGTCGCACTTCGCGCGATGGCGCAGGTCGTCGACGCCGGCGGCCAGGCCGCCCTCCTCGCGCCGACCGAGGTGCTCGCCGCGCAGCACGCCCGCGGCATCCGCGAGCTGCTCGGCCCCCTCGGCCGCGCCGGCGAGCTCGACGGCGCGGCCGACGGCACCCGCGTCACCCTGCTCACCGGCTCGCTGAAGGCGGCCGCCCGCCGCGAGGCGCGTGCCGAGGTCGCCGACGGCCGCGCCGGCATCGTCGTCGGCACGCACGCCCTGTTGCAGGAGGGCGTGGAGTTCGCCGATCTCGGCCTCGTCGTCGTCGACGAGCAGCACCGCTTCGGCGTGGAGCAACGCGACGCGTTGCGGGCCAAGGGCAGCCGTCCGCCGCACGTGCTGGTCATGACCGCCACGCCGATCCCGCGCACCGTGGCGATGACCGTCTACGGCGACCTCGAGATCTCCACCCTCCGCCAGCTGCCCAGCGGCCGCGGAGGCGTCTCCAGCTCCGTGGTGCCGGTGGCGGAGAAGCCGCTCTGGCTCGACCGCGCCTGGGAGCGGGTGCGGGAGGAGGTCGCCGCCGGACGGCAGGCCTACATCGTCTGCCCGCGCATCGGCGACGTCACCGGCCCCGACGACGAGCCCGAGGACGCCGACGGTGCCCCGCCGGACGGCGGATCCGACGATCGCCGCCCGCCCCTCGCCGTCCTCGACGTCGCCGAGATGCTCACCGCCGGACCGTTGCGCGGACTCCGGCTCGACGTGCTGCACGGCCGGCTCTCCCCGGAGGACAAGGAGAGCCGGATGCGGGCGTTCGCTGCCCGCGAGATCGACGTGCTCGTCGCGACGACGGTCGTCGAGGTCGGGGTCGATGTCCCCAACGCCACGGTGATGGTGGTCATGGATGCTGACCGCTTCGGGGTCAGCCAGCTGCACCAGCTCCGCGGCCGCGTCGCGCGCGGCAGGCATGCGGGCCTCTGCCTGCTCGTCACGGACGCCCGGGTCGCGTCCTCCACCGGTCAGCGGCTCGCCTCGGTTGCCGCCACGTCCGACGGCTTCGAGCTTGCCCGGCTCGACCTCGAGACCCGGCGGGAGGGCGACGTCCTCGGCGCCGCACAGTCCGGCCGTCGCTCGGGCATCCGGCTGCTCTCGCTGCTCGAGGACGAGGAGCTGATCGCTACCGCCCGCGCCGAGGCGACCGCGCTGCTCGCCACCGAACGGGGGCTGGCCGACCACCCGGGGCTCGCCGCGGAGGTGGCGGCGCTGGCCACCGACGAGCGTGCCGAGTGGCTGGAGAAGGCCTGATGACCCCATGACCACGCGATGACGCGCCTCATCTCGGGTGTCGCGGG
The DNA here is from genome assembly GCA_025465355.1 of Blastococcus sp. Taxonomy (GTDB): domain Bacteria; phylum Actinomycetota; class Actinomycetes; order Mycobacteriales; family Geodermatophilaceae; genus Blastococcus_B. The sequence continues at coordinate 30,659 of JAODNN010000021.1, read as the reverse complement.
CGGCCGGCGGCTCAAGGTGCCGCCCACCGGTGTGCGCCCGACCGGCGACCGCGCCCGCGAAGCCCTGTTCAACTCTCTCGGCACACTCCTCGACCTCCGCGGCGCGAGCGTGCTCGACCTCTACGCCGGGTCGGGTGCGCTCGGCCTCGAGGCGCTCTCCCGCGGCGCGGGGAGCGTGGTGTTCGTCGAGTCCGGGCCCCGGGTGCTGCCCGTGCTGAAGGCGAACCTCGCCGCGGTCGGCCTCCCCGGCGGTCGGGTGGTCGCCGGCTCCGTGCCCACGGTCGTCGCCAGCAGGCCCGCTGCCCAATTCGACCTCGTGCTCGCCGACCCGCCGTACGCGGCACCTGTCGACGAGGTCCGCGAGGTGCTGCAGGCGCTGATCACGGGCGGGTGGCTGGCCCCCGGTGCCGTCGTCGTCGTCGAGCGCTCCAGCCGAGAGGAGCCCTGGGAGTGGCCGACACCCCTCGCCGGGCTGCGCGACCGCCGCTACGGCGAGGCGCTGCTCCGGTACGGTCGCTCACCGTGAGACGTGCCGTGTGCCCTGGTTCGTTCGACCCGGTCACCAACGGGCACGTCGACGTCATCAATCGGGCCGCAGCCCTGTACGACGAACTCGTCGTGGCGGTGCTGGTGAACCCCGGCAAGGCTGGATTGTTCAGCGTCGACGAGCGCATGGATCTGCTCCGCGACGCCGTCGCGGACCTGCCCAACGTCACCGTCGACAGCTTCGAGGGCCTGCTGGTCGATTACTGCCGCGCCCATGACATCCCGGTGATCGTCAAGGGCCTGCGGGCGGTGGGCGACTTCGAGTACGAGCTGCAGATGGCGCAGATGAACCGGGAGCTGGCCGGCGTCGAGACCCTCTTCGTCCCGACGGCGCCGCAGGTCGGCCACCTCTCGTCGAGCCTGGTCAAGCAGATCGCAACCTTCGGCGGCGACGTCTCCCGGCTCGTGCCCAAGGGCGTCTACGACCGGCTCGTGCAGGAGCGGACCCGGCGGCTCGGCCAGGGGGAGTCCACGTGACCGAAGTCGTGTACCGCCTGTACGAGACCGTCGACGAGCTGACGACGGTCATCGAGAACGCCCGCAGCGTGCCGATGTCCAGCTCCTGCATGGTCCCTCGCGACCACCTCCTCGACCTCCTCGACGACCTGCGTGAGTCGCTGCCGGAGGACGTCCAGGCGGCCGGCGCGATCGTCGAGCAGCGCACCGAGATCCTCCAGCAGGCGCAGGCCGAGGCCGAGCGCCTCACCGGCCGCACGCGTGGTGAGAGCGAGCAGCTGCTCGCTCAGGCGCGCCGCACGCGCGAGGAGATCCTGGGCACCGCCCGCCGCCAGCGCGACGAGCTGCTCGCCCAGGCGCAGGCAGAGGCCGAGGAGACGCTCATCGCCGCCGAGGAGGAGGCCCAGCGGCTGCTCGCCGAGGGCCGCCGGCAGCGCGATGCGCTCATCGCCGAGGCCCACGCCCAGCACGAGCAGCTGATCACCGAGACAGAGGTCTACCGCGGAGCCGTCTCCCGGGCCGACGAGCTCGGTGCGCAGACCGCGAGCGACGTCGCCCGCATGCGGGCCGAGGTCGACGAGTACGTCGACACCCGGTTGGCCGACTTCGGGACGACGCTGGAGCGCATGCTCCGCTCGGTGGAGAAGGCCCGGACGACGCTGCGGGAGCCCTGAGCCGAGCTTCGGGTAGTCTCGTAGTCTGGTCCGACAGCCGGAATTCTCCGGCCGGCCCTCCCTCCCGCTCCCGACCGCGAGTACTGACATGCCTTCCGCTGTTCCGCACCGCTCAGGCGCCGCGTCCCATGACGCCCGGCGCCCCGCAGCCAACCCCTGGAAGGTCGACCTCCGGGGACTCGGCCGCCGCGCCGGGTCGCTGCAGGAACTCGAGCGCACGGTACCGGCCCCTGCCGGCTGGCGGGTGGAGCTGATCGGGGTGCCCGCGGGCGCGGGGATCGCGCTCCGGCTGCGGCTCGAGTCGGTCATGGAGGGCGTCCTCGTCACCGGCGAGCTCGACGTTCCTGTCGAGGGTTCCTGCGCCCGGTGCCTCGAGCCGATCGAGGACACGCTGCACCTCGCCCTGCAGGAGCTGTACGCCTACGCGGGCAGCACCACCGAGGAGACCAGCGAGGAGGACGAGGTCCGTCGTGTCGACGGCGACTACCTCGACCTCGAGGGGCTGGTCCGCGACACCATCGTCCTCAGCCTGCCCCTGGCGCCGGTCTGCACGGAAGACTGCGCCGGACTGTGCGTCGACTGCGGGCAGCGCCTGGACGACCTCCCGGCAGATCACGCCCACGAGGTCGTCGACGCCCGCTGGGCCGGACTTGTCGACCGATTCGCTTCCTCGCCGGGCACCCCCGGCGATGCCCCCACCCCAGAGGAGAACTGATCGTGGCTGTCCCGAAGCGGAAGATGTCCCGCGCCAACACGCGCTCCCGCCGTTCCATGTGGAAGGCCACCGCGCCGGCTCTCTCGCCGTGCCCCAACCGCGCCTGTGGCGCGCTCAAGCCCCCGCACCAGGCGTGCCCGACCTGCGGTCAGTACGACGGCCGCCAGGTTCTCTCGGTCTGACGTCTCCTCGATCCAGCATGGGGACGACGGCCGCCGGAACGCACCCCGTCGCGGGTGCTGCCGACGGCCGTCCCCCAGGTGGCCCGGCGCACGCCGAGCGCTCCGCCGCGTGGCTGCGCGACGCCCTGGGTGTCGAGCTGCCCGGCGGCCTGCTCGGGCTCGTTCTGACCCACCGGTCGTTCGCCTACGAGAACGGCGGCCTGCCGACCAACGAGCGCCTGGAGTTCCTCGGCGACTCCGTCCTCGGCCTGGTCGTCACCGACGAGCTCTACCGCAGCCAGCCCGACCTCCCCGAAGGTCAGCTGGCCAAGCTGCGTGCCTCAGTGGTCAACATGACCTCGCTCGCGGCCGTCGCGCGGCAGCTCGGCGCGGGCGGCATCGGCCCGCAGCTGCTGCTGGGCCGCGGTGAGGAGACCACCGGCGGCCGCGAGAAGGACTCGATCCTGGCCGACGCCCTCGAGGCGCTGATCGGCGCGATCCATCTCGGTTGCGGCCTGGACACCGCCGGCGAGGTCGTCCACCGGCTGTTCGATCCGCTGCTCGTGGAGTCCGCCACCCGGGGCGCCGGCCTGGACTGGAAGACCAGCCTGCAGGAGCTCGGCGCCGCCCGTGGGCTGGGCGTCCCGACCTACCAGGTCGCGGACGACGGCCCCGACCACGCCAAGACGTTCACCGCTTCCGTCGTCCTCGCCGGGACCGTCCACGGCACCGGCACCGGTCGCACGAAGAAGGCCGCCGAGCAGGAGGCCGCGGAGGCCGCCTGGCGCGCGTTGTCGGACGCCACCCCCGAGAGCTGAGCCGGTGCCCGAGCTTCCCGAGGTCGAGGTGGTCCGGCGGGGCCTGGAGCAGTGGGTCGCCGGGCGCACCGTCGCCACCGTCGAGGTCCACCACCCGCGCGCCGTCCGCCGCCACCTCGAGGGCGCCGAGCACTTCGTCGCCACCCTCACCGGCCGCACCCTCACCGCCGCGCACCGCCGCGGCAAGTACCTCTGGTTGCCGCTCGCCGAGCCCGACGGGACGCCGTCCGGGCGGGCGCTGGTCGGGCATCTCGGCATGAGCGGCCAGTTGCTCGTCGAGAAGCCCTCGGCCCCCTACGAGACGCATCTGCGCGCGCGGTTCACCTTCACCGACGGCGGGCGGGAACTGCGCTTCGTCGACCAGCGGACCTTCGGCGGGCTGGCCGTCGAGGAGTCGGCCGGGGATGAGATACCCGCCCGGCTCGCGCACATCGCGATCGACCCTCTGGACGCCTCCTTCGACGAAGCCGCCTTCACGGCCGCGCTGCGCCGCCGGCGTACCGAGGTCAAGCGCGCCCTGCTGGACCAGACGCTCATCGGCGGCGTCGGCAACATCTACGCCGACGAGGCGCTCTGGCGGGCCCGGCTGCACGGCGCCCGCCCCACGGACCGCCTCACCCGGAGTCAGGTCGCCGACCTCCTGGACGGCGTCCGTGACGTCCTGGGGGAGGCGCTCGCGCAGGGCGGCACGTCGTTCGACTCCCTCTACGTGGACGTCAACGGGCAGAGTGGCTACTTCTCCCGTTTCCTGGCCGTGTACGGGCAGGGCGACCGCCCCTGCCCCCGGTGCGGGACGCCGATCAGGCGGGAGTCCTTCATGAATCGGTCGAGCTACAGCTGCCCGACGTGCCAGCCGTCTCCGCGTACCCGGCGGAAGTCGGCAGAGCTCCGCGCTCCCCGGTCATGACCCCACCGTCCTCGAGCCGCCGTGCGGTCGCCGTCGTGTCGGGGCACGTGCAGGGTGTCGGGTACCGCTGGTTCGTCCGCGAGTGCGCGTCGTCGGCCGGCCTGGCGGGTTCGGCGCGCAATCTCCCCGACGGGAGGGTCGAGGTCGTGCTCGAAGGGTCGGCCGACGATGTCGCCACCGTCCTGGACGCGCTCGACGGTCCCCGCGCACCGGGGACGGTGACGCGAGTCGACGTGCGGGACGAGAGGGCACAGGGCGGCGATGGCTTCACCACAGCGTGACGAACGCGACATCCCCCCGACACGGTGAGTAGGCAGTCTCCACGTTGACCTGCGTGTCCTGGCCTGTCACCCTGGGGATACCACAGCTCGCGCCGACCGTGCATCCGGGGCGCCGGGCTCGCCATCTCGCCATCGGAAAGGCCGCTGTAGTCATGGCCAAGGCCCTGTTCGGTCACGTCGTCGCCCCCGCGGAGCTCCGAGTAGCTGAGGAGAACGCCGTCCTGCGGGCCAAGGTGCGCCGGCTGGAGCAGGAGCTCCACGAGCTGCGGGCCCAGCGTGACGCCGCGATCGCCCACGAACTCCTCTCGCTCGCCGGTGACAGCGCCGAGCCTGCGCTCGCCTGACAGCGGTCCGCACCCTCCGTCACACCCTTCCCACCTGCCCCGATATGCGGGGTGTGGGCCGAAACCTGGGCTAAGGTGCCTGTTCTGTGCACCTGTCCAGCCTGACGCTCAAGGGATTCAAGTCCTTCGCGTCCGCGACGACCCTGCGGCTGGAGCCCGGGATCACCGCCGTCGTCGGCCCCAACGGCTCGGGCAAGTCCAACGTCGTCGACGCCATCGCCTGGGTCCTGGGCGAGCAAGGCGCCAAGAGCCTGCGCGGCGGCAAGATGGAGGACGTCATCTTCGCCGGCACCGCCGGCCGCCCCGCCCTGGGCCGGGCCGAGGTCACCCTCACCATCGACAACTCCGACGGCGCGCTGCCGATCGAGTACACCGAGGTCTCGATCACCCGGCGGATGTATCGCTCCGGTGAGAGTGAGTACGAGATCAACGGCGACAAGGTGCGCCTGCTCGACGTCCAGGAGCTGCTCAGCGACTCCGGCATCGGGCGCGAGATGCACGTCATCGTCGGCCAGGGCCAGCTGGACGCCGTCCTGTCGGGTCGGCCGGAAGACCGCCGGGCCTTCATCGAGGAGGCTGCCGGCGTCCTCAAGCACCGCAAGCGCAAGGAGAAGGCGCTTCGCAAGCTCGAGGGGATGGAGCACAACCTCGACCGGCTGGCCGACCTCACCACCGAGCTGCGCCGCCAGCTGACCCCGCTCGGCAAGCAGGCCGAGGTGGCCCGCCGCGCGGCCGGCGTGCAGGCGGATCTCCGCGACGCACGGCTCCGGCTCCTGGCCGATGACCTCGTGCAGCTGCGCGACGATCTGGACCGGGACGTCGCCGACGAGACGGCCGCGCGGGCTCGACGGGCCGTCGTGGAAAGGGAGTTCACCCTCGCCTCGCAGCGGGAGTCGGCGCTGGAGAGCGGGCTCGCCCAGTCGGCTCCCCGCCTTCGGGTGGCTTCCGACACCTGGTATCAGCTCTCCGCGCTCGGGGAGCGGTTCCGCGGCATCGCCCAGCTGGCGGCCGAACGGCACCGGCACCTCTCCGCGGCCCCGCCGGCGGCCGCGCCCGGCCGCGATCCCGACCAGCTGGACGCCGAGGCCGACCGGGTCGCCGCGACCGAGGCCGAGCTCGCCGCGGGGCTCGAGGCCGAGCGCGCCCGCCTCGCCGCCGTCGTCCGGGAGCGCGCCGAGCTCGACACGGCCCTCGCCGAGGCCGAGCGCGCGTGGGTGGCCGCCGCCCGCGCGCTCGCCGATCGCCGTGAGGGCCTGGCGCGGCTGTCCGGTGAGGTCGCCGCGGCACGGTCCCGGGTGACCGCCGGGCAGGCCGAGATCGAGCGGCTCACGCTCGCCGCCGGCGAGGCCGCCGACCGGTCCGAGGTTGCCGCCGAGCGGCTGGCCGATCGGCGCGCGGAGGTCGCCGACGCCGACGACGCCGACGTCGCCCTGGTGTCCGCCCACCAGGACGCCGTCGCTGCGCACGCGGCGGCCGCTCGGCTGGTCACCGAGCTGACCGAGGCCGAGCGGGCCGCCGAGCGCGACCGCGCCTCGTGGCTGGCCCGCCGGGACGCCCTCGCCCTCGGTCTCGCTCCGGCGGACGGTGCGGCGGCCGTGCTCGCCGCCGGTCTCGCCGGCGTGCTGGGCCCGGTGGCCGAGCGGCTCACCGTCCGGTCCGGCGACGAGGTGGCGGTCGCCGCCGCGCTGGGCGCGATGGCCGATGCCGTCGTCGTCTCGGGCGTCGCCGAGGCCGCCGGTGCCCTGGCCCACCTCGAGAAGACCGGTGGGCGGGCCGGTCTGCTCGTGACCGGCGGTCCGCCCCCGGTGCCGCGCGAGGGCTGGCCCGTGCTCCCCGATGGGGCGCGCTGGGCGCTCGACACCGTGACGGCGCCCGACGATCTGGGGCCGGCGCTGGCCCGCGCCCTGGAGCGGGTCGCCCTCGTCCCCGACCTCGACGCCGCCGTGGCCCTGGTCCGTGCCCACCCGCGCGTCAGGGGGGTCACCTCCGCCGGTGACCTCGTGGGCGCCGACTGGGCGGTGGGCGGCCAGGCCAACGCCGACTCCAACCTGGTGGTCCGCGCTCGGGTGGAGGAGGCGGAGGCACAGCTGCTCCGCGCGGCCGATCACGCCGCCGGGCTCGCTGACCGGCTTGCCGCGGCCCGGGAGGATGCGGAGCTCCGGTCGTCGGACGTCGACGCGGCTCTGGCGGCCCGTCAGGCAGCCGATCGCGGGCGGTCGGTCGTGGCCGCGGAGCTCGCGGAGCTCGGTGCCGCCGCGCGCTCGGCCGCCGCGGAATCCGAACGGCACCTCGGGGCGCGGGTGCGCGCGGAGCAGGCGCTCGAGCAGGCACTCGCCGCGGTCGGTGAGCTCGAGCAGCGGCTGACCGAGGCCGAGGCCGCGCCGCTCGAGGAGGAACCCTCGACCGCGCAGCGCGACCGGCTGCGCGCCGAGGTGGCCGCTGCCCGCCAGGCCGAGACCGAGGCGCGCCTCGCGGTCCGCACGGCCGAGGAGCGGGCCCGCGCGCTGCACGGCCGCGCGGAGTCGCTGCGCCGCCAGGCCCGGCAGGAGCGCGCCGCCCGCGAGCGGACGGCTGCTGCCCGCGTTGCCCGCGAGCGCGGTGCAGCCGTGGCCGACAGGGTTCGTGCCGGTGCGGAGGCGGCGCTCGCTGCGCTCGCGGTGTCCCTGGTCCGTGCCGCCGCCGAGCGGGACGGCATCGCCGTCGCCCGTACTGCACAGGAGGCGGAGCTGCTCGAGGTGCGTGCGCGGGTCCGCGCGGCCACCGCGGAGCTCGACCGGCTGACCGACGAGGTGCACCGCGACGAGGTCGCCCGCGCCGAGCAGCGGTACCGCATCGAGGCCCTGGAAGGCCGGGCCGCCGAGGAGTACGGCGTCGACCTCGCCACCCTGCTCGCCGAGTACGGCCCGGCCGCCCCCGTGCCTCCGACACCGCAGCAGGTGGCCGCGGCCGAGGCGGCGGGGGAGCCCGAGCCCGACCCCGTCCCCTACGACCGGGCGGTCCAGGAGCGGCGGGCCGCGAAGGCCGAACGCGATCTCGCCACCCTCGGCAAGGTCAACCCGCTGGCGTTGGAGGAGTTCGCGGCCCTCGAGGAGCGGCACGGCTTCCTGGCCACCCAGCTCGAGGACCTCAGGGCCACCCGGCGCGACCTGCTCACCGTCGTCCGGGAGGTCGACGACCGGATCCACGAGGTCTTCGCCGCGGCCTTCGCCGACGTCGAGCGGGAGTTCGAGGGTGTCTTCGCCACGTTGTTCCCGGGCGGGCACGGCCGGCTGATCCTCACCGAACCCGACGACCTGCTCGCCACCGGCATCGAGGTCGAGGCCCGGCCGCCGGGCAAGAAGGTCAAGCGGCTGTCGCTGCTCTCCGGCGGAGAGCGGTCCCTGACGGCGGTTGCCCTGCTCGTGGCGATCTTCCGCGCCCGGCCCTCGCCGTTCTACGTCCTGGACGAGGTCGAGGCCGCTCTGGACGACGTCAACCTGGGCCGGCTGCTCACCCTGGTCGAGCAGCTCCGGTCGACGTCCCAGCTGATCATCATCACCCACCAGAAGCGGACGATGGAGATCGCCGACGCCCTCTACGGCGTGAGCATGCGCGGCGACGGCATCACGGGGGTCATCAGCCAGCGACTCCGCGAGCTCGAGACCGCCTGATCACACCCCGCTTCGGACCGCCAGGTCCACCACGAGCGGGAGGTGGTCCGAAGCGCCCCCGGCGTCGACCACCTGCGCCGAGGTCACCGTCACTCCGGGCGACAGCCAGACCTGGTCGATCCGCCGGCTCGGTGAGTGCGCCGGGTGCGTGTCCCCGTCGTTGCGGTGCCAGAAGCGCCACCCGGACCTGTCCTCGCGCGCCGGCGCCGCGCTCCAGGCGTCGGTGAACCGCTCACGGAGCGCGCCGAGCTCGGGGGCGTCGGGGCGCGCGTTGAAGTCGCCGACGACCACCCCGGCCTCCATCGGCCCGGTGTGCAGGGCGCTCAGCGCGGCCACCTGCGCGGCGCGCTCCTCGGCCGAGTGCGTGGTCAGGTGGGTGGCGGTCACCCACAGGGTGCCGCCGTCGAGCTCGACCATGGTCCGCAGCGCGCTGCGCGGCTCGCCGCTGCCCGGCAGGCGGTGGACGTCGCTGATCAGGATCGGCAACCGCGAGAGCAGCGCATTGCCGTACTGGCGGGCCGCAGGTTCTCCCGGGCGCGGCTCGTCGATCGCCGGCCCCCAGGCCAGCTGCATGTCCAGCGCCCGCGAGAGCAGCAGTGCCTGGTCGACGTCCTCGCTGCGGTCGCCGTAGTGCCGGTCGACCTCCTGCAGGCAGATGATGTCGGCGTCCATCGCCGCCAGCACCGTGGCCAGCCGCGGTAGGTCGTGCCGCCGGTCCTCCCCGACACCGTGGTGGGTGTTGAACGTGACCAGCCGCACGGGGATGGGCGGCTGGTCGGGACCAGGGGCCGGTTTGGTCATGCCGGCCAGCCTGTCACCCGTCCGCGAGCGGCATGTCGAGCACCTGCCGCACACCGTCCTGCCCGAGTTCGGTCACCGACAGCTGGAACCGCGCCTCCCGCCCCGACAGCACGAGCTCCCCGATCTGGTTGCCGAAGAAGGGTCCGGCCTGCTTCTCCCACTGGAACCGGCTCGGCTGCGCCTTCGCCATCCTCGCCACCGCCCGGGTGAGGCCTTTCGCCCACCGGCTCCACCCGATCCGGAAGCCGACCCGGATGGGGTGCGGCGCCTGGTTGTGCAGCGGCGAGACCGTCAGCTGGTGCACGCGGGTCGCAAGGCCCCCCGGCTCGACCAGCTCGGCGGCGTAGGCGTGGTGGACGTCGCCGGAGAGCACCAGGGCCGTGGCGGGCGCCGGGCCGTGCTCACCGCGGCCGACCGACGTGAGGATCCGGCCCAGTCGCTCGAACGAACGCCCGAACGCCGCCCAGTGCTCCAGGTCGGCCGCCTGCCGCAGCTTCTCCGCCAGCCGTCCGCGCCACGTCCCTTCGTGCCGGACGTTCAGGGTCTCGTTCCACCGCTCGATGTTGTGGATCGCGTGCGGCAGCAGCCATGGCAGCGACGTGCCGACGATGAGGTGCTGCGTCCCCTCCTCAGCCGCCTGCCGCATCGCCGCCTCGACCCAGTCGAACTCCGCGTCGTCGAGCATCCGGCGCTCCTGCTCCTCGAGCACCCGGCCGGCCCGGCTGTCGATCATGATCAGTCGCGCGTTGCCCCAGTGCCGCACATAGCTCCAGCGGACGCCCGCCGGCTCGGTGTCGGCGGCCTCGGCCATCTCCCTGAGGACGGGCCACGCGTCGTCGTCGTCCGCGCCCAGGTCCAGGACCGCCTGCCAGGTCTTGTTCTCGGACAGCTCCTGCGGGCTGAGATTGCCCAGGTGCTGGTAGATCCAGTAGCTCACCAGGCCGCCACCGATCCGCGCGGCCCACCACTCCTGGCCGGTGACCTCCCTGCGCCAGGCGGCCGAGGTGTTCCAGTCGTCGATCATCTCGTGGTCGTCGAAGATCATCGAGGACGGCACCGTCGAGAGGAGCCAGCGCACCGGCGGGTCGGTCCAGGACTCGGCGTACAGCCGCGTGTACTCCTCGAAATCGCCCACCTGCGCGTCGGGCCTGGCCTCCTCACCACGGCGCACGCGGAGCCACGAACGGGTCGGTGGGGTGAGCTCGTCGGCGTAGACCTGGTCACCCAGCAGCACCAGCGCGTCGGGCCAGCGGTCCTCCGGGAGGCCCGCGATGCGCTCCGCGTAGCAGTCGAGGGCGTCGGGCGGAATGTGGTCGGCGGTGTCCACCGTGCCGGGCGTCGCGTACCGGCAGGAGCCGAAGGCGATCCGGAACTCGCCCTGGTGCCCGGGGGTCCGGATTCGGCTCGGGGGGAACGGCGACCGCAGCGGTGGCCAGACCCGCACCCCGTCGAGGTGCACGTCGTAGGGCGTCGTGCTCCCCGGCTCGAGGTCCTCGATGACGACGAGGGCGTAGTGGTGTCCCCCGACGGAGAACGTGCGGGCCCGGCTGCCCAGCACCTCGACGTCGCAGGCGCGGTCGGCCTCGACCCAGACGGTGGCGGACACCGGGTCCACGTGCCGGAGCAGGGGGCCGAGCACGAGGGCAGGCGAGTTCGGTTCGGACGGCGGCATGTGGACAGCCTGGCGCACCGGACGGTGTCCGTCCTGGGAGACTTCGGACATGGAATATGTGCTCATCGCGATAGCCATCCTCGTGGTCGCGCTGATCACCGGCGTCAGCCTCCTGGTCAACCGGGGACGGCGGACCTTCCGCCTCGACGAGGACGCCGCCTCCGGCACGACGCTGACCCGGCCACGCCCGCCAGAACAGACCGAGCCCGCCCCGACCCAGCCGGCCCCGACCGCGCCCGTCGAGCAGGCGCAGCCCGACACCGTGCAGCCGGAGGCGCCGCCGGAGGTGGAGCTTCCTCCGGCCGGGCCCGAGCCGGGGCCGGCCTTCGAGACGCCGCTCCCGTCGGCCGGCCGGCTGGTGCGTCTGCGCTCGCGATTGGCCCGCTCGCAGTCCTCACTCGGTCGCGGCCTGCTCACGGTGCTCGCCCGCGAGAAGCTCACCGAGGACGACTGGGAGGAGGTGGAGGAAACCCTCCTCGCCGCCGACGTCGGGGTTGCGGCGACCACCCAGATCGTGGAGCGGCTGCGCACCCAGGCGATGGTGCTGGCCACCGCCTCGGGTGCGGACCTGCGCGAGCTCCTGGTCCGGGAGCTCACCGCGGCCCTGGGCCCGGACATGGACCGCACCCTCGGTACCGACCGCCGGGACGGGCGCCCCGGCGTCGTCCTGGTCGTCGGCGTCAACGGCGCGGGCAAGACCACGACGGTCGGCAAGCTCGCCCGTGTGCTGGTGGGGGACGGGAAGAGTGTCGTCCTCGGTGCCGCCGACACCTTCCGGGCCGCGGCCGCCGACCAGCTCGAGACGTGGGGCGAGCGCGTGGGCGTGCTCACCGTCCGCGGCCGGGAGGGCGGTGACCCGGCCTCGGTGGCCTTCGAGGCGGTGCGCACCGGCATGGAGGCCGAGGTCGACACCGTGGTGGTCGACACCGCCGGCCGGCTGCACACCAAGTCCGGCCTGATGGACGAGCTCGGCAAGGTCAAGCGGGTGGTCGAGAAGCAGGCCCCGGTCACCGAGGTGCTGCTGGTGCTCGACGCCACGACGGGCCAGAACGGCGTCGTCCAGGCTCGGGTGTTCACCGAGGCCGTCGACGTGACCGGCGTCGTCCTCACCAAGCTCGACGGCACCGCGAAGGGCGGCATCGTCGTCTCCGTGCAGCGGGAGCTCGGTATCCCGGTGAAGCTGATCGGCCTCGGCGAGGGGCCGGACGACCTGGCGCCCTTCGAGCCGCGGGAGTTCGCAGAGGGACTGGTGGGCGAAGGCTAGATCTCTTCGGGCGTCCAGCGCTGCTCGATGTGGCCGAAGCGCCAGACCAGGCCGGCCACGACCCAGGTGAGCACGAACAGCCCGACGATGGCGTAGCCCACGTGGTTGAGGTCCAGTGAACCGATCGCGGCCAGCGGGCCCGAGGTGATCCGTAGCCGCTCGACCACGATCGAGGTCACCTCGATGCCCCCGATGATCAGCGCGACCGCCACGGACAGGCCGGTGATCGTGAGGTTGTAGTAGACCTTCCGGACCGGCTTGGAGAACGCCCAGCCGTACGCGAAATTCATGAACGAGCCGTCGATGGTGTCGAGCAGGCTCATGCCCGCCGCGAACAGCACCGGCAGGATCAGGAGCGCGTACCAGGGGAGCGCGAACGCGGCGGCCCCGCCGGCGAGCACGAGCAGCGAGACCTCGGTGGCGGTGTCGAAGCCGAGGCCGAAGAGCAGCCCGACCGGGTACATGTGCCAGGGCTTGCGCACCGCCCGGGTGAAGCGGCCCAGCACCCGGTTGAGCAGGCCGCGCGAGTTCAGGTGGGCCTCGAGTTCCGCCTCGTCGTACGTGCCGGCGCGCATCCCGCGCCAGACACCGAGAATGCGGCGCAGGACAGCGAGGTTGAGCACGCCGATCAGCAGCAGGAACGTGCCGGAGACGGCGACGCCGACCAGGCCCGTGACGTGCTGCAGGGTCGAGTTCGGCGACGTCACCTGCCCGGCCAGGGCTCGCACCCCGGCGGCGAGCAGGAGCACCAGGGCGAACACCACCGACGAGTGGCCCAGGGAGAACCAGAAGCCCACCGACAGCGGGCGGCGACCGTCCTCCATGAGCTTCCGGGTCGTGTTGTCGATGGCGGCGATGTGGTCGGCGTCGAAGGCGTGCCGCATGCCGAGTGTGTAGGCGGTGACGCCCAGGCCGATCCCGAAGACCTGCCCCCCGGCGGTGTAGTGGGCCGGCGCGACGACGGCGAGCAGCGTGATCCAGCCGACCAGGTGCAGGCCCACCACCACCGCTGTCATCCCGCTGAGGCTGCGCCACTCCCGACGGCTCAGCCGGCTGAGAACCGAGGCGCCCGAGGTCACGTCTGTCGACCCTAGTGCAAACAGTTCGCAACAAGCCCGCCGGCGGAGACTCGTGCGCTCTGTCCCCGCCTGCTGTCCCTGCCTGCGCAACACGGTGGCAACGCAGCGGCCCGGCCATCGGCGCGTTGTTCACCGATCGGAAACGTGCGGGCTCCGTCAGCAGAAACACACGGACGGCACCGTGAACCGCACGGCGCCCCCTCCCGCAGGGAGCGCCGGAACGAAACCCCCGACCCGCCCCCTGTGGCTCGCCTTTGTGCTCGGGCTACACGACACCGTCAGGAGGTTGCCGTGAACACCGGTGACACTGCCTGGGTCCTGGCCAGCGCCGCGCTCGTGCTGCTCATGACTCCCGGTCTGGCGCTCTTCTACGGCGGCATGGTCCGCGCGAAGAGCGTGCTGAACATGATGATGATGAGCTTCGGGGCCCTGGCGCTGATCAGCGTGCTCTGGGTGCTCTACGGCTATTCGGAGGCCTTCGGGAACGACGTCGGCGGCGGCCTGGTCGGCAACCCCTTCGAGTTCTTCGGGCTCTCCACGCTGCTCGGCACGGAAGGCGTGGACAAGGGCTTCGCGGCCACGCACCTCGTCTTCACCATCCCGTCCCTGGCCTTCGTGGCCTTCCAGGCCGTCTTCGCGATCATCACCGTCGCGCTGATCTCGGGCGCCATCGCCGACCGCGCCCGCTTCGGCCCGTGGATGGTGTTCGCCGGCATCTGGGCCACGATCGTCTACTTCCCGGTCGCCCACTGGGTGTTCGCGTTCGACGGCGCGCAGTCCAAGGTCGGTGGCTGGATCGCCAACTCGTTGAAGGCCATCGACTTCGCGGGCGGCACGGCGGTGCACATCAACGCCGGTGCGGCGGGGCTGGCGCTCGCGCTCGTCCTCGGCAAGCGCCGCGGCTTCGGCCGTGACCCGATGCGGCCGCACAACCTGACGCTGGTCATGGCCGGCGCCGGTCTGCTGTGGTTCGGCTGGTTCGGGTTCAACGCGGGCTCCGCACTGGGCGCCAACGGGCAGGCCGCGGAGGTCTGGGTGACCACCATGGTGGCCACCGGTGCCGCGGCGCTCGGCTGGCTGGCCACGGAGCGGATCCGGGACGGTCACGCCACGTCGCTGGGTGCCGCGTCCGGCGTCGTCGCCGGCCTGGTCGCCATCACGCCGTCGTGTTCCTCGGTCACCCCGATCGGTGCCATCTTCGTCGGTGCCATCGCCGGTGTGGTCTGCGCGCTGGCCGTCGGGCTGAAGTACCGATTCGGCTACGACGACTCGCTCGACGTCGTCGGCGTGCACCTCGTCGGCGGCCTCTGGGGCACCCTGTCGGTCGGCCTGTTCGCCTCGGCGGCGGCCACGGCCGGCGTCGACGGGCTCTTCTACGGCGGCGGGCTGGACCAGCTCTGGCGGCAGGCCGTGGGCGCGCTCGCCGTCCTTCTGTTCTCCTTCGTCGTCACGTACGTCATCGGGACGATCATCCAGAAGACCATGGGCTTCCGGATCTCGGAGGAGGACGAGGTCGCCGGCATCGACAGCATCGAGCACGCCGAGACCGCGTACGACTTCGCGTCCCTCGGGGGTAGTGGGGGAGCATCACTGACCGGCCAGGCGCATGCCGAGGCCAGGAACACGGAAGGGGTGTCGGCATGAAGCTCATCACCGCGATCGTCAAGCCCTTCAAGCTCGACGACGTCAAGAACGCCCTCGAGCTGATCGGCATCGCGGGGCTCACGGTCAGCGAGGTCCAGGGCTTCGGCCGGCAGCGCGGCCACACGGAGGTCTACCGGGGGGCGGAATACCAGGTCGACTTCGTGCCCAAGGTGAAGATCGAGGTCGTCGTCAGCGAGCTCGACGCCTCCCGTGTCGTGGACGCCGTCGTCGAGGCTGCCTCGACGGGGCAGATCGGTGACGGGAAGGTGTGGGTGACGACGATCGACGAGATCGTCCGGGTCCGCACCGGTGAGCGCGGCGACGACGCGGTCTGACCAGGGCGCGCTGAGGCACTGAACACGCCCGCCGGCCGGGGGAGCGGTACACCCGCTGCCCCGGCCGGCGCGTTCCCGAAGGGGGGAGGACGTGCTGGACACCGACTCGCTGCCGGACCTGCCGCGCGCCGAGCGGGTGAAGACGCTGGATTCCTGGCTCGGCGGGCTGCTCGCGGATGCGGCAGCGGGTACGCCTCCGCCTCGCCAGCACCGCGGTGGCCCGCCGCCCCGCGTGGGCACCGAAGGCATCGCGCTCGTGGCGGTCGGCAGTCTCGGCCGGGAGGAACTACCGCCCTACGGTGACCTCGACCTGGTCCTGGTGCACGAGGGTCGGCCGGAGGTCGCGGCGATCGCCGACGCCCTCTGGTACCCGGTGTGGGACACCGGACTGCGGCTGGACCACTCGGTCCGCTCGGTCGCCGAGGCCGTCGCCGTGGCCTCCACCGATGTCAAGGCCGGCCTCGGGCTGCTCGACCTGCGGCTCGTGGCCGGGGACGCCGACCTGGCCGCCCGGCTCCGGACGGCGACCCGCGCGAGCTGGCGGCAGTCGGCGTCCCGGCTGCTGCCCCAGCTGCGGGACCTGCGGCGTGGCCGCGGACGCCAGCTCGGCGAGCTGGCCTTCCTTCTGGAGCCCGACCTCAAGGAGGCCTACGGCGGCCTCCGGGAGGGGCAGATCCTCCGGGCGATCGCGGCTGCCCAGCTCGCCGACGACCCGGCCGACGAGGTCGAGCAGACCTACGCCTTCCTGCTCGACGTCCGCGACGAGTTGCGCCGCCGGGCGGGCCGCCCGACCGACGTGCTGGTCCGTCAGGAACAGCGTCCGGTGGCCGAGTCCCTCGGGCTGGCCGACGAGGACACGCTGCTCCGCGAGGTGAGCCTCGCGGGGCGGCGGCTCGCCTTCGTCGCCGACGAGACGTGGCGCCGGGTGGAGGCCGCACTGGTGCGCCGGCCCCGGGGCCGCTACCGCCGGGTGCGCCGCGAGCCGCTGGCCGACGGCGTCGTCCGCCAGGGCGACGAAGTGGTCCTCGCGCGCGACGCCCGCCCCACCGCCGACCCCGGCCTGCTGTTGCGGGCCGCGGCGGCGTCCGCGCGGGCGGAGCTGCTGCTCTCGCCCTACACGCTCAAGGTGCTCGCGGTGCACAGCCCGCCGATGCCCGAGCCCTGGCCGGCGGACATCCGCTGGTCGTTCCTGCGCCTGCTCGCCAGCGGGCAGCCGGCCGTCGCCGTCCTGGAGCAACTCGACCAGGAAGGGCTGCTGGGCCGCCTGCTGCCGGAGTGGGACCGGGTGCGGTCCCTGCCGCAGCGGCACCCCTGGCACCGGTTCACCGTCGACCGCCACCTGGTCGAGGCCGCCGCGGCCGCCGCCGAGCTGACCCACGACGTGGACCGGCCCGACCTGCTGCTCGTCGCCGCGCTGCTGCACGACATCGGCAAGGGCTGGCCGGGGGACCACAGCGTCGTGGGAGAGCCCATCGCTGCCGAGATCGGCACGCGGATGGGCTTCTCGCCGGCGGACGTCGCGGTGCTGGCCACTCTGGTCCGCCACCACCTGCTGCTGCCCGCGACCGCCACCCGGCGGGACATCGACGACCCGGCCACGATCGACCGGGTCGCGGCGACGATCGGGCACGATCCCGCCGTCCTCCAGTTGCTGCACGCTCTCGCCCAGGCCGACGGCGCGGCAACGAGCACGTCGGCGTGGTCGCCGTGGAAGGCCCACCTGGTCGCCGCGCTGGTCGCTCGTGTGCAGGCGCGGCTGGGCTCGGTGCCGGCCGCCGAACCGCAGCCGGTGCTGCATCCGACGGAGCCCCAGGTCAGCGCGTCCGGGCAGGACACGGCCGGCGGCGCCGGCGCCGAGGCGGCGGTGACGGTCGGCATCGCGGACGTGGCCGGCGGGCAGCAGGTGACCATCGGGGCCACCGACAGGCCCGGCCTGCTGAGCACCAGTGCCGGGGTGCTGGCGCTCAACCAGCTCGACGTCCGGGCCGCGAAGTCATCGGTCGAGGACGGCCGCGCGACGCTGGTGTTCGCCGTGCACCCACGCTTCGGCCGGGCGCCGGTGCCGGAGATCCTCGCCGACGGCGTGCGGGCCGCCCTGGAGGGCACGCTGCCGCTGGCCGCACGGCTGCACCAGCGGGAGGCCGACTACCGGCAGCACAGCGTCCGCATCGCGCCGCCGCGTATCTCCTGGCACAACGGGGAGGTCAGCGGCGACGCCACCGGCATCGTGGAGGTGCGTGCGGCCGACCAGGCGGGGTTGCTCTACCGGCTCACCGCCGCGATCGCCGAGGAAGGTCTCGACGTCACCTCGGCGCGGATCGAGACCCTGGGCGGCGACGCCGTCGACTGCTTCTACGTCTGCAACCCCTCGGGCTCGCCCGTGGACGCAGACCAACGGCAGCGGGTGGAGGCGGCGCTCGTCACCGCGACGCGTGGGACGCAGGAGGTGGAGCACGACGCGGCGGTTCACGTGGGTACGGACACGCCGAACTGAGGTCCCCGGTTCTGTCAGTGGTGCATGCAACCGTCGTGGGCAAGGCGGGACGGAACGGTCCCACTGTCGAGAGGAGCCCCACGTGGCGAGTCGTTTCACCGGCAGCGCGGTCATCGGCAGCGCGGTCATCGACAGCCGGGCATGGCCGTGCCCCACCTGTGGTGACATGCGGATGTTCGTGCAGCCCCCGTGCACCGACGGTCACACCGACGACGGCGGCGAGTGCCCGGAGTGGGCGTGCGCCGACTGTGGCGCCGCGTTCGTCATCGGCGACGTCTCCGTGGTCAGCGACATTCTGCGGATGCGGCTCGCCGCCTGATTGAAGGACCCCGTCCCCCTCGCACCTCGCAAGCTCGGCACGAGCCTTCGGACGGGGCCTTTACCCTGGGGTCAGGTGGCGCGACCAGTTTCGCGCCAGTGACTGCTGAGGACGTGTTGTGTTCGAGACCCTCTCCGACCGCCTGGACAAGGTCTTCACCGGCCTGCGTGGCAAGGGTCGGCTCACCGATGCCGACATCGACGCGACCGCGCGCGAGATCCGCATCGCCCTGCTCGAGGCAGATGTCGCGCTGCCGGCCGTCCGCGCCTTCATCGCCGCCGTCAAGGACCGTGCCCGCGGGGAGGCGGTCTCCCAGGCGCTGAACCCCGCCCAGCAGGTCATCAAGATCGTCAACGAGGAGCTCGTCGAGATCCTCGGCGGCGAGACCCGGCGGATCCGGCTGGCCAAGCAGTCGCCGACCGTGATCATGCTCGCCGGTCTGCAGGGCGCCGGTAAGACGACGCTCGCCGGAAAGCTCGGCCGCTGGCTGAAGAGCCAGGGCCACACGCCGCTGCTGGTCGCTGCCGACCTGCAGCGTCCGAACGCCGTCACCCAGCTGTCCGTGGTCGCGGGACAGGCCGGGGTCGATGTCTTCGCGCCGGAGCCGGGCAACGGCGTCGGTGACCCGGTCCGCGTGGCCGCCGAGTCCATCGAGCACGCCCGTCGCACGATGCACGACGTCGTCGTGGTCGACACCGCCGGCCGGCTGGGTATCGACGCGGAACTCATGGCCCAGGCCGCCGCGATCCGGGACGCCGTCCAGCCCGATGAGACGCTGTTCGTCGTCGACGCGATGATCGGCCAGGACGCCGTCACGACCGCCACCGCGTTCCAGGAGGGCGTCGGCTTCAGCGGCGTCGTCCTCACCAAGCTCGACGGCGACGCCCGCGGTGGTGCGGCGCTGTCGGTCCGCTACGTCACCGGTCAGCCGATCATGTTCGCCTCCACGGGCGAGAAGCTGGCCGACTTCGACGTCTTCCACCCCGAGCGGATGGCCTCCCGCATCCTCGGGATGGGCGACGTCCTCACCCTCATCGAGCAGGCCGAGCAGGCGTTCGACGCCGATCAGGCCGAGAAGATGGCCGGCAAGCTGGCCTCCCGCGAAGGCTTCACGCTGGAGGACTTCCTCGAGCAGATGATGGCCATCCGCAAGATGGGCCCCATCGCGAACCTGCTCGGGATGCTGCCCGGTGCTGGGGCGATGAAGGAGCAGCTCAAGCAGATCGACGACCGGGACCTCGACCGCACCGCGGCGATCATCCGGTCGATGACACCGGCCGAGCGGGTCAACTCGAAGATCATCAACGCGTCGCGGCGGGTCCGGATCGCGAACGGCTCCGGCGTCAGCGTCACCGACGTCAATCAGCTGCTGGAGCGGTTCGCCCAGGCCCAGAAGATGATGGGCCAGATGGCCGGCAGCATGGGCCTGCCGGGCATGGGCCCCATGTCGAAGAAGGCCCGCGGGCGGCAGATGCAGGCCCAGTCGAAGAAGGGCAAGAAGGGCAAGGGGAAGGGCGGCGCCCGCCGGCCGATAAGTTCCCCGGCCCTGCCGCCCGGCGGACTTCCCGGTGGCGGGTTCCCCGGCGGCGCGTTCCCCGGCGGGATGCCGGGGCTGCCGCCCGGCCAGCAGCTCCCTGATCTGACCAAGCTCCGGTTCGACCAGCCCGGGGACGAGCGGCCCGGCCGGTGACCGCGCGGGCTCTGCACCTGTCGGGAGTCGTTCTCCCCGAGGGCGAGCACCGCGACGTCTGGGTGCGGGACGGGTCCTTCACGTTCGAGCCGGTCCCGGGCGCGGAGACGGTCAGCCGCGGCGGCTGGCTCCTGCCGGGGCTGGTGGACGCCCACTGCCACGTGGGCATCGGCACGGGCGGCGCACACGTCGAGGACCTCGCCGGGCTCCGCCAGCAGGCGCTGACAGATCGCGCAGCCGGTGTGCTCGCGCTGCGCGACTGCGGTTCCCCGGTGGACACCCGTGCCCTGGACGACGAACCCGACCTGCCCCGGATCATCCGGGCCGGGCGGCACCTCGCCGCGCCGCGGCGCTACCTCCCGGGGCTCGCGATCGAGCTCGCACCCGAGGACCTCGCCGCCGAGACGCGTGTGCAGGCCCGCCGCGGGAACGGGTGGGTCAAGCTGGTCGGCGACTGGATCGACCGCGACCGTGGCGATCTCGGCCCGGAGTGGCCGCGGTCGGCGATCGAGGCAGCGATCGGCGCCGCCCACGAGGAGGGCGCCCGGGTGACCGCGCACACCTTCGGCACCGATGCGCTGCCCGATCTGATCGGGGCGGGCATCGACTGCATCGAGCACGGCACCGGCCTCACGGAGGAGCTGATCGGCCTCATGGCGGCCCGCGGCACGGCCGTCGTCCCCACGCTGGTCAACGTCGAGAACTTCCCGGGTTTCGCCGCGGCGGGGGAGCAGAAGTTCCCGGCCTACGCCAGCACGATGCGGCGGCTGTACGCGCGATCCGGCGCCGTCGTCCGGGCCGCGTACGAGGCCGGGGTGCCGGTGTTCGCGGGCACCGACGCCGGGGGTCAGCTGGAGCACGGGCTGATCGGCGAGGAGATCAAGGCGCTGCACGAGGCCGGGCTGCCGGCCGAGGCGGCGCTGGCCGCGGCCTCCTGGGCAGCGCGCTCGTGGCTGGGGCTGCCGTGCATCGAGGAGGGCGCACCGGCCGACGTCGTCGTCTACGACACCGATCCGCGCCGGGACCTCGACACGTTGCAGTGTCCGCAGCGGATGGTGCTCCGGGGCCGGGTCGTCGCGTAGCGCGACGAGTGGGGGAGACTTTCTCCGTGTTGTTGCGGATGTCCACCCTGTTCCTGCGCACCCTGCGCGACGACCCGGCCGACGCCGAGGTCCCGAGCCACCGGCTGCTGGTCCGCGCCGGGTACATCCGGCGGGCCGCGCCCGGCGGGTTCACCTGGCTGCCGCTGGGCTTCCGCGTCTTCCGCAACGTCGAGCGCGTCGTCCGCGAGGAGATGGACGCGATGGGCGCGCAGGAGGTGCACTTCCCGGCGCTGCTGCCCCGTGAGCCCTACGAGGCGACCAACCGGTGGACCGAGTACGGCCCCAACCTCTTCCGGCTGAAGGACCGCCGGGGCAACGACTTCCTGCTCGGCCCCACCCACGAGGAGATGTTCACGCTCCTGGTGAAGGACCTCTACGGCTCCTACAAGGACCTGCCGCTCTCGCTCTACCAGATCCAGACCAAGTACCGGGACGAGGCGCGGCCCCGGGCCGGGCTGTTCCGCGGCCGCGAGTTCACGATGAAGGACAGCTACTCCTTCGACGTCGACGACGCCGGGCTGGACAGGTCCTACGCGGCCCACCGTGCCGCCTACATCAAGATCTTCGACCGGCTCGGCCTGGACTACGTCATCGTCTCCGCGATGTCGGGGGCGATGGGTGGGTCGAAGAGCGAGGAGTTCCTGCACCCGACCCCGATCGGTGAGGACACCTTCGTCCGGTCGGCCGGCGGGTACGCCGCCAACGTCGAGGCCGTCCGCACCGTCGTCCCGGAGCCGATTCCTTTCGACGGGCTGCCCGAGGCGCACGTGGAGGACACCCCGGACACCCCCACGATCGAGACGCTCGTCGCCGTCGCCCGGCAGCTGTTCCCGGACGCCGGTTACACCGCCGCCTCAACGCTGAAGAACGTCGTCGTCACGCTGGTGCACCCCGACGGGACCCGGGAGCCGCTGGTCATCGGCCTGCCCGGGGACCGCGAGGTGGACGAGAAGCGGCTGGAGGCGCAGGTCGCGCCGGCCGAGGTGGAGCCGTTCACCGAGTTCGACAAGCACCCCGAGCTGGTCAAGGGCTACATCGGCCCCCAGGTGCTGGGGGAGGCGAGCGAGTCGAAGATCCGTTACCTCGTCGATCCCCGGGTCGTCCCCGGCACCCGGTGGATCACCGGTGCCAACGAGCCGGGCCGGCACGTCTTCGACCTGGTCGCCGGGCGGGACTTCACGTGGGACGGCGTCATCGAGGCCGCCGAGGTGCGGCCCGGCGACCCGGCGCCCGACGGTTCCGGACCGCTGGAGCTGGCCCGCGGTGTCGAGATGGGCCACATCTTCCAGTTGGGCCGCAAGTACGCCGAGGCGCTTGATCTCAAGGTGCTCGACGAGAACGGCAAGCTGGTCACGGTGACCATGGGCTCCTACGGCATCGGGGTGTCCCGGGCCGTTGCCGCGATCGCCGAGTCCAACCACGACGAGCTCGGGCTGATCTGGCCGCGCGAGATCGCGCCGGCCGACGTGCATGTCGTCGCGACCGGCAAGGACCCAGCGGTGTTCGAGGCCGCGGACGCCCTCTCCCGCGAGCTGGTGGCGGCCGGGCTCACGGTTCTGTACGACGACCGGCCGAAGGTGTCGCCGGGGGTGAAGTTCAAGGACGCCGAGTTGCTCGGGATGCCGACGATCGTGACGGTCGGCCGCGGGCTCGCGGAAGGCACGATCGAGCTGCGGGACCGCGCGACCGGCGAGCGCGAGGAGGTGCCGGTCGCCGAGGCCGCCGCCCGCGTCCTCGCTGCCGTCCGGGGCTAGCTTTTCGGCCCCGTCCAGAGGCTCGCGCCCGAGTGTGCGAGGGCGGGAGGAGGACGGGTCCCGCTTTCTGGCACAATGAGCGGTCGAACATGGCGGTCGACGGCCCTCTCACCGTTGCCGGCCGTGTCCCTGGCTCCGCCCCGGCGTACCCCCACACGTCGCTCCGGCGAGCAACCGATACAGCGTTCGAGGAGTACACCACCCACCGTGGCCACCAAGATCAAGCTCATGCGTCTGGGCAAGATGCGCGCGCCGTACTACCGCATCGTCGTCGCCGATGCCCGCACCAAGCGGGACGGCCGCTCGATCGAGACGATCGGCAAGTACCACCCGAAGGAGGACCCATCCTTTATCGAGGTCGACAGCGAGCGGGCGCAGTACTGGCTCGGCGTCGGCGCCCAGCCGACCGAGGCCGTCGCCGCCATCTTCCGGGTGACCGGTGACTGGCAGAAGTTCAAGGGCGAGGCCGCTCCCGCGCCGATGAAGGTCGCCGCTCCGAAGCCGGACAGGAAGGCCCTCTACGAGGAGGCCGTCCGCAACGCCAGTGACGAGCCGGCCGCGCCGGCGACCACGGCCAAGAAGAAGGCCGCGCCGAAGAAGGCCGCTGACGAGGCTCCCGCTGCCGAGGCTCCCGCCGCCGAGGCTCCGGCGGAGGCCCCCGCCGAGACGGCTCCGGCCGAGACCCCCGCCGAGTAACACATGCTCGAAGAAGCGCTCGAGCATCTGGTCAAGGGCATCGTCGACCATCCCGAGGACGTGACGGTCGACCTGCTCGACAACCGTCG
This sequence comes from Blastococcus sp., assembly GCA_025465355.1. Taxonomy (GTDB): domain Bacteria; phylum Actinomycetota; class Actinomycetes; order Mycobacteriales; family Geodermatophilaceae; genus Blastococcus_B. Next base: position 7,167 of record JAODNN010000021.1, on the reverse strand, counting down.
TGGCAAGACCCTCGAGATCCGGGTGCACCCCGACGATCTCGGCAAGGTCATCGGCCGCAGTGGTCGCACCGCCAAGGCGCTGCGTCAGGTGATGAGCGGCGTCGGTGGTCGTGGCCTGCGGGTCGACGTCGTCGACACCGACGGGCGCTGAGCACAGCTCCCTTGAGCGACCCGCGCAACCTCGACACCGTGGTGGTCGGCCGGATCGGCCGGCCCCACGGTGTCCGTGGTGACGTGACCGTCGAGGTCCGCACCGACGACCCTGACCTGCGCTTCGTCCCCGGTGCCACGTTCCGCACCGATCCCGCCGAGCGGGGCCCGCTGACGATCACGGGTGTGCACTGGCACAGCGGCACCCTGCTGCTCCGGCTCGAGGGCCCCGACGGCCGGGCCCTCGACAGCCGTGAGGCGGCGGAGAGCGTGCGCAACACCGAACTCCTCGTCGACGTGGCGGACCTGCCCCCGCTCGAGGACGACTCCTTCTACGACCACCAACTGGTCGGCCTCTCCGCCCGGACGCCCGACGGCACCGTGCTGGGTGAGGTGACCGCGGTCCAGCACGAGGCTCAGGACCTGCTGGTGGTCCGCCGCACCGAGGGTGCGGACGTCCTGATCCCGTTCGTCTCGGCCATCGTGCCCACGGTCGACCTGGCCGGGGGATTCCTCGTGGTCGATCCGCCCGAGGGCCTGCTGGAGCTCTGATCGGGTGAAGATCGACGTCATCACCATCTTCCCGGAGTACCTCGCTCCGCTGCACCAGTCGCTGCTCGGCAAGGCCGTCGAGCGTGGCCTGGTGACCGTCGGCGTCCACGACCTGCGGCAGTGGACCGACGACGTCCACCGCACTGTGGACGACGCCCCGTACGGCGGGGGGCCAGGCATGGTGATGCGTCCCGAGCCCTGGGGGCGTGCCCTGGACGCCGTCCGGCCTGTGGGCACCCGCCTCGTCGTGCCGACGCCCGCGGGGGAGCCGTTCACCCAGGCCATGGCGGCGCGGTGGGCGACCGAGCCGGGCCTGGTCTTCGCCTGCGGCAGGTACGAGGGCATCGACCAGCGGGTGGCCGACTGGTCGGCCGACGCCGGCCCCGTCTCCGAGGTCTCGATCGGCGATTACGTGCTCGCCGGCGGCGAGTCCGCGGTCCTCGTGATGGTCGAGGCGGTGACCCGGCTGCTGCCCGGAGTGGTGGGCAACCGGGAGTCCGTCGAGTTCGACTCGCACGCCGACGGGCTGCTCGAGGGGCCCTCGTACACCCGTCCGGCGTCCTGGCGGGGGCACGAGGTCCCCCCGGTTCTGCTCTCCGGCGACCACGCGGCGATCGCCCGGTGGCGGCGCGCGGAGTCCCTGCGCCGCACCGCTGACCGCCGTCCCGACCTTCTCGCTGCGCTGCCGGACGGCGCGCTCACCGACTCCGAGCGGGCCGTGCTGGACCAGCCGTGAGTTCGCGGCCACCGGTGCGCCCCAGTGCCAGGGTCCTCATCCTCGGCCCGGACAGCCGGGTCCTCCTCCTGGGTGCCAGGCTCCTCGAGCCCGCGCGGCCGCCCGGCGACGTCCTCTACTGGTACACCCCGGGCGGGGGAGTGGAGGCGGGTGAGACCCTGCGGGCAGCCGCGGTGCGAGAGCTGGCCGAGGAAATCGGTCTGCACGTCCACCCCGGGGCGCTCGAGGGCCCGGTCTGGTTACGGCGTGCGGTAGGACCGGTCGCGGGTGTGGAGTTCGATTCGCGCGAGACGTTCTTCGTCCTGCGCGACGTCGTGCACGACGTGACGCCGGGGCAGCTCACCGAGCTGGAAAGGCTGGCCGACGAACCGCACCGGTGGTGGAGTGTCGAGGAGCTCGTAGACGGCGGCGAGACCTTCCAGCCGGCGGAGCTCGCCGCGCTGCTGCCCGAACTGCTGGCCGGTCCCTGGACGGGGCCGCCGCGCATCGTCGACTGAAGATGTGGCACAGTAGAGAACTGCTGCAGACCGTCGGATCACTCGGCGGGAGTTCCCGCAGGGGAGCCGCAGCTCCCCGGAACGGACAGCCGGGGCGTTCCGCTGTCCGCACCGTGAACGACGACTGAGCCAGAACAAGAGGACTGCCGCGATGAACACCCTGGACGCACTCGACGCCGACTCGTTGCGTAACGACATCCCCGACTTCCGCCCCGGGGACACCGTGAAGGTCCACGTGCGGGTGGTCGAGGGCAACCGCTCCCGCATCCAGGTCTTCCAGGGCGTCATCATCCGCCGTCAGGGCGGTGGCATCCGCGAGACCTTCACCGTGCGCAAGGTGAGCTTCGGTGTCGGCGTCGAGCGCACCTTCCCCGTGCACACCCCGGTGGTCGAGCAGATCGAGGTCCTCACCCGCGGTGACGTCCGTCGGGCGAAGCTGTACTACCTCCGCGAGCTGCGCGGAAAGGCTGCCAAGATCAAGGAGAAGCGCGAGAACATCGCGCGCTGACGTTCCTGGCTGACACGCCTGACCGCCGGTCCGACCGGCTGTCCCCTCGGCGGGTCCTCCGCGCCGTACATTGGTCTCAATGAGCAATGATCGGCCCGGTGGGCCCGCCGACGTCGTTCCTACGAATGCCAGGGGCGGCGACCCCGAGGAGATGGGCAGTTCCGGCCCCGGACAGTCCGGTCGTAGCAGCTGGTTCTCCCGGCGCCGGCCGGTAGGGGACGGCAACCCGAAGAAGGGGTCCCTGCTCCGCGAGCTTCCGGTGCTCCTGCTCATCGCATTCGTGCTCGCCCTGGTCGTCAAGACCTTCTTCGTGCAGGCGTTCTTCATTCCCTCGGGCTCGATGGAGCAGACGCTGCACGGCTGCCCGGGCTGCACCGGCGACCGGGTGCTGGTCAACAAGGTGCCGTACTGGTTCGGCAGCCCCGAGCCCGGCGACATCGTCGTCTTCAAGGGCCCCGACACGTGGACGCCGGAGGTCAGCGTGGCGGCGCCCAGCAACTGGTTCTCCGGTGCGCTGATCTGGCTCGGCCGCGCCGTGGGGGTGGCCCCGCCGAGCGAGGACGACTTCGTCAAGCGGGTGATCGCCACCGGTGGTCAGACCGTCCAGTGCTGCGACGCGCAGGGCCGGGTGACCGTCGACGGGAAACCCCTCAATGAGCCCTACATCTACCAGAACACGCCGATCCAGTCCCGTCCCTTCGGGCCGGTGACCGTGCCTCAGGGCCGGCTGTGGGTGATGGGTGACCACCGTTCGGCCTCGGCGGATTCCCGGGAGCACATGACCGACCGCTACAGCGGCACGATCGGGGTGAGCGACGTCATCGGCAAGGCCGCCCTGATCGTGTGGCCGGTGAACCGGTTCGGGCTGCTCGATTCGCCCGATATCCAGGGCGTGAATGCGGCCGGCACGGCCGCGGCGCCGTACGCGGTCGGGCTCGCAGGGGTCGTCCCGGTGGTGGCGTGGCGGCGCAGGCGAGGCACGCACGACGACTGACCTTTCCGGGTCGACATATCTCCGCACTATTCCTGCGTTGCTGCTGTGACTACGGGCATAGCGATTACCGCGCTACCGATAGCAGCACAGAAAATGTTGGAAAAGTGTTCAAGCAACCGTTTCACCCTTCCGATGGAGTCATTGCAAGTTCATCGGAGTTGAAACGGAGTCAGTTGTGTCTGCACCTATGGCGAGCAATGCCCGCGGAGTCACCCGCGTGCTCCTCCTCGCTGACGCGCCCGTCCTGCGTCGTGGTCTGGTCAGCATGATCAACGAGACCGCCGGGATGCAGTCGGTCGGCACGCCCGGCGAGCTGCGTCGTGCGCTGACGCTGGTCGAGTCCGCCCGGCCAGACGCCGTCGTCGTGGAGCTCGGCCCCGGCCGCGCCGCCACCCTCAACGCCTGCCGTGACCTGCGGCGCCGCTTCCCCCGTGTCTCGATCGTCGCGCTGGCCACGTCCGAGGACCCGGCCGTCGTCAACGAGGCGCTGGCAGCCGGCGTCCGCGGCTACCTGATGATCAACACGTCTCCGACCCTGCTGGGCTGGGCGATCCTGGCGGCGCGTGCCGGCCGGACCGTCGTCGACCCGCAGATCCGTCGGGTCGAGCCCTCGGCCACCCCGGCCGCGAAGCCCTTCACGCCGGAGGTCCCGCTCACGCGACGGGAGTCCGACGTGCTGGACGAGCTGCTGCAGGGTCAGTCGAACCGGCAGATCGGCCGCAACCTCTTCATCAGCGAGGACACCGTCAAGTCCCACGTCAAGGCCATCCTGCGCAAGCTGGGTGCCCGCGACCGGGCCCACGCGGTCTCTCTGGTGCTGTCGTCGCGGAACCCCACCTGCACCTGCGGCGGGCATGGCATGCCGTCGGCCGCATCGACCGTGGACGCCGAGAACCTGAACGCGGAGATCTGAGTCCGGGACTCCCTAGCTCCGGGTTTGATCCTCCGGTGAACCACGGGCCGGTCCCCAAGGATGGGGGCCGGCCCGTGGGCTTTCCCGGGTCGGTGACGTGCGGGGCGGGGTGCGTCGGGCCGGCTGGGTCGGGTCGTAGTGTCGGACGGCGATGGCTGCGCGAACCCTGTCCACCCACACCCGCTCCGCCCCCGGCGGGCGGGTCGGCCGCGGCATGCTCGCCGACGACCGCGCGGACGCCCTGTGGGCCATGGAGCGCTCGCTCCGCCGCCGGGGGTTTCCGTCCGTGGCCGGTGCCGACGAGGCCGGCCGGGGCGCCTGTGCCGGGCCTCTCGTCGCCGCCGCGTGCGTACTGCCCTCCGGGAGGCGAGGTCGCGTTCCCCGGCTCGCCGACTCCAAGCTGCTCACCCCAGCGGTGCGGGAACAGGTCTACGCCGAGGTCGTCGAGCGTGCGCTTGCCTGGTCGGTCGTCGTCATGCCGGTCGAGGACCTCGACGCCCGAGGCATGCACGTCACGAACATCGAGGCGCTGCGGCGAGCGGTCAGCATGCTCGACCCGGGCCCTGACTACGTGCTCACCGACGGATTCCCCGTCCCTGGTCTCGGCCGCCCGGCCCTTGCCGTCTGGAAGGGCGACCGGGTGGCCGCGTGCGTAGCCGCCGCGTCGGTGTTGGCCAAGGTCACCCGGGACCGGATCATGCTGGATCTGCACGAGCGCTGGCCGGAGTACGACTTCGCGGGCCACAAGGGCTACATCACCGACGTCCACACCGCCGCGCTGGAGCGTCACGGGCCCTGCCCGGAGCACCGGAAGCGCTTCGTCAACGTGGTTCGCGCCCGCGACGTGCACGCCGCGCGGGTATCCCAGCTGACCAGGTCCGCCCCCATGGTCGATGATGGCGGTATGCGCCCTGTGTCCGGAGAGTCGCGATGAGCACCGAGGACCGATGAGCACCGAGGACCTGGAGAAGTACGAGACCGAGATGGAGCTGCAGCTCTATCGCGAATACCGGGACATCGTCCGGCAGTTCACCTACGTGGTGGAGACCGAGCGCCGGTTCTACCTCGCCAACTCCGTCGACCTGCAGGTCCGCGAGGCCGGGGGAGAGGTCTACTTCGAGCTCAAGCTCTCCGACGCCTGGGTGTGGGACATGTACCGGCCGGCCCGGTTCGTGCGCAACGTCCGGGTGCTGACGTTCAAGGACGTCAACGTCGAGGAGCTCGACAAGCCCGACCTCGAGCTGCCCGAGAGCCCTCGGCTGCCGTAGTCGAGCGCTGGCTCACTGCCCGTCCGGATCGACCGGGCAGGCGGCCGGATCGATGCCGCTCCCGCCTCCCTGAACGGCGCGACCGGAGCCGCCCGTACGACATCACACGCCGTCGTAGGCCTGGACACGCTCCAGGTCGGTGACGTCGAAGACCTCGGCGGCGGAGACCACCGTGATCCGCCCACCGGCCAACGGCTTCATCGTCAGCCAGCCCGCCGGGTAGAAGCGGATCAGCGCATCGATCGGCGGCCGGTTCGCCACCACCGCGGAACGTAGGCGGACGCTGGCCTGGTAGGTGTCCCGCTCGTTGATCTGCACCACTGTCTCGACGTACATGCCCGCGACGGTAACCGGGCCGTCCCGGCCGGCCCGGGACCTCGTCCACAGCGGTCGGCGGTGTCCACAGATGCTCATCGGCAGTGTCCGGCGGCCTCTCCGCGTCGCAGGGTTTCTTTCGTGCCCACCACCACGGATCTCGGCGGCCACGGCGAACGCATCGCCGCCGCCTATCTGACCGACTCCGGCCTCCGCCTGCTCGACCGGAACTGGCGCTGTCGCGAGGGGGAGCTCGACATCGTCGCCCGGGAGGGCGATGCGCTGGTCTTCTGCGAGGTCAAGACCCGTCGCGGTACCGGCTACGGCCACCCCGTCGAAGCGGTCACCCCGGCCAAGCAGCGGCGGCTGCGCACACTGGCTCAACGCTGGCTGGCCGCGCACGACGAGCACGCACCCGAGCTGCGCTTCGACGTTGTCGGTGTGCTCATGCGCCCGGAGCGACCGGCGCTGGTCACCCACCTCCGGGCGGCGTTCTCGTGACCCTCGCCCGCACCTGGTCGGTGGGCCTGGCCGGCGTCCACGGCGCGATGGTCGAGGTCGAGGTGGACATGGCGGCGGGGGTGCCGCAGGTCGTCCTCGTGGGGCTGCCGGACGCGGTCGTGCGCCAGTCGGTCGACCGGGTGCGCGCCGCCGTGGTGAACGCCGGGGCGAAGTTCCCGCAGCGGCGCATCACCATCGGGCTCTCGCCGGCGTCGATGCCCAAGCAGGGGAGCGGCTTCGATCTGGCGCTCGCGGCCGCGGTCCTGGCCGCCGCGGAAACGGTGCCGCGCAGGTCGGTGAACCAGTTGGTGCTGCTCGGTGAGCTCGGCCTCGACGGTTCGGTCCGGGGCATTCGCGGTGTGCTGCCGGCGGTGCTGGCGGCCGCACGGGCGGGGCATCCGCAGGTCGTCGTCCCCGCGGCCAACGCCGAGGAAGCGGCGCTCGTCGACAGCGTCGAGGTGCTTCCCGTCAACACGCTCGCCGAACTCGTGGCACACCTGGCCGGCCGGACGCCGCTGTCCCCGCACGCCCGCGGCCCCCTGCCGGAGGCGCCTCCCGTGCCCGACCTCGGCGACGTCGTCGGCCAGGCCTCGGGTCGCCGGGCGGTGGAGGTGGCCGCCGCCGGAGGTCACCACCTGTTCCTGGCCGGGCCGCCCGGAGCCGGTAAGACCATGCTCGCCGAGCGTCTCCCCGGTCTGCTGCCCCCGCTGGACGAGCAGGCAGCCCTGGAGGT
>JAODNN010000015.1 GCA_025465355.1 Blastococcus sp. | reverse complement strand
AGGCCGACGGCCGGGCATGTGTTCCCGCCGCGGCCCACCCGTTGATTCGAGCCGGGTATCGGCGGCAACGGTGTCCGTGGTCTCATCCTGGGGGCGCGATACCGGGCTCGCGCCGGCGACGAGGAGGTTCCTTTGGCCGTGGTCCACGGCAGCTGCGACGACCGGTTCGCCGGGGTGCGCGACGCGCTGGCGCAGCACCTGGACGTCGATGAGCTCGGCGCCTCGATCGCGGTGGACCTGGACGGCGAGACCGTCGTCGACCTGTGGGGCGGCTACCGGGACGAGGCGCGGACGACGCCCTGGACGCAGCACACCCTGGTCAACGTCTGGTCGACGACGAAAACGGTGCTCAACCTCGCCGCGCTGATGCTGGTGGAGCGCGGCGACCTCGACGTCTACGCGCCGGTCGGCAACTACTGGCCGGAGTTCTCGGCCAAGGGGAAGAAGAACGTCGAGGTGCGGCACCTCATGTCGCACACCTCGGGCGTCTCCGGCTGGGACCAGCCGTTCTCGATCCGGGACATGTACGACTGGGAGACCTCGACCGAACGGCTCGCCCAGCAGCGGCCGTGGTGGGAGCCGGGCACCGCCTCGGGCTACCACGCCAACAACCAGGGGCATCTGGTCGGCGAGGTCATCCGGCGGATCACCAACACGACCTTCAAGCAGTTCGTGGCCGACGAGATCGCCAAGCCGCTCGGCGCGGACTTCCAGATCGGGGCGCGGGAGAAGGACTGGGACCGGATCGCGCCCGTCGTCCCCCCGCCGCCGCCGGACGCCGATCCCCGGGCGCTGGACCCCCAGTCGGTGATGGTGAAGACCTACACCGGGCCGGTGGCGTCGGCGAAGGCGGCGAACTCGCCGGAGTGGCGGCGGGCCGACCTGGGCGCGCTCAACGGGCATTCGAACGCCCGCGGGGTGCTCGACGTGATGCGGGTGCTGTCACTGGGCGGGGAGGTCGGGGGCCGGCGCTTGCTCTCGCAGAAGACGATCGACCTCGTCTTCGACCAGCAGTCCGACGGCGTGGACCTGGTGCTGGGCGAGCCGTTCCGGTTCGGCATCGGCTATTGCCTGGGCTCGCCGGTCATCCCCTACGTGCCGTCGGGGCGGACGTTCTTCTGGGGCGGTTGGGGCGGCTCGATGATCGTGATGGATCTCGACCGGCGGCTGACGATCAGCTACATGATGAACCGGATGGCGGGCGGCATCCTGGGCTCGGACCGGGCGGAGTCCTACGTGCGCGCGGTCTACGACGCCGTGGGGTGATCCTCAGGCGTCCTCGATGACCCGGCGGTGCAGCTCCGTCGTCAGCTGGTGGATCTCCCGGGTGAGCTGGGTGTTGGTCTTCAGCTCGAGCTCCTGCTCCTGGAAGTCATGGTCGGCCTTGGCCTGCTGGAAAGCCGCGGCGCGGTTCTGCCCGATCATCACGAAGGTCGACAGGAAGATCGCCTCCAGCGAGACGACCAGCGTGAGGGTCGGCCACGGGCTCTTCTCGATGAACAGCATCCAGACGGCGAACACGACGATGTGCACATAGACGAACGGCATCGAGCCGGCGAACGACGTGATGGCGTCGGCGATCTTGAGCTGCGGGTTCTCGGCCCGTTTCGTCCGCAGCTTCGTGACGACGGGGTGCTCGGGGCAGGTGCGGGAGGACGCTCACGATCTCCTCGGTGGGTGGGCGCGCGTGGTCGATCCGGGCCATGATCGTCGTCGCCGACGAGGGGAGCGGAGTACATGGACCTCGCCCCCGTGCTGCCGGCGCCCGACCACGTCACCCGCCAGTCGCGCTGGATCAACGCATCTCCGGACGACGTGTGGGACGCCCTGCACTAGGTTCGGCTCAGCTGTCTGCCGGTGACCCTGGTGCTGAGCGCCGTCCGGTTCCTGCCGGTGCTGCTCTCGGGTGGAGGACGGAATCACCTCCACGACCGGCCGTTCATCGACGCGCTGCCGGTGCCGCTGCTGTCCTCGGACGCGCCGGAGTCCGTCGTCTTCGGCGGTGCGCTGCAGGCCTGGCGGCTGAGCGGCGGGAAGAAGCCGCCGTCGCTGGACGCCGACGGGCTGCGCGAATTCGCGGAGCCGGGCTGGGTGAAGGCGGCGATGGACTTCCGGCTGACGCCGCGAGGAACGGCACGGAGCTGTCATCCGAGACGCGGGTCGTGGCGACCGACGATGTGACGCGGCGGCGGTTCGCGTTCTACTGGCTGGTCGTGCAGCCCGGTAGCACGGCGATCCGCTGGGAGGTGCTGACGGCGGTCCAGCTGCGCGCCCAGGCCGCCTGACAGCGACGCCGGTGTGCGGGCATCCACCTCATCGTCGCCGAATGACGTGGATGCCTGCACAGCCCCGTCACCCGTCCAGCAGACCGGCTTCGTGGGCGAGGATCGCGGCTTGCGTGCGGTTGGCCAGGTCGAGCTTGGTCAGCAGCCGTGAGACGTAGGTCTTGACCGTGGCCTCGCTGACGAAGAGCCGCTTGGCCAGCTCCGCGTTCGACTCGCCACTGCCCAGCAGCTGCAGCACCTCGCGCTCGCGGTCGGACAACTCGCTGATCCGGCGCGACGCCTGCGCCTTGCGTGGGGCGGCCGCCTTGTCCACGTACGACTCGATCAGCCCGGCCGTGACCTTGGGCGACAGCGTGGCGGTGCCGTCGGCAACCGCGCGCACCGCGGCGGCGATCTCGCGCGGCGGGGTGTCCTTGAGCAGGAAGCCGGCCGCGCCTGCGGCCAGGGCGGCGTAGACGTACTCGTCGACGTGGAAGGTCGTGAGGACGGCGACCTGCGGCGGCTGGGGGAGTGCCAGGATCTGCTTCGTCGCCGTCAGCCCGTCCATCACCGGCATGCGGATGTCGATGAGGACGACGTCCGGCCGCAGCTCCTTCGCCGCCTGCACTCCTGCCGCGCCGTCCCCGGCCTCGCCGACCACCTCGAACCCGCCGGCCGCCTCGAGGACGGTGCGGAGGCCGAAGCGGACGAGCTCCTCGTCATCCACGAGCAGCACGCGGATGGTCTCTGCCTCTCGTTCGCTCCCGCGGGGCCCTCCGCTCCTCGCTCGTTCCTCGCTGCGATGCTCACGCCCCTGTCCGCTCATACCGGCAGCACCGCCTCGACGACGAAGCCGCCGTCCAGTCGGGGTTCGGCCGTCAGCCGGCCGCCGAGGGTGCGCACCCGCTCACCCAACCCCACCAGCCCGTAGCCGCCGCCGAAGGCGGGTTCCGACGCGTGTCCCGGGCCGTTGACCACGCGGATGACGAGGTGCTCCGAAGAGCGCTCCACCGCGACGGCCACCGGGGCGCCGGGGGCGTGCTTACCCGCGTTCGTCAGCGCCTCCTGGGCGATCCGGTAGGCGGCGCGGCCGACCGCGGGGTCGACGCCGTCGCCGTCCGGCCCAATGGAGAGCTCCACGGCCATGCCGGCCTGTCGGGACTCGTCGACGAGGCGGCCAAGAGCGTCGAGGCCCGGCTGCGGGGCGAGCGGCGCGTCCTCGGCATCACCCGCGCGCAGCACGCCGACCATCTGTCGCAGCTCGTCGAGCGCGTGACGCCCCGCCGTCTGCACCTGACCGGCCAGCTGCCCGACCCGGTCGGGGTCGGCGGCCGCCATCTCGATCGCGCCGGCCTGCAGCACCATGAGGCTGACCCGGTGGCCGACGGCGTCGTGCATCTCGCGGGCGATGCGGGTCCGCTCGGTGAGGACGGCGTCCCGGGCGAGCAGCTCCTGCTCCGCCTCGGCGCGCTCCGCCCGCTCGCGGAGCGCGGCGAGCAGCTGCGCCCGGGTGCGCACGTAGATGCCGACGGCACCGGGGAGCAGCACCAGGACCGCGCCGCCGAGCCAGCGGCTGAACTGTTCACCGGCGGGGCCGCCGTCCCAGGGGCGGCCGATCACCAGCATCCCCGCGAGCGCGGCGGTGATGCGGGCGGACCAGCGCCCGTCGTAGCGGCCGACCGCGTAGCCGAGAACGGTCAGTGCGCCGTTGATGGCAGGGGACAGCACCGACACGAGGGCGCCGAGAAGGAACGGCACGAACGGGGCCCGGCGGCGCAGAGTCAGCGTCAGGACGAAGACGATGGCGGCCAGGACGGCGAACACCGCGACCGACACCGGCCCGCGGTCACCGGTCGCCGCGCCCGCGCTGATCGCCACCGAGCTGAGCAGGGCGAGGGCGACCTCGAGCACGATGCCGCGCGTGCGGAGGCCCGGCCAGATGCGCGCCCGGAGCCTCATGTGCCGGAGCGTATGTGCCTACCCGCCGACTCCGGGTCGGCCGGAAGAAGCGGTGCGTGTCAACTTTCGGATGACGACCGAGCGACGTCCGGTGACCTGAGGTCTGGCCCAGCGGCCGACGCGGTGACCAGCACGCTCTCGACAGAGTTCTCCCAAGACCGGACAGGCCGGTCGCGAGCGGAGGCTGAAGATGATCACGGTCAGCGGACTGACCAAGCAGTACGGCACGCGGACCGTCGTCGACGACGTGTCCTTCACCCTGGAGCCCGGCACGGTGACCGGGTTCCTGGGGCCGAACGGCGCGGGCAAGACGACGACGATGCGGATGATCACCGGCCTGGTGCCGGCGTCCGCTGGCTCAGCGCTGCTCGACGGGCGGCCCTATGCGGCTGCGCCGAACCCGGGCGCGGTCATGGGCACGCTCCTGGACGCAGCTGCTGTGCACCCCGGTCGGACCGGCGCGACTCACCTGACCCTGCTGGCGTCGGCCCTCGGCGTTCCGGCCAAGCGAGTCGACGAGGTGCTCGAGATGGTCGACCTCACCGCTGCCGGCGGACGCCGGATCGGCGGCTACTCCCTCGGCATGCGGCAGCGGCTGGGCATCGCCGGGGCGCTGCTGGCCGACCCGCCGGTGCTGATGTTCGACGAGCCGGCCAACGGGCTGGACCCGGAGGGCATCCGCTGGATGCGCGGGCTGCTGCGTGGGCACGCTGCGCGCGGCGGCACGGTGCTGCTGTCCTCGCACCTGCTGGGCGAGGTCGAGCACACCGTCGACCGGCTGCTGGTGATCGGCAACGGGCGGATCGTCGCGGACGGTCCGGTGGCCTCGCTGCTCGGTTCCGACGGTGTCTCGGTGCGTGCGGCCGACCCGGCTGCGCTGGCCCGGTCGCTCGAGGCGGCGGGGTTCCACGTGCAACACGGTGACGGCGGCGCGCTGGTCGTGACTGGTGCTTCTCCTTCCGACGTCGGAGTCGTCGCTGCGACCGGCGGTCACGTGCTCGTCGAGCTCCGGCCGCTGCAGCGCGGCCTGGAGGACGTCTTCTTCTCACTCACCGCGGCCTGAGCCGCGACTCTCTTCTGGAGGTTCTTCGACATGACCACAGCAGTTGCTACTCCCGTCCACGTCCGACCGACTGCGCGTCGGACCAGTCCGTCACTCCCCACGGCCATCTGGCTGGAGGTGCGCAAGTCGCTGTCCACCCGGTCCGGACTGGCCCTGGTCCTCGCCGCCACCCTGATCGCGCCGGCCGCCATCGCCATCGCGGCGGGGACGGCGAGCGAGCCGCTCGACAACGTGCTGGGCCCACTCGTGGTCACCGGGATGCTGAGCGCGCTGGTGCTTGTCTCACTCGGTGTCCTGTCGACCGCGGGGGAGTGGAGCCACGGCTCCGTGCAGACGACGTTCCTGCTCGAGCCGAGGCGCGGACGGGTGATGGCCACCAAGTCCGCGGCGGTGGCGCTGATGGGCGCGGCGATCGCCGTGGTGGGCTCCGGCCTCTCGGCCCTGCTGCTCCTGGTGATGGAGCCGTCGGCGTCCTGGGACGGCGGCGTCCGGGCGATCGGGATGGTCGCGATGGCCGGTGCGGTGTTCGCGCTCATCGGTGCGGGCGTCGGGGCGGCCGTGGGCAACACCCCCGGGGCGATGACCGGCATCTACCTGCTCGACCTCGGCGTCCTGCCGGTGCTGCAGGTGGTGAAGCCGGAGATCGCCGACAAGATCGACCCGGGCAACGCCGTCCTGAGCCTGGCGCAGGGTGACCACACGGCGCTGTCGATCACGATCCTGGCTGTCTGGGTCGGGGTGGCGCTGGTCGCCGGCACCGTGATGAGCCGCAGGCGGCAGGTGCAGTAGCCACACGATCAACACGCGCTGAGGGCCCTCTCGATCCGATCGAGAGGGCCCTCAGCGTGTTCGTCAGCGCGCGGCTCGCTCCGTCACGCGCTCGGCGCGCTCGGCCGGCATGCCCGGGCCGGGTAGGGCCGTGACCGCGGCCGGGTCGTCCACCCGACCGCACGACGTGCAGACCACCTCGTGAGTGACGGGTGACCCACAGGCGGCGTGACGGTAGAGGATGGGCGGACCGTCAGGAGCCGCCCACCGGTCACCCCACTCGGTCAGGGCGATGAGTGCGGGCGCCAGGTCGCGCCCCTTCTCGGTGAGCACGTACTCGTACAACTCCGGCTGCTCGGAGTACTGCTGCCGCCGCATGATGCCCGCCTCGACGAAGCCGTCCAGGCGGGTTTTCAGGACGTTCGGCGCGATTCCGAGGCTGCGTTGGAAGTCGGTGAAGCGGGTTGATCCGGCGAACAGCGCATTGCGCACGATCAGCACGCTCCAGCGCTCGCCCACCACCTCGAGCGCCCGCGCGATCGAGCAGACCTGGTCGTCGTACGTCTTTCCCAGCACGACCCCATCCTAGGCCAGTCGCTTGCATCATGAAAGCGGCTACGGCTAGGGTGACTTGCGTCATGCAAGTGCATGGACATGCAGACTCAGGAGGAACCCATGAGCGGGTCGAGCTACACCACGTCCTTCACCGTCGACCGCACGCCGGCCGAGGTCTTCGACGCGATCAACGACGTCCGCAGCTGGTGGATGACGACCGTCGAAGGCGACAACCGCGCCATCGGCGACGAGTTCTCCTACCGGGTGCCCGGCGTGCACTTCTGCAAGATGCGCGTGACGGAGCTCGTGCCCGGCGAGAAGGTGGTCTGGACGGTCGTCGACAACCACATGGGCTTCATCTCGGACCAGAGCGAGTGGATCGGCACCGAGATCCGGTTCGAGCTGTCGGAGAAGGCCGGCGGCACCGAGCTGCGTTTCACTCACGACGGGCTCGTGCCCACCTATGAGTGCTTCGACATCTGCCAGAACGCGTGGACCTTCTACGTCGGGCAGAGCTTGCGGACCCTGGCCGCGACCGGCGTCGGCGAGCCCTCCGACCCGGACACGTTGAGCCTCGGGGAGGAAGCGGCGCGGGTCGGATGACCCGTCCTCACTGGAGCGGGAACGGCGGCTGACGCCACCACGGTGCGTCGACGACCTCGATCCGCTCCACCCACTTCACCCACCAGAAGCCGCGTCGCCCCGGTGCTATGAGCCGCACCGGTGCGCCGTGGCCGATTGACAGCGGCTGCCCGGCGGCGAACGTCGCCAGCAGGAGGGACGGCGCGTCGCGGAGCGGAAGGCGGCGGCGGTAGCCGGTGCGGGAGATGACGTCGACGCTGCCGTCGACCGGCAGGTTCCCGTCGGTCAGCCCGTCGAGGAGTCGGTCGAGGCGAACGCCGGACCAGTCCTGCGCCGCGTACCAGCCGCCTGTGCAGTCGAGGACGGCGCGGACGCGGTCGCCGCGGTCGAGATCGCTGATCGGGATCCGGGCCTGCTGACCGCCGGTCACGAGGGTGATCGCGGCGCTGATCTTCGTGGGAACGGTGTCGGTGAACCACTGCGTGACGGGCATGACCGTTGGATCGTCGGTGCCGTGTTCGAGCGAGCCGGTGCCTCTGCGCTCGGCGCCCGGGGCACCGGCGAGGCGCAGAGCGCCCTCGCCTGCGGCCCACAGCGCGGCGGCACCGGCCACCAGGGCGCCGGTCTTGAGCAGGGTCCGGCGGGAGAGGTCCGTGCGCCGGGGGCGCTGGCGGCGTCCCCAGGCATGGAGCAGCAGGAACGGAGCCACGCAGACGGCGAGGCCGACGTGGATCAGGAGCATCGAGAGCGGCGCGACGCCGATGGCGTGCAGTACGCCGGTCAGCACGGCGAGCGCGACGAGGACGCCGAGGCCGGTCGCCAGCGCTCGGGTGTTCGCGGCGCGGGCCCACGAACGGCGGACGATCACTGCCTTCCACGGGACGAGCAGCAGCAGCCCGAGGCCTGCTGCGCCGTGGACCGCGACGACGACGGTCGTTGCCGGCGGTGTGCCGACGCCGTAGGCAAGGCCACCCGTGACGAAGGCCAGCAGGAGCAGGCCGAGGAGGGCGAGGTTGGTGCGCCTGCCGGCGCGGCGGGGCAGCGCCGGCCTCACCGCCACGGCGCACTCACCAGCGCCGGCTCCACCGCCTGTGCCGGAGGAACAGGAACAGGAGGAAGAGGGCGAACAACGGCGGGGCGCCGTAGAC
>JAODNN010000011.1 GCA_025465355.1 Blastococcus sp. | reverse complement strand
AGCAGTACCGGGCCGCGAACGAGCGGTGACACCGACGGCGACGACTCTTCGTCGGGCGTGTCCGCGCGGCGTACTGGTTCGCCTCCGGCGGCATCGAACAGTGTCGCGCACCCGCGGTCGACAGGCGGTGAGCCCGGCAGCGACACCGACCGTCAGTGCTCCGGCGACCGTGTCGAGCAGGTAGTGGTTGGCTGTGCTCAGCACCACCAATGTGGTCAGCGCCGGATAGGCACCTGCCCAGCGCCGAGCCCCGGGGTGAGTGACCGTACGGCGGACTGCGATGGCCACCCAGAGCGCCCACGCCTCGTGCAGGCTGGGCATCGCGGCGTAGAAGTTGGCGTCAGCGGTGGCCGGGCTCCCCCACGAGCCGATGGTGTGGCCCGCGGCGACCGTGTCCACGAACCCCGCGCCGGGCAGCAAGCGGGGCGGGGCCAGCGGTAGCAACCAGAAGACGACCAGCGCGACCATGTTGGTCATCACGAGCAGGTTGCGCAGTCGGCGGTAGTGCTCCGGGCGGCGCCAGTAGACCCAGGCCAGCAACCCGAGCGTCAGCCAGATGTGCAGGATGGCGTAGTAGTAGTCGGCCACGAATTGGGCGACCGGCCCGGCACGGACCAGGGCTTCGTTGAGCGTGTGCTCGATGTCGAGATGCCATCCGCGTTCGACGACGAGCAGGCGGTGCCCCGTGGCCACCGCCTGCGACCGCCGTGCCGGGGCGAGACTGCGGACCGCGTCGTACACCCACAGCAGTCCGACCAGGACGGCCGCTTCCCCCCACCACGCCGGCCGGGTTCGGGACGACGCTGCCCGGTTCCCCGGCGTGGACGCGGCGCCCGCCTGTCGGTCCCCCGGCCCCTCGGAGACGCTGTCCACCCGGGCGGCCCCGTTGACGTCCCACCTCTGGACGGCCTCGTGCACGTCGATCCTTCCGTCAGGGGTGAAGGGGCGCAGGCTCAGCACAGCGAGCACGGCGACGACGGCGCGAGGCTTTCGCCGATCATGCCCCGTGATGCCCCGGAGCACGTGCACTGAAGCCGCTCTCCGGCGTTGCGCGCGGATCTCCGCGGCGGCGACCGGCTGGGCCGGTCGCCGCCACGGAGATCCGCCGTGCGGGCATCAGCGGGAAGTCGACCCCCCGCGGGGCGTCCCCTCGAGAGTCACCTCGTCGAAGGCGGGAGCGCCGTCGATGGCGTCGGCGGCGACGGCTGCCGAGGTGAGCTCCGCGGGGAGATCGAGGCTGCTGCGGAGGGTGACCGGCTTGAGCAGGACGGCCGCGATGATGCCGATGACCGCGATGACCGCGGAGATCAGGAAGATGTGGCCGGTGGCGTCGCCGTAGGCGGCGCGGACGATGTCCTGGACGACGGGCGGCAGTGCGCCCAGGTCCAGGCTGCTGCGACCGCCACCACCGCCGGAGGTGGGGATGCCGGCGGCCGCGAAGTCGTGGGTGATCTGGGCGGTCACCCGGTGGGCGAGGACAGCGCCGAGCACGGAGACCCCGATGGTGCCGCCGAGGGAGCGGAAGAACGCGACGGAGGAGCTGGCCGCGCCGATGTCCTTGAGCGCGACCGTGTTCTGCACCGCGAGGACGAGGTTCTGCATGACCATGCCGACGCCGACGCCGACGGTGAACATCGCCACGCCGACGAAGAGGAGCGGCGTCTTGTGGTCGATGGTGCTGAGCAGGGCGAACCCGGCGACCAGGATGACCGCGCCGACGACGATGAACGGCTTGATCTTCCCGGACCGCGTGATCATCCGGCCGGCGATGATGGATGAGGCGAGCACCCCGGCCATCATCGGGATGGTGAGGAGGCCGGCCTCGGTCGGGCTGTAACCGCGGCCGATCTGGAAGTACTGGCCGAGGAAGACCGCGCCCCCGAACATGGCCATGCCGACCGCCAGGCTGCCGAGGATGGCGAGCGCGGTCGTGCGTTCGCGCACGATGGACAGCGGGACGATCGGCTCGGCCGCCCGCGACTCGACCCACACGGCCAGCGCGAGCAGGAGCAGCGAGCCGCCGAGCATCACGCCTGTCTGCCAGGAGGCCCAGGCGAAGGAGCTGTCGACGAAGGAGATCCAGACCAGCAGCAGGCTCACGCCGGCGGCGATGAGGGTCGCGCCGAGGTAGTCGATCTTCACGTCGTCGCGGCGGAAGACGGGCAGGCGCAGGGTGAGCTGCAACAGGCCCAGGGCGACGACGGCGAACGGCACGCCCACGTAGAAGCACCAGCGCCAGCCCAGCCACGACGTGTCGACGATGAGGCCGCCGAGCAGCGGTCCGCCGACGGTAGCCAGCGCCATGACGCCGCCGAGGTAGCCGTTGTACCGGCCGCGCTCCCGTGGCGGGATCATGGCGGCGATCGCCACCTGTACCAGGGCCTGGAGGCCGCCGACACCGATGCCCTGCACGGCCCGGGCGGCGATGAGCTGCCCGGCGCTCTGGCTGAGCCCGGCAGCGGCCGAGCTGAGCACGAAGATGACGATCGAGACCTGGATCAGTGCCTTCTTGCTGAACAGGTCGGCGAGCTTGCCCCAGATGGGCGTGCTGGCGGTGGCGGTGAGCAGGGTGGCGGTGACCACCCAGGTGTACTGCGTCTGAGAGCCGTTCAGCGCGCCCATGATCTGCGGCAGGGCGATCGAGACGACCGTGCTGCTCAGCATTGCGACGAACAGCACCAGCAGCAGGCCGCTGAGCGCCTCGAGCGTCTGCCGGTGGGTCATCGGCGCGGTATCGGTCGTGGTGGTGGGTGCGCTCATCGCGCTGCCTCCAGGGTGTCGTGGTGTCTGAGGGATTGCTCGATGGCGCGGACGAACCGGCCCAGAGCGGTACACAGCGCGCTGACCTCGTCAGGTGTCCAGTCGACGAGCGCCCGGTCGAGCACCTCGCCGAACCAGCGGTGGGCATCGCTCAGAGCGGCCGTGCCGGCTGCGGTGAGCACGAGGACGCTGGCGCGGCCGTCGGCCGGGTCCGCGCGCCGCTCCACGAGGCCGTTCACAACAAGCGAGGCGACGGCGCGGCTGATCGTGGACGGGTCGAGCCCGGTCCGGGCCGCGAGCTCCCGGCCCTGGCAGCCGGCGGGATGCTCGTCGATGTGCATCAGCAGGCTCACCGTGCCGGCCGGCACGGCTGACCGGCTACCAGCTCGGCGTTGCTTGATGATTCGTATGTTCTTGCCGAGATCGCGTAGGGCGAGCTCGAGTGCTGGAAGGGTTTCGTCCACGTCCGTCCCCCGCGCGGCCAATGGTTGTCGCATGCAACTCTGCAATAAACTTGCTCAATGCGCAATCTTTCTTGTTGAGAAATCACCCACTCTGCTCGTACCGTGAGTTCCGTGGCCGAGCCCCCGGGATTACGCGCGCGCAAGAAGGAGGCCACGCGGCTGGCGCTGCACGAAGCCGCGCTGCGTCTCGCCGCGGAGCAGGGCGCCGACCGGCTGCACGTCGAGGCGATCGCCGACGCAGCGAACGTCTCCCGGCGCACGTTCTCGAACTACTTCTCCAGCAAGGAAGAGGCGCTGTTCTACGACGACGCCGTCCGGCTGCGGCGGATGCTGGAGCTGGTCCGTGACCGGCCGGCCGACGAGGCACCCTGGACGGTGCTCAGCCGGGCGGCCGAGCAACTCACCGCCGAGGGGTTGGACGAGCCCGACCCTGCCTGGCTGGCGCGACGTCGTCAGCTGCGCGCCCATCCCGGCCTCCTCGCACACCAGGTCGCGGCGTACTCGACGATCGAGCGGGATCTCGCCACCGAGCTCGCGCCCCGGCTCACCGGCGCGGACGTCGAACTACGTTCCCGGATCCTCGCGGCGACCTTCCTGAGCACCCTGCGGGTCGCCACCCAGCACTGGATCGAGAACCCGCGGGGGTCGCTGCTCGGCGCGGTCCGCGCAGGGCTCAGGCTCGCCGCTTCCAACGGCACGCCGGGCAGCTGGGTGCGGGCCGTGGCCGGCTCGTCCTGAGTCGGAGCAACCGCTTGTTCCCGTGTCGTTCTCCGAACGGCCACCGCAGTGCCGACGGGCCTACGAGAAGGACCCACGGCGGGCCCTCCGGCCGATCACGAAGGCGATGTGGTCGCGTAGCCGATGTAGCCGATGCGGACGTCGTCGTCGAGCTTGAACTTGAGGCGGCGGCCGAACTCCGCGTACGTCAGCGCGCCCTTCTTCAACCGGCGAATCAACCGGTACATCGTCGGCGGGGGCACCCCGGGTATCAGGCCGACGATCTCCTGCACCCCCAACCCGACCCTGCCGGCCGCGAGGCGAAGCTCGTCCGGAGTGACGAAGTGGTCCCAGGCGTGCAGGTTCGGCGGCAGCCAGCGGGTGTGTCGCCATTCCTGGCCGACCTTGATCATGACCAACCGGCTGAGCGGTGTGCGGTTCACCGTGTCGAAGACGTAGAGCCCCCCTGGACGGAGGACCCGAGCGGTCTCACGAAGCACCACGTCCACGTCATCGACGTGCTCGAGGACGTCGACGCAGACGGCGATGTCGACGCTGGCGTCCTCCAGGGGAAGGTGCTCCCCCGCGCCGTTGCGGTAGTCGATCCGGACTCCTGACCGGTCGGCGTGTTCGCGTGCTGTCCGCAGAGATGCTTCGGCGGGGTCGACCGCGATGACGGTCATACCCATCCGGGCCAACTCCTCGGCCAGCATGCCGCCACCGCACCCGATGTCGATCACGGTCCGTCCGGCCGGCTCCAGGTCCAGCCGGGAGCAAACCTGAGCGAAGTAGGTCAGCCGTGCCGGGTTGAGGCCGGTGCGGAGAAAGTGGAGCGGTTGCCGCTCGTCCCACCACAGGTCCCCGTCGAGCTTGTACATCTCGTTGTCGACAGGCATGGCCCGTCCTCCCGCTTCGACTGTCTCCCCGTGAACGGATGCGGTAGTTGCCGCGGATCTGATCTCTCTGTCCGCACTGTTGCCTCGTCCGGCGTCCTTGCGACGCCCTGGGGCAGTGGGTTCAGTTCGGTGAAGGGAGGTCCGAAGGAGACGAGGCGCGAATCCCCGGCAAGGGACGGCGGAACCCCTCCGTCGAGTCGACGGCGGTGGCCAACCCGTAGCCGAGCGACCACGACCACGGGTTGACGGGTGTACGGGTAGCGGTCATCGCGGCTCCCTCTCTCCGCTCGCGGCCCCGACGGTGGCGACGTAGGCGTCGATGGTGGACCCGGCGCGATGGATGCCACACCTACGGGGTCCGCTGCCGACAACACGGCGCCGAGGTCGACGCTCTGTGTCTGGTGTGGTCCTGCCGGTGACCGGGCCGCTGGCTCACCGGCCGTAGCGGCGTGGAGTCAGTTGGCTCCGCGCCGCTAACATGCGCCGGTGCGCATCGCCGCCATCTCCGACGTGCACGGCAACCTCACGGCGCTCGACGCGGTGATGGCCGACATCGGGAACCAGAACGTCGACGTGGTGGTCAACCTCGGGGACCTCTTGTCCGGCGCGGTGCAGCCGCGGGAGACCGCCGACCGGCTGATGGACCTCGAGCTGCAGACGGTGCGCGGCAACCATGAGCGGCAGCTGCTCACCCTCCCCCCGGACCGGATGGGCCTGTCCGACCGTCACGCCCACGAGGCGATCACCGCGCGGCACCGGCAGTGGCTGGCCGGCCTGCCGCTGACCCTGGAGGTCACCGACGGGGTGCTGGCCTTCCACGGCTCGCCTACCGACGACCGGACCTACCTCCTGGAGACCGTCGAGGTGAGCGGTGCCCGGCCGGCCACTGCCGAGGAGGTGACCGAGCGGCTCGGCCCGTTCGCGGACACGCCGCTGCTGCTCTGCGGCCACACGCACCTGCAGCGGTCGATGCGGCTGCTCACCGGCGCGCTCGTGCTGAACCCGGGCAGCGTCGGCTGGCCCGCCTACGACGACGACCACCCACATCCCCACGTCATGGAGGCCGGGACGCCGCACGGCCGCTACGCCGTCGCCACCCGCACCGACGGGCGCTGGACCGGCGAGTTCCGGGCCGTGGAGTACGACTGGGAGCGGGCCGCCGCGATCGCCGAGGCCACCCAGCGACCCGACGTCGCCCGGGCGCTGCGCACTGGTCGGGTCTGAGCCGAGCTGCGACTTTCCCACCATGTCCACACCCTCCTGCCGAACTCACCGCGACGTGAGTACGGCTCATGAGGGCGACAGATCGGGCCGACTCCGAAGTCGACGCGGACCCTCTACATGGAGCGCCGGCTGCGACGTAGCCACGACTCGATCGGCGCAGTCAGAAGGAGCAGCCCCAGCGCCCAGTAGTTCAGGGACGGGAGCAGCGTCCCCGCCAGGAGGGCCACGACCAACGCCCCGGTGGTCACCAGCAACGCCAGGGGCGCGACCGGCGGCTGGTCGGCGTCCCGGCGCAGCCCCGGCCGGCGCCAGACCAGCAGTCCGATCACCAACAGGCAGGTCGCGCTCAGGGTCACCGTCCCCGTGTAGACCAGGACCGCCAGCGGCTCCGGCGGGAAGCTGCCGGCCACCTGGGTGGCGAACGGAACCAGCACGATCGTGAGGCTCCAGGCCAGGTTGGTAAGGAGGAACGCGCCGTCGTAGGCGCCGACGCCCTCGACGATGCGGTGATGGGCGAGCCAGAGCCGCGCGATCAGGGCGAAGCTCAGGAAGAACGTGCCAAACCTGCCGGCCTCGTCGGAGAACACGCTGGCCAGATCCCGGCCGGCGTGCGTCCCCCCGAGCACGTCGACCAACGGAAGGACCAGCAGCGTGATGGCGATGGCAACGACCGCGTCGAGAAAGGTGACGAACCTGTCGAGCCCGCGTTCAGTACGCATCCGCGCAGGCTAGGGACCGGGCGCCGCCCGCGGCAGGCAGCCGCGCCTGCCTGGCCGCAGCCCCTGCAAGCCGGTCCCAGGCGCCGCCTGCAGCGGCAATCGGTACACGCTGCGGCGCGAGCACGGCCTTCCGGGTCGACGGTGCCGGAGCATGATGACCGGATGGACCTGGGACTTCGGGACAGGGTCTATCTGGTGACCGGTGGCAGCCGCGGCCTGGGGTTCGCTGCCGCCCAGGCGCTCGTCTCCGAAGGTGCCCATGTGGTGCTCAGCTCCCGGAACGAGGCGTCCGTGGCAGCGGCGGCGACCCGCCTGGCAGAGAGCTCCACCACGGCCCGCAGTGTCGCCTGGATTGCCGCGGACAACGGCGAGCCCACGGCGGCTGCGCGACTGGTGGAGGCGGCACAGGACCGTTTCGGTCGATTGGACGGCGCACTGGTCAGCGTGGGCGGGACGCCGTCCGGAACCGGTCTGGACACGACCGACGATGCCTGGCGTTCCGGATTCGAGGAGGTCTTCCTCGGTGCTGTCCGCCTGGCCCGGGACTTCGTCAGGCTCGTCGGGGACCAGAACGGCAACGGGACCGCGACCGGGACCGGCGCCTCCCTCGTCTTCGTGCTGGCCGCCTCCGTGCGCGTCCCGCTGCCGAACCTCCCGGTGTCCAACGGTGTGTTCCCGGGTCTGGCGGGAGTGGTGAAGATGCTCGCCGGCGAACTCGGTCCCCGTGGCATCCGACTGAACGGACTGCTGCCCGTCAGGATCGCCACGGACCGGGTCCGGGAACTCGATGCGCTCAGCGGCGACCCCGATGAGGTACGTGCCCGCCAGTCCGAGCTGATCCCGCTGCGCAGGTACGGCGAACCGGAGGAGTTCGGTCGAGCTGCCGCGTTCCTGCTCTCACC
>JAODNN010000158.1 GCA_025465355.1 Blastococcus sp. | reverse complement strand
ACAGCAGGGTCCTGCGCCGCACCGCCGATGCGGTCGCTGATCTCCACCGCCGGGTCGGTGACCTGGTCGCCCCCGAAGTCGGCCGCACTCAGACGCTGGCGCCGCTGGCAGACCTTCGCCGGGCGGGCGGCGCCGATGGCTGATCCAACCTTGTCGTATCCGGAAAGGGTTGTGGCCCGCACGGTGGTCAACCGGATCGCCGCCGCCCGCGGCCTGCCAGCGCCATGGCCGGACGCCGGCGTCGAACTGCCCGACTGGCTCGCACGCGCCGACGTGACCGCGTGGGGCGTCGTCGAGCTGGGGGTCATGCGCCTCCGGATCGCCGACCCCCGCCAGCGCGCCCAGCACGGGCAGGTCTACACCCCGCCCGAGGTCGTCGACTTCCAGGTCCGCAGCGCTTTGCAGCAGGCCGGGATCGACCGGCTCGCCGGGGACCCGCGCCCGCTGGAGCGCATCACGATCCATGATCCGTTCACCGGGTGCGGCATCTATCTCGTCCATGCCGCCCGGTACCTGACCACATGGGCCTTGGGCCTGGCTCAGGTTGAAGCTCCGCCCGAGGTACCCGACTGGGCAAGACGCGCCGTCACCGCCCAGGTCATGTCGGAATCCATCTACGGCAGCGACCTCGACGAGACCGCAATCGACATCGCCCGGGCGGTGTGCTGGCTGGAGATCGACGGCATCCGCCCGATCACCTTCATGGACGACAACATCGCCGTCTGCGACACCTTCGCCGACCAGCTGCCGTCCGGGCTCGCCAAACGCTGGCCCATAGCCGCCAGGAGGCGGCCATGACCCCCGAGCAGACCATCGTGCGCACCGTCATCAACCGCGTCGCCGCCTCCCGCGGGTTGATGGCGCCGTGGCCGGAGGCTGACGTCGAGCTGCCCGCCTGGCTGGCCGGTGCTGACGTGGCCGGGTGGGGTGTCGAGGAGCTTGGGTCCGCCCGGGAGCGGCTGCTGACCGGCGAAGAACGGGACTCGGGCGGGGTCTGGTACACGCCGCTGCCGGTGGCTGAGTCGATGGTGGAGCTGGCGGTCGTTCCGCAGCTCGACCGCATGTCGGATCACCCGGATCCGGGCAACGTCCTGCAGGTCCTGGCGATGGATCCGGCGTGCGGGGCGGGGGTTTTCCTGGTGGCCGCGGCGCGCAGGATTGCCGCCAGGTACGCGACCCGAATGGCGGCCCACGTCGGCGGGGAGCCGACAGTGGCGCTGGCCCGATGGGTGATGCCCGAGGTCCTGTCCGAGTGCATCTTCGGTCTCGATGTCGACCCGGCCGCGGTGGACCTGGCCCGGTCGGTGCTGTGGCTGGAGACCGGCGGAACCGTCCCGATCACCTTCATGGACCGCAACGTGATCTGCGGCAACCCCCTCCAGGGGGACTCACCGCCGCGCCTGGAAGAGCGAATACGCGAGCCCGGCTGAGGCCGGGCGCCGCAGGAACCAGCTCGGGGGATCAGGGTCACAGCGTTCGGGGGGACGGATGGGACATCACACAGCGGTCTGTTGTCACAACAGAAGTCGAGGAGGGGCTAACAGAGGGCTATTCGGTGGCCGGGGTCTTGAGTGCCTGTTCGTCGGTGGCCGGGGTCGTGAGTGCCTGTTCGACGGCGGTCTCGATCTCGTCGCTGGTGAGCCCCGAACCCATCAGCACCTTCAGTGTGCGCATCAGCGTTTGTGTCAGCTCGGCGGTGGTGGGGAGTTCGTCCTCGTCCTTGGCCAATTCGTAGTCGCGCTGGAAGTTCCGGACGCGCTCGCGGGTGAGCTTGAGCTGCTTGGCGATGTCGTCTTGTGGGATGGCCTGCCGGCGCGCGTCCTGGATGGACCGGCCGAGGTTTCGGCGTGCGCAGTCGGCGATGGCCCTGCTGTCCTTCTTGGCAGCCTCGTACGCGGCGCGTGCGGCGTGGATGTCGCCCATCGGATCTGGCACCTCCTCATTCTGGCACGGGTTGGGCCCTTTTCAACGATGCCCTGTTGGCCAAGGATAGCATTGGCCATGCCAAGGTTTGGCTTGGCGTATGCTGCATCTGTAGACCCGACAGGTACGAGAGGGGCGGAGTGATCAAGCAGGACGGAGCCTCAGCACCGGAGTCTCCGCGTGGCGTGCCCGACATCCGCCAGGTCGAGCGCCCTGCGTGGACGGACGGCTACCTCACGACCGAGCAGCGCAGGGTGGCCAGCCCCGCACTGCAATGGCTGAACCTGGTCCGTAAGTCGACGTCGCTGGGCCGGGACGCCAAGGGGCTGCTCTACGAGCTGTACGTGTGCGTCCACACCTTCCCCGAGGGGCGGGTCATGGAGTGGAACCCGGGCTTGGACACGCTGCGGCTCCACACCGGTATCGGCACCGACAACCTCACCAAGGGCTGGAAGCAGGCGGCCGCGCAGGGGTGGCTGCACGTCATTCCCGGCCGCCCGAACACCTACCGCCTGACCTGGCCCTCGACCGACTGCATGTCGTCGGAGGCGTTGATCTGCGGGCAGTGGGCGGAGAGCAAGGGCCACAAGGGGAAGGTCTGCGGGAACCGTCCGGGGCAGGGCACCATCACGCCCGGCACGGGTCCGTGCGTCCTGCACGGCGGCACCCCTAAGCCCGAGGGGTCCGGGCTTAACGAGGAAACGCCTAAGCCCGAACCCTCCGGGCTTACCGAGCCGCCTAAGCCCGAAGGGTCCGGGCTTAACGAGGTCCCGGAACAACCCCTAAGCCCGGAGGTCCGGGCGCTTAAGCCCGGAGGTCCGGGCGCACTAAGCCCGGAGGTCCGAGCGCTTAAGCCCGGAGGGTCCGGCGCAAAGGTATTGAAGGAACAAGGGTTTAAGGAACAAGAGCAGAAGAAGCCTGTGGTCCCCGAAGTGAGCGCTGAGGTGGAAGACACCTCGCGCGCCACCCGAGACGAGAAAACGATCTATCTCGATGGGTTGCCCGTCAGGGGGGCCCCGTACCGGGCGATCGCCCGGCGGCACTTCGAGCACCTCGGCGTCACCCCCACCCCGGCCCAGATCGATGCCTACGCCTACGACCAGGCGACCGGCACCCAACGCGGGGCGACGGCATGACCGCCCCCGCCCACGCCCACCACCGAGAGGAAACCTTCATGCCCAAACGCCGCCCCCGGCCTCCCAGCCGCCAGGCCCGGACCCTCCGCCACCCCGCCGACCAGGCGACCTACCAGGTCGACGTGATGGCCTCCGTCGCCGCGATCATCAGCCCCGACCCCCGGACCGACGAAACCACCACGCTGGTCCTCGCCGCGATCCTGCTGACCCTGCCAAAGCCCGCCGACGGCCACGTCCTGCCCGCCGAGTTCACCGGCGACGCCCGCGACCTCGTGGCCACCCTCCGCGAGCTGCACAGCAAGGGCTGGATCGGCGTCGAGAACGGCCGCGCCTACCTCACCCAGCCGATCCACGGGGCGTTCGGGCAGCTCGTCGACCGGGTGCGCGTCCCCGAGTCCGACCGCCCGGACTTCGTCGCCCCGCTACGCCGCCACCAGGCATGACACCCCCGGAAGGAGGGCCTGAGATGAACGATCCGACCCGCCGCCCCTGGGCGCGATGGGACCGCGCGAAGGTCGTCTTCGCCCCGCCGGTGTCCGACACCGGAGACCGCGACCGTGACGCGCTCCTGGCCGCCCTGGCCGCCGTCGAGGTCCGCGAAGGCGAGCGCCGCGGCTGGGACAAGCACCCCCGGCTCATGACCCTGCACCTCGCTGACATCGACAGCTGCGCGATCGGGGTCCGCATCGTCCCGACTCACATCTGGCGGTCCGGACAGCGCAACCCTGCCGACGATCTGATGCTCCGCGCCGACAAGATCCCAGCCCCCCGAACCGACCCGTTCAGAGCGTTCGCTGACTCACCTGACGGGTTCTGCGGGATGGCCTTCATGTCCGAAGGCTGGTCCGTCCACCCGGACCAGTACACCCCGGACCAACTGGCGCGGGCCAACGCCGGCGAGCGCGTCAACCACACCCACCCGGACCGGGTCGAATGCCGGTTCGTCACCGCCGTCGACATCAACGGCCGCGTCTACCACGTCTTCCGCGTACGCGGCGAGGAGCCGAAGACCCGAACCCTCGAAACCGACAAGGGCCGCCTGCCTTGGGCTCTCGGCCGGATCGCGTCGAACCTCCGCGACGGAGGCACCCTGTGACTCCCGAAGAAGCCGTCGCCGACATCCGCGAGCGGGCCAAGACCGACCACGACGCCCTGCTGCGGCTACTGGACGTGCTCCTCGACGGCAAGCGTGACTCCATGCGGCAATCCGCCGCGATGATCAAGCGCAGACGCGGCGACCGGGTGCAGGGCTACGCGAAGGCCTACGAGACGGCCGCCGAGCACATCGAAGAGGCGCTGTTCGAAGCGTTCGGCCTCTGGCCGGACACCGACACCTCGCCCACCAACGAAGAGCAGGTCCAGCAGCTGCGGGACGAAGTCGCGCGGCTGACCAGGGAACGCGACCTCGCCGTCGCCCACGACACCCAGCCGTACCCGACCGCCGACGCGTACGAGCAGGCGTGCAAGGCGCTGGAGACGCACCGCCGGCGCGGCGATCAGGCCGAGGCCGAGCGGGACAGGGCGCAGGCCGAACTGGCCCGGCTGCGCAACACCATCACCAGGGCGGAGCCCGATGAGGTCGGCGACGTCCCCACCGAGCTGGTCGACGTCGCCTACGACGCCTGGTCCACGTGGGGCACCGGGCACATGCACCGCGACATGCCCCACATCGTGGCCGCCGTGCTCTCCGCGTACAGGGTGCTGGCCGACCTGGGCGCCGACGGGAAGTCCGAGGTGGAGCGGCTCAAGGCCGCCGAGCAGCGAGTGCGGGAGATCGAGCGCACCGACCGCGGCTTCATCCGCGCAGACGACCCCGAGACCACGCAGTGGATGCTCGGCTGGGATGAGGCCATCGACACGGTCAAGAAAACCCTGGACGGCGGTGAGGCGCTGGACGGTCAGCCGATGGCAGCCCGCACCGCCAGGTCGAAAGCGCCGTGCAGCTGCTGCGGCAATCTCCGCGCGCTCCGCATCGACGGCACCGTGATGCTCCACAACGCCACGGACACAAGCCGCGGGAAGACCGCGCCGCGGCGGGCCTGCCCCGGCTCGCTCAACCCGCCGGCCACGGCGGCGCCCCAAGAGCACGGCGTCCACCGCAAGGCCCTGGCGGATGTGGAGCGGCTCGTGCAAGCCCTGGAGCAGGCGCGGCTCCTCGAACAGCGGGCGCGTGACCTCGCCCATCACCGGGCCACGAACGGCAACACCGCCACCCTCGCCCAGATCGCCGGATCCGACCTCGCGACCCCGGAAGGAAGCCAGGCATGACGACCGCCGCGGACGACGAGGTGTTCCCGGCCTCCCCATTCCACGAGACGAGCGAAGCTCACCTCCGCTACCTGACCAAGACCCTCGGTGACGCCGATGCGGCGGTCAGCGAGGCCGAGGGCCAGGTGTTCGTGCTCCGTGTCGAGCTGGACAAACTCCGCCAGGACGACTGCGAAGACGGCGAGTGCTGCGTCCTGCACCACGAGGACGCCGCCCACGAGCTCGCCGCCGCGCAGCGGGCCCTGCGGAACCTGCGGCGCAT
>JAODNN010000096.1 GCA_025465355.1 Blastococcus sp. | reverse complement strand
CAGCTCCTGAGGTCGAGGCCGCCGAGGTCGTCGCCGCCCTCGCCGAGGGCCGCCGTCCGGGCCTGCTGCGTCGTCGCCCGCCGTCGATCCGCCGTCGGCCCGCCCTGTACCTCGCGGCCGCGATGGTCGGGGCAATGAGCGTCGGCGTCGTCTCGACCGGCGAGCTGTCGGCCCGGGCCGTGGACACCGCGAGCCACTCGGTGAGCGTCGCGGACAAACTCGGCGTCGACGCCCAGCCCCAGACGGTGACGTCCGCCGACGCGAGCCACCTCCGGGAGCTGGCCGCCAGCCGCAACCAGCGCGGTGCCGAGCAGGCCGCGGCCGTCCAGGCGCAGGCCACCGCGAACCGCAACGCCGTCGAGGCGAAGAAGAAGGCGGCTGAGCTCGCGCGTCCGAAGGCTGTCCTGCCGGTCGCCGGCGCCCTGCTCACCAGCACGTTCGGCATGCGCTGGGGCGTCCTGCACGCGGGCATCGACCTCGCGGCCCCGATCGGCACGCCGGAGTACGCGGCCATGGACGGCATCGTCCTCAGGGCCGGCCCGGCGAGCGGGTTCGGGCTCGCGGTCTACATCCAGCACGCGAACGGCGACGTCACCGTCTACGGCCACATGGAGCAGATCCTGGTCCAGGAGGGCCAGGTCGTGCGCGCCGGCGACACGATCGCCCTGCTCGGGGCGCGTGGCCAGGCCACCGGTCCGCACCTCCACTTCGAGGTGCACGTGGGCGGGATGATGGGCCAGAAGATCGACCCGCTGCCGTGGCTGCGGGCGCGCGGCGTCTCCATCTGAGTCGGGCAGACTGACCCCGAGGACGTCGACTCGGGGCAGGGGGTGCGGGATGGGTGCGGGTCACAACCATGCCCCCACCACGGTCGCGGGTGCGCAGCGCCGCCGGCTGGGCGTGGTCCTCGCACTGACCCTGCTCGTCCTTGTGGCCGAGGTCGCCGGTGCGGTGCTGTCCGGATCGCTGGCGCTGCTCGCCGACGCCGGCCACATGGCCACGGACGCGGCCGGCATCGCGCTCGCCCTCAGCGCGGTCACCCTGGCGCAGCGGCCGGCCCGGGGACGACGCACGTTCGGCTGGCAGCGGGTGGAGATCCTCGCTGCCGTCGTCAACGGGCTGTTGTTGATCGCCGTCGCCGGATACGTGCTGGTCGAGGCGATCCGGCGGATCGGTCACCCGCCGGAGATCAGCGCCGGTCTCATGCTGGTCATCGCCGTGGGCGGCCTCCTGGTCAACCTGGTGTCGCTCACCGTGCTGCACCAGGGGAGCGGCGAGTCGCTCACCGCCCGCGGCGCCTACCTCGAGGTGCTCGGCGACGCGCTGGGCTCGGTCGCGGTCATCGTCGCGGCGGTCGTCATCGCGACCACCGGCTGGACAGGGGCGGACGTCGTCGCCTCGGCCGCGATCGGCTGCCTCGTCCTCCCACGGGCCTGGCACCTGCTCCGCGAGGCCCTCGACGTCCTGCTCGAGGCCGCCCCCAAGGGGGTCGACCTCGGTGACGTCCGGGCGCACATCGCCGGGGTGGACGGCGTCCTCGGTGTCCACGACCTGCACGCCTGGACGATCACCTCCGGCCTGCCGGTGCTCTCGGCGCACGTCGTCGTCGCCGACGAGGCGCTCGCCGCCGGCCACGGGGGCCGGATCCTGGACGCCCTCTGTGACTGCCTCGGCGAGCACTTCGACATGGACCACTGCACGTTCCAGCTCGAGGGCCCGGCCCACGCCGATCACGAGTCGCCCGTCCACGACTGACCGCTCCCAGAACCGGGTGGGACAGTGGATGCCGCACACGGCAGAGCGACGGTCCTGGAGGTATCGGTGCACCACGGGCAGCACTCGAGCATGTGGGTGCCCACGCAGCCGCCGACCTGGGGGCGGATGTTCCTGGTGCACCTCGACTCGTGGTCGATCCTTGCGGTCCTGAGCGTGGTGGCGCTGCTGGTCTACGTGGTTGCCGTGCTCCGGCTGACCGGCTCCGGAGTGCGCTGGCCGTGGTGGCGCACGCTCTCCTGGATCGCCGGCACCGCGTCGCTGTTCGCGGTGACGGGCACCTGGCTCAACGGCTACAGCATGGCGCTGTTCAGCGTGCACATGACGCAGCACATGGTGCTGTCGCTGATCACCCCGCTGCTGCTGCTGATCGGCGCCCCGATCACGCTGGCGCTCCGCACCCTGCCGCGGGGGCACGGTTCCGCAGGGGCCCCGAGGGCGCTGCTGCTGGAAGCGCTGCACAGCCGGTTCGCGCGGGCCGTCTCGCACCCGCTGTTCACCATTCCGCTGTTCATCGCGAGCCTCTACGGCGTCTACTTCACCCCGCTGTTCGACGCCCTCATGGGCAGCCCCGGCGGCCACCAGCTGATGCTCGCCCACTTCGTCGTCACGGGGCTGCTGTTCTTCGGGCCGATCGTCGGCCAGGACCCGTGGCCCCGGACGACGGGCTACCCCGGCCGGATGCTCGAGCTCTTCCTGCCGGTCCCGTTCCACGCGTTCTTCGGGGTCGCGATCATGATGGCCGACGCGCTGGTCGTGCGGACCTTCGCCGATCCGCCGGCATCGTGGGGGATCGACACACTGCGTGACCAGGGCGAGGCCGGGGGCATCGTCTGGGCGTTCGGTGAGCTGCCCACCGTGCTGGTGCTCGCCGTCGTCTTCTTCTCGTGGGCGAGCTCGGAGGAGCGGCGCGGCCGCGCCCTCGACCGGGCCGCCGACCGCACCGACGATGCCGAACTCGTGGCCTACAACGCCCGGCTGCGGGCGATGGCCGTCCGGGACGGCGAGTGATCCGGCGGCTGATCAGCCGGCGTGCACCACGGCCTCGTCGGGCAGGTCCTCCTTCGTGGCCTTGATCAGCACCGCTGCCACCAGGGCGCCGAGCACCAGCAGCACCGAGGCCCAGGTGAAGGCCGTGGTGTAGCCGGCGACCTGCGCCTCGAGGCCGACCGTCGGGTCCGCCGGGTTGTTGCCGTGCGTGACGGCGTCGGTGAAGTAGTTCGTGATCGCGCCGACCGACAGCGTCGCCAGCAGCGCGGTGCCGATCGAGGCACCGACCTGCTGGGTGGCGTTCAGGACGGCGCTGGCCGCCCCGGCGTCGTGCACGCCGACGCCGACGAGTGCCAGGTTCGACAGCGGCACGAAGGTGAAGCCGAGGCCGAGGCCGAGCAGCAGCTCGGCCGGGAAGGGCACCTGCCAGAAGTTGGTGTCGACACCGAGCAGCGACATCAGGAACAGCCCGCTCGCGGCGAGCAGGCCGCCGATGACCATCAGCGGCTTCGGGCCGATGCGGGGGACGAGCCCGCTGGCCGCACCGGCGGCGACGAACACGCCGAGTGTGGTGGGCAGCGACGCGAGGCCGGCCTGGACCGGTTTGTAGCCGAGCACCTGCTGGAAGTAGAGGCTGAGGAAGAAGAACGCCCCGATCAGCCCGGCGCCGACCAGTGTGGACGTCAGGTACGCACCACCGCGGTTCCGGTCGAGGAGCAGCCGCATCGGGAGCAGCGGGTTGCGGGCCCGCAGCTCGACGAGGACGAAGGCGGCGATCAGCACGGCTCCGACGCCGATGAAGATCAGGGCCGCCGGGTTGGACCAGCCGCTGGTGGTGAGGTGCTTGGCGGCGTTCTCCTGTGAGGCCTGGGCCACCTTGGTGAAGCCGTAGACGAACGAGGCCAGGCCCAGGGTCGCCAGCACGGCGCCCGGGACGTCGTAGGTGGTGTCCCCGGGCGCCTTGCTCTCCGGGACGATCGGGATGGCGGCCGCCACTGCGAGGATCGCAACGGGAACGTTCACCCAGAAGCACCAGCGCCAGTCGGCGTACTCGGTGAGCACGCCGCCCAGCAGCAGCCCCACGGCCGAACCGCCGCCGGCGATGGCGCCGTAGACGGCGAACGCCTTGGCCCGTTCCTTCGCGTCGGTGAACAGCACCGTCAGCAGGGCGAGCGACGCGGGTGCGAGCAGCGCGCCGAACGCGCCCTGCAGCGCTCGCGCGCCGAACAGCAGGGCCTCGTTGGTGGCCAGCCCACCCAGCGCGGAGGCGACGGCGAAGCCGACGGCGCCTGTGAGGTAGGTGCGCTTGCGGCCCCAGAAGTCGGCGATCCGGCCACCGAGGAGCAGGAGGCCACCGAAGGTCAGGGTGTACGCCGTGACGATCCACTGCTGCGTCGCCGGCGTTATCCCCAGATCCTTGGACACCGACGGCAGCGCGATGTTCACGATGGTCGCGTCGAGGATGACCATCAACACCGTGACGGCGATGACCGCGAGGGCCAGCCACCGCCGCTCGTACGGCTGGTCGGTGGACGCCGTCGCGCCGGAAGCGTGGGGCGTGAGAGCAGGCTCGGTCACAGGTCGTCGTCCTCAGGGTCGTCCGGTCAAGGCCGGTTCATCGGCCGCACGGGCAAGGTAACGGCCTGGAACCATGTCGTCGTGCCTGTTTCGCTGGTGTTGACCTCCGATACGCACGTTCCGCAGCGGTCACGTGACGTACCTCATGTCCTGTGGTCCGCGGTGTCGGCAGCCGACGTCGTCTTTCACGCGGGGGACTGGGTCGACGTCGCCCTGCTGGACCAGTTCGAGAAGCGGGCACGGCGGCTGATCGCCGTCCACGGCAACAACGACCACGGCCCGCTGCGCGACCGGCTGCCGGAGATCGCCCGCGCCGAGATCGAGGGCCTCCGGTTCGCCGTCGTCCACGAGACCGGCGACGCCAAGGGCCGCGAGGAGCGCTGCGCCGCGCGGTTCCCCGGCACCGACGTCCTGGTGTTCGGCCACAGCCACATCCCGTGGGATACGACTGCGCCCAACGGCCTGCGACTGCTCAACCCCGGCTCGCCCACCGACCGCCGCCGGCAGCCCCACGGCACGTACGTCACCGCCGTGGCGGCGGCCGGCGCGCTGCACGACGTCACCTTCCACGCCGTTCCCCCGCGCAGGTGACCAGCCGTTCTCCGCTGCCCGATCGGGCGGTTGCCATGCTGGCCTGCCCGGTCTGCGCCGGTGCGCTCACCGCCCTCCCCGACGGCTCGGGGCTGCGCTGCGGCGACGGGCACTCCTTCGACCGGGCCCGGCACGGGCAGGTCACCCTCCTGCCGCCGGGGCACCGGGCGCCCTCGGGTGACTCGGCGGAGATGGTCGCCGACCGGGTTGCCTTCCTCGGGGCCGGCCACTACGCGGGCGTCACGGGCGCGCTGGCGGAGGCGGTGGTCTCGGACGGCGCCCCGCCCGAGACGCTGCTGGACCTCGGGGGTGGCACCGGGCACCACCTGGCCGGCGTCCTGCAGCGGTTGCCCGACGCCGTCGGCGTGGTGCTGGACTCCTCGCCCTATGCCGCGCGGCGGGCCGCTCGGTCCTCGCCCCGCGCGGTGGCCGTGGTGGCCGACAGCTGGGCGCGGCTCCCGGTGCGCGACTGCGTCGTCGACCGGGTCCTGGTGGTCTTCGCCCCGCGCAACGGACCGGAGATCGCGCGGGTCCTGCGACCGGGCGGCCGGCTGGTGGTCGTGACGCCGACCGCCGATCACCTTGCGGAGCTCGTGGAGCCGCTGGGCCTCCTCCGGGTGGACCCCGCCAAGGCCGAGCGGATGGCCGCGGCGCTCGAGCCGCACCTGCGGCCCGTCGCGACGGCGCGGCACCGCGAGCGCCTGGCCCTGGACCGGGCGGCGGTGGAGACCCTCGTGGGGATGGGACCGCACGCGCGGCATCTCACGCGCGGAGGCCTCGCGGGCGCTCTCACCGCATTTCCTCAGGTCGTGGGGGTGACCGTCTCGGTCGACGTGACCACCTACGAGGCGCCGTCCGGACGGGACTGACGGCGCGTCCCTCCGTCGGGCCGAGGGCCTCCTCGGCCACCGTCTAAGCTGCCCGACGTGACGATTGCACCGGCGCCCATCGTGAGTCGGCCGAGCCCGGCTCGCACGGTCGTGAAGGGGTCGCAGCTCTCCAACCTGCTGCGGACCACCGACCACAAGACCATCGGCCTGATGTACCTGGCCACCGCATTCGCCTGGTTCATGCTCGGTGGCCTGATGGCCATGCTGATGCGGGCCGAGCTGGGTCAGCCGGGGATGCAGTTCCTCTCCCCGGAGCAGTACAACCAGCTGTTCACCATGCACGGCACGGTGATGCTGCTGATGTTCGCGACGCCCCTGTTCTTCGCGTTCGCGAACCTGATCATGCCGCTGCAGATCGGCGCGCCCGACGTCGCCTTCCCGCGGCTGAACGCCTTCTCGTACTGGCTGTTCTTCTTCGGGTCGCTGGTCGCGCTCTCCGGGTTCTTCACCCCCGGGGGAGCCGCCGACTTCGGCTGGACCGCCTACGCGCCGCTCTCCGACATCGCGAACTCGCCGGGCGCCGGCGGCAACCTCTGGATGGCCGGCCTCGCGGTCAGCGGCCTGGGCACGATCCTCGGTGGCGTCAACTTCATCGCGACGATCGTCTGCCTCCGCGCCCCGGGCATGACGCTCTTCCGGATGCCGATCTTCACCTGGAACACGCTGGTCACGAGCCTGCTGATCCTGCTCGCCTTCCCGATCCTCACCGCGGCGCTCATGGCGATGCTGGCCGACCGGAACCTCGGCGCTCTCGTGTTCTCGCGGGAGAACGGCGGCCCGATGCTGTGGCAGCACCTGTTCTGGTTCTTCGGGCACCCCGAGGTCTACATCATCGCGCTGCCCTTCTTCGGGATCATCACCGAAGTCATCCCGGTGTTCAGCCGCAAGCCGTTGTTCGGCTACAAGGGCATGGTCTTCGCGACCATCAGCATCGGCGCCCTCTCGCTGGCGGTGTGGGCGCACCACATGTTCGCCACCGGTGCGGTGCTGCTGCCGTTCTTCGCGTTCCTGACCTACCTGATCGCCGTCCCGACCGGCATCAAGTTCTTCAACTGGATCGGCAGCATGTGGCGGGGTCAGCTGACCTTCGAGACGCCGATGCTGTTCTCCATCGGCTTCATGATCACCTTCCTCCTCGGTGGTCTGACCGGCGTTCTGTTGGCCAGCCCTCCGATCGACTTCCACGTCACAGACTCGTACTTCGTGGTGGCGCACTTCCACTACGTGGTCTTCGGCACCGTCGTGTTCGCGGCCTACGCGGGCATCTACTTCTGGTTCCCGAAGATGTGCGGCCGGATGATGGACGAGAAGCTCGGGAAGCTGCACTTCTGGCTGACCTTCCTGGGCTTCCACGCAACGTTCCTGGTGCAGCACTGGCTGGGCAACGAGGGCATGGCCCGCCGCTACGCGGACTACGCCGCCACAGACGGGTTCACCACGCTGAACGTGGTCTCGACGATCGGCTCCTTCGTCCTCGGCGCCTCGACGATCCCGTTCCTCTACAACGTGGTGAAGTCCTGGAAGTACGGCCGGCTGGCTCTGCGCGACGACCCGTGGGGCTTTGGCAACTCCCTGGAGTGGGCGACGTCGTCGCCACCGCCACGGCACAACTTCGTCGAGATCCCGCGGATCCGCTCCGAGCGGCCGGCGTTCGAGGCGCACTACCCGCACCTCATCGAACGACTGCAGGCCGAGGCCCACGCCGGGAAGCGGCACCAGCCCTACGCCAGCGAGCTGGTCGCGGGCACGGGTGCGCGGCAGGGTACGAACGACCCCGACCCGACCTGATCGCCGCTGCCCGTCGTGCCGCTCGACCCGACTCCCCGCACCCCCTCGATCCGTTCACCTGAGGCTGCCCGGGCGCTGCTGACCATCACGGGGGCCGACCGCCCGGGTGTCACGGCGCGGCTGTTCGCCGCGCTGGCCGACACCGCGGACGGCGGACCGCCGGTGGAGGTGCTCGACATCGAGCAGGTGGTGGTGCACGGCCACCTCGTGCTCGGGGTCGTGGTCGCGGCGCTCGAGGGTTCGGGGCCGGCGGCGGAGAAGGAGCTCCTCGCGCGGCTCGGCCGGCTCGCTCCCGACGTCGCGGCCGCTGTCGGAGTGGACGTCGCTGTCGAGTCGGCGTCGGGCGGGGAGCCCGAACCGGTGGCCGCCGGCCGCTCGCACCACGTCATCCTGCTGGGCCGCCCGCTCCCGCCCGACGCCGTGGCCGGCGCGGCCCAGGGGATCGCCGCGGTCGGCGGCAACATCGACGCCATTCGCCGGCTCTCGGACTACCCGGTGACGAGCTTCGAGCTGACCGTCTCCGGTGCCGGGGCGACGGCGCTGCGCACGGAGCTGGCCGCGGTCGCGGCAGCCACCGGTGCGGACATCGCCGTCGAGCAGGTGGGGCTGGCCCGGCGGAGCAAGCGATTGATCGTCCTCGACGTCGACTCCACGCTCGTGCGCGGCGAGGTCATCGATGAGCTCGCCGCGCGGGCCGGCCGAGCGGCCGAGGTCGCGCGGATCACCGCGGCCGCGATGAACGGCGAACTCGACTTCGCCGAGTCCCTGCGGGCCCGCGTCGCGGCGCTGGCCGGGCTGCCGATCGAGGTGCTCGACGAGGTGCGCGAGGCGCTGGTCCTCACTCCTGGTGCCCGCACGCTGATCCGCACCCTGCAGCGGCTCGGGTTCCGTTGCGGCATCGTCAGCGGCGGCTTCACCCAGATCACCGACCCGCTCGCCGAGACCCTCGGGCTGGATTTCGCCGCGGCGAACACCCTCGAGGTGGCCGACGGCAAACTCACCGGCGGTCTCGTGGGCGACATCGTCGACCGCGCCGGAAAGGCACGGGCCCTCGCCCGGTTCGCCGCCGAGTACGGCATCCCGCTGGAGCAGACCGTCGCGGTGGGTGACGGCGCCAACGATCTGGACATGCTCAACACCGCGGGCCTGGGCATCGCCTTCAACGCCAAGCCGGTGGTCCGCGAACAGGCGGACGCCGCGCTGAACCAGCCCTACCTCGACGCCGTCCTGCAGGTGCTGGGCTTCACCCGCGAGGAAGTCCTCGACGCGATCCCTTCGTCATCCTCGGCATGACACGGCGTCAGGGCCGGTAGACCTCGCCGGCCAGCTCGACGCCCGCGGCGCGTAGCTGCTCGAGTGCCGCCTCGGTCGTGCCCTCGGCGACGCCGGCGGTCAGGTTCAGCAGCACGCGGGTGGCGAAGCCCTCGCCGACGGCGTCCAATGCTGTGGCCCGGACGCAGTGGTCGGTCGCGATGCCCACGATGTCGACCGCGTCCACCCCGCGTGCGCGTAGCCAGTCCGCCAGCGGCGTCCGGTGGGACCTGCCCTCGAAGCCGGAGTAGGCGGCCGCGTGCTCGCCCTTGTCGAACACCGCCTCGAGCGGTTCGTGATCCAGCGCCGGGTGGAAATCGACACCTGGCGTGCCGACGACGCAGTGCGCCGGCCACGTGTCCAGGTAGTCCGGGTGCTCGGCGAAGTGCGCGCCCGGGTCGATGTGGTGGTCACGGGTGGCGACGACGTGCGCATACTCCGCCCGCGCGGCGCGGGTGTGCGCGGTGATGGCCGCCGCCACCGCCGCCCCACCGGAGACGGCCAGGCTGCCGCCTTCGCAGAAATCGTTCTGCACGTCCACCACCACCAGCGCACGGGTCATGGCGTCACCATGCCATTCAGGCCGTCACGGTCTCCAGGGCCGGCTCGCCACGCGAGAGCGCCCACGCCTCCTGGGGCAGCGCCGCCCGTACCTGCTCGTGGTGGGCGCGTGCCTCGGCCAGCGCCGTCTCGGACGACGCGTTGCTGGTGCGCTCGCCACCCCGCATCAGCGGGACGACGAGATCACGGTCGCCCGAACGGGGCTCGATCGGCGTGCTGCTGACCACCTCGGCGAGGGCGGTGCCGCGGCGGTCGTGCCGGCGGACGGCGAACTTGCGGCCACCCACGGAGTTCTTGCCCTCCGACTTCTTGGCCACCGGGATGCCGTCCCGCTCGACGAGCTTGTAGACCATGCCGGCCGTGGGGGCGCCTGAACCGG
Source organism: Blastococcus sp. (assembly GCA_025465355.1). Lineage (GTDB taxonomy): Bacteria > Actinomycetota > Actinomycetes > Mycobacteriales > Geodermatophilaceae > Blastococcus_B. The sequence continues at coordinate 12,255 of JAODNN010000096.1, read as the reverse complement.
TGACCAGTGACGTGCCGACGCCGTAGCCGTCGACCGGAGCCGCCATGAGTCCGGCGATGGCGTACTCGTCGAGGTCGCTGGTCACGATGACCTTCGTGTTCGGCGCGCCGAGCTCGTCGAGCAGTTCCCGGGCGTGCCTGGCCAGCGTGGGGAGGTCGCCGGAGTCCAGCCGGATGGCGCCGAGCTCCGGGCCCGCCACCTCGATCGCCGTCCGGATGCCCTGGTCGACGTCGTAGGTGTCGACGAGCAGCGTCGTCCCGCGGCCCAGGGTGTCGACCTGCGAGCGGAAGGCGGAGCGTTCGTCGTCGTGGAGCAGGGTGAAGGCGTGGGCACTGGTGCCCGTCGTGGGCAGGCCGTACCGGCGGCCGGCCTCCAGGTTGGAGCTGGCGGAGAAGCCGACCAGATGGGCGGCGCGGGCCGCGGCGACGGCGGCCTCCTCGTGGGTGCGGCGGGAGCCCATCTCGATGACCGGCCGCTCGCAGGCGGCGGCGACCATGCGCGCCGCGGCCGAGGCGATGGCGCTGTCGTGGTTGAGGATCGAGAGCGCGAGGGTCTCCAGGAGCACGCCCTCGGCGAAGGGGGCGCGCACGGTGAGGACGGGCGAACCCGGGAAGAAGAGCTCGCCCTCGGCGTAGCCGTCGATGTCGCCGCTGAACCGGAAGCCGGCCAGCCAGTCGAGCAGCCGCTCGTCGGTCAGCCCCTGGGCCCGCAGTGCGGCCAGTTCGTCGTCCCCGAAGCGGAACTGGGGGAGAGCGTCGAGCAGCCGGGCGGTGCCGGCCACCACGCCGTACCGGCGGCCGTGCGGCAGCCGGCGCGCGAAGACCTCGAAGACGGAGTCCCGCTCGGCGGTGCCGTCCGCCAGCGCCGCGGCGACCATCGTGAGCTCGTAGCGGTCGGTGAACAGCGAGGAGGTCCGCCCGGAACTTGCAGCCATGATCGGGAAGCGTAGGCGGACGGCGGCGGAGCCACGCTTTAAGGTGGACGCCGTGGCCGGACCGCTCGCGCCGGAACGCACTCCGGACACCACAGTCGACGAGGAATCCGCCCTCGACCGGCCGTGGGTGACCATCGTGTGGAACGACCCGGTCAACCTCATGACGTACGTGACCTTCGTGCTGCAGGAGCTCTTCGGCTACGACGAGCCGACAGCGACCACCCTGATGCTGCAGGTGCACCACGAGGGCAAGGCGATCGTCAGTTCCGGCCCGCGTGAGCGGATGGAGCACGACACGAGCCGGCTGCACGCCTACGGGCTGTGGGCCAGCTTCCAGCGGGACTCATGAAGCCCTTCCGGTTCCGCCACGGCGACGTCGTGGGTGGGCTCGACCCCGCCGAGGCGAGCGTCGTGGGCCTGCTCCTCGACCAGCTGGAGATGCTGCTGGAGGCCGACGCCGACGACGTGGCCGGCGACGCGGTCCTCGAGCGGCTCCTGCCCCCGGGACACCGCGGGGACGCCGAGGCCGCGGCCGAATACCGGGAACTCACCGAGTCCTCACTGCGCAGCGGAAAGGCCGACGACCTCGCGATGGTGCGCGCCTCCCTGCCGGAAGGCGGGGGAGAGCTGCGGCTGGACGCAGATCAGGCCGCGGCCTGGCTGCGCAGCACGAATGACCTCCGGCTGGCGCTGGGTACCCGGCTGGAGATCACCGACGAGACCGAGCCGCCGGATGACTTCGCCGGCGAGGAGGACCAGCAGCTGGCGGTCTACTACTGGCTCACCGCGCTGCAGGGGTCGCTCGTCGACGCGCTGGCCGCGGGTCGAGCCGCCCGAAGGTGAGCATCACCAGCGCGGCCAGCAGCAGGTCCAGCACGCAGAACACGTAGACCAGTCCGTGCAGTTCGACGCGCTTGACCATCGCAGCGATGGCCGAGAGCAGGGTGACCGTCGACAGCAGGAACATCAGCAGCAGCACGAGCAACCGCAGCGTGACCAGGAAGGCGACCGACGCGCGGTCGGCCGGTATGTGGGCGTCGTACCCGGGGCGCCGGAACGCTCCGCGTACGCCGAGCACCAGCGCGGGCAGCGCGAGCAGCACCACGCCGGCAATGACGAGCGACTGCACCAGCACGAGGCGTCACGGTATCGGGTACGCCGGGTGACCCTGCTGGGCGTCCCCGGGGCGGGTCCTAGACTGGGGCCGTGCTGCGCATCGACCGCGCGATCCACGACGCGATCGTGGGCCACGCCCGGGAAGACCACCCGGACGAGGCCTGTGGCGTCGTCGCCGGGCCCGACGGCAGCGACCGGCCCGAACGGTTCATCCCGATGCTCAATGCCGCGCGGTCGCCGACGTTCTACGAGTTCGACTCCGGTGACCTGCTGCGGCTCTACCGGGAGATGGACGCCCGGGACGAGGAGCCGGTGGTCATCTACCACTCGCACACGGCCACGGAGGCCTACCCCTCCCGCACCGACATCGGCCTCGCCCAGGAGCCCAACGCGCACTACGTGCTGGTCTCCACGCGCGAGCACGGCGAGCGGACCGGGCTGGCCGGCGACGAGGTCGAGTTCCGCAGCTTCCGCATCGTGGACGGCGAGGTGAGCGAGGAGGAGGTCGAGGTCGTCGCGTCCTACCTGTTCGGCCACTCGCCGACGACCGTCGTCTACGACTGAGTTGTGAGCCGGACCGTCGGTGGAATCGCCGGCGGCCAGGGGGTGTTGTCCCCTTCAAGCACTGCGCCACAGGCGCCGATGCACACCCTTGACACCGTCACGAGGAGAACCGCACGCCATGGCCATCGAGGTCCGGATCCCGACCATCCTGCGCACGCACACCGGCGGCAACAAGACCGTCGAAGGCAGCGGCGCCACCCTCGCCGCGCTCGTCGACGACCTCGACAGCAAGCACCCCGGTCTGAAGAACCGGCTGGTGACCGACGAGGGGAAGCTGCACCGCTTCGTCAACGTCTACGTGAACGACGAGGACGTGCGCTTCACCGGTGCGCTCGACACCGAGGTCAAGGACGGCGACTCGGTGACCATCCTCCCGGCCGTCGCCGGCGGCTGAGCGGGGTCACCCCGCCCGGTTCCCTGACACGGAAGAGCTCTGATGGCCCGCTTCTCGTCTCTCGTCGACTCGCTCGGCGGCACCCCGCTCGTGGGGCTGCCGTCGCTGTCGCCGTCCCCTGACGTGCGGCTGTGGGCCAAGCTCGAGGACCACAACCCGACCGGGTCGATCAAGGACCGCGCCGCCATCGCGATGATCGAGGCGGCGGAGAAGGAAGGAAAGCTCCGGCCTGGCTGCACGATCCTGGAGCCGACCAGCGGCAACACCGGGATCTCGCTGGCCATGGTGGCCCGGCAGCGCGGCTACCGGCTGGTGTGCGTGATGCCGGAGAACACCTCGATCGAGCGGCGCCAGCTGCTGGAGATGTACGGCGCCAGGGTGATCTTCTCGCCGGCGGCCGGGGGCTCGAACCAGGCGGTCGCCGTCGCGAAGGGCCTCGCTGCCGAGCACGAGGACTGGGTGATGCTGTACCAGTACGGCAACCCGGCGAACGCGCAGGCGCACTACGACGGCACCGGCCCGGAGATCCTCGCGGACCTGCCGTCGATCACCCACTTCGTCGCCGGCCTCGGGACGACCGGCACGCTGATGGGCGTCTCGCGGTATCTGCGCGAGCACAAGCCCGGCGTCCAGGTCATCGCCGCCGAGCCGCGCTACGGCGAGCTCGTCTACGGGCTGCGGAACATCGACGAGGGTTTCATCCCCGAGCTCTACGACCCGTCGCTGCTGGACTCCCGGTTCTCCGTCGGGCCCGAGGACGCCATCCACCGCACCCGCCAGCTGATCGAGCGCGAGGGCATCTTCTCCGGCATCTCGACCGGCGCGATCCTGCACGCCGCGCTCGGCATCGCCGACAAGGAGGTGGCGGCCGGTCGCCGGGCCGACATCGCCTTCATCGTCGCCGACGGGGGCTGGAAGTACCTCTCCACCGGCGCCTACGCCGGTTCGCTGGAGGACGCCACCTCGCAGCTGGAAGGCCAGCTCTGGGCCTGACGCCCGTTGCATGCTCAACCTCCCGAAGCCGCAGGTCGCGGGCGTGTTCTGCGGAGTGTCGTCACCGGCGGCTAGCCTGGCTGCCGACATGGGGACGACGGCGGGGCGCGGAGCAGACGCGCCGATCGGCATCTTCGACTCGGGTGTCGGCGGCCTGACCGTCGCCCGAGCCGTGCTCGACCAGTTGCCCCACGAGGCGATCCGCTACATCGGCGACACCGCGAACAGCCCGTACGGCCCGCTGCCCATCGCCGAGGTGCGCCGGCACTCCCTCGCGGTGATGGACGACCTCGTCGGCGCCGGCGTCAAGATGCTCGTCGTGGCGTGCAACTCCGCCAGCGCCGCGTCCCTGCACGACGCCCGCGAGCGGTACGACGTCCCGGTGGTCGAGGTCGTCCTCCCGGCAGTCCGGCGAGCGACGGCGGCCACCCGCAACGGCCGGATCGGCGTCATCGGCACCCAGGCAACCGTCACCAGCGGCGCGTACGAGGACGCGTTCGCCGCCGCTTCCGGCGTCTCGGTGACCAGCGTGGCCTGTCCGAGCTTCGTCGACTTCGTCGAGCGCGGGGTCACCAGCGGCCGGCAGGTGCTCGGGCTGGCGCAGTCCTACCTCGATCCGCTGCTCGTCTCCGGCGTCGACACCGTCGTCCTGGGGTGCACGCACTACCCACTGCTGACCGGCGTGCTGTCCCTGGTGCTGGGGGACGACGTCACGCTGGTCTCGAGCGCCGAGGAGACCGCGAAGGACGTCTACCGGGTGCTCACCCGCGCCGACCTCCTGCGCGACGTCGACTCGCCCCCGCCGCAGCACCAGTTCCTCGCCACCGGTGACCCGGAGTCCTTCGCCCGGCTCGGCCGGCGGTTCCTCGGCCCGGAGATCGGGGCGGTGCTCCGCGCGGACACGGTGGGCGCCGCATGAAGCTGACCGTGGTCGGCTGCTCGGGCAGCGGTCCCGGGCCGACATCCGCGGCGTCCTGCTACCTGGTCGAGCAGGACGGCTTCCGGCTGGTGCTCGACCTCGGCAACGGGGCGTTCGGCGCGCTCCAGGGGCTCGCCGACCCCGACACGATCGACGCGGTGTTCCTCTCCCATCTGCACGCCGACCACTGCCTGGATGTCGCGCCGTTCGTGGTCTGGCACCGCTATTCGGGCCAGGCGTCCCACGGCCGGGTGCCGCTCTTCGCGCCCGTCGGCGCCGAGCGCCGGCTGGCCATGGCCTACGACTCGGACGGCGACGGGCTGACCGACGTGTTCGACTTCGTGCCGGTCGGGCCCGGAAAGTTCGAGGTCGGGCCCTTCGCCGCGGAGATCGTGCGTACCGCGCACCCCATCGAGTGCTACGCCATCCGGCTGACCGCGGATGGCCGGTCGCTGGTCTACACCGGCGACACCGGGCCGTCCGAGGACGTCGTGGCCCTGGCGAGGGACGCCGACGTGCTGCTCGCCGAGGCCGCACACCCACCCGGGCCGGGGCTGCCGCCCGGGCTGCACCTCACCGGCCGCGAGGCCGGGGAGCACGCGGCGGCGGCCGGTGTGGGACGGCTGTTGATCACCCACATCCCGGCCTGGGTCGACGCGATCGGCCAGCTCCTCGCGGCGAGCGCGGTGTTCCCGGAGACCGAGCTCGTGCGCGCCGGCGCCTCCTACGAGATCTGACGGTCCGATGGTGGACGAGGAGCGGGACGGCGTCCGGCTGACCAGCCTCGACCAGCCGCTGGGCGACGACCTCGGCGTGACCAAGGGCGACCTGGTCGACTACCTCGACGCGTTCGCCGACCGGTTGGTGCCGCTGCTCGCGGGGCGGCCGCTGTCGGTGATGCGCGTGCGGCCGGGCCAGCCGCCGTTCATGCAGCGCAACGTGTCGAAGGGCGCCCCCGACTGGGTGCGCACCGTCGCCGTCTGGTCGTACGGCGCTCACCGTGAGGTGCACCAGGTGCTCTGCGACGACCGCCGGACCCTGCTGTGGCTGGCCAACCAGCGGGCCGTCGAGTTCCACGTGCCCTTCCGGCGGGCCGACGACGACGCCCCGACCGGCCTGGTGCTCGACCTCGACCCGCCCGAGGGCGCCCCGTTCGAGCAGGTGGTGCGCACCGCGGGCCTGGTGCGTAGGGCGCTCGCCGATTCGGGGCTGGACGGCGCGGTGAAGACCAGCGGGGCGAAGGGGCTGCACGTCGTCGTCCCGATCCGTGGCGCGAGCGTCGAGGACACCGCGGCCGCGACGCGCGCGCTGGCCGCCCGGACGGAGCGGCTCGATCCGGAGCTGGCGACGACGGCCTACATCAGGGAGGACCGGGGCGGGCGGGTCTTCGTGGACTCGACCCGCAGCGGGCAGGGGACGATCGTCGCCGCCTACAGCCCGCGGGTCCGCCCCGGCTTGCCTGTCTCGGTACCGGTGGCGTGGGAGGACCTGGACGGTGTCCGGCCCGGCGACGTCACGGTGACCAGTGCTGCTGAACGGCTGGGGGGTGGCGATCCGTGGGCAGCGCTCATGCCCCAGCCGCAGGAGCTGCCCGCCGAGCTGGTCACGGAGGGCCACACCATCCCGGTCGCCCGCGTGCAGGCGATGCACGAAGGCAAGCGCCGGGCACGCGCCAAGCGGGACGAAGCCGAGGGCTGACTGTTTCGCGGTGCCGTCCACAGGCCGGGCCGCCGTCCACAGGTCGGTGCTCTCGCCGCAGCCGGGTGTCGGTGCTCCGGCGCAGGCTCCCTGCATGACAGACGCGCAGACCATCGCCTGGCTCGACCAGGAGGACGCCCGCCTCGCCTCGACCATCCGGACACACCGCTGGGCCGTGCAGTACGTCGCAGGCGGCGAGGAGCCCGACGAGCCGCCGTTCGGCTACACGGTCGGGCTGTTCGGGCTGGGCCACCCCGAGCTCGTGGTCGTGGGCGTCGACTACGAGACCGCCTGCGGGCTGCTCAACAAGGTCGGGGGCATGGTGCTGGAGGGGCACGACCTGCTGCCCGGCCAGGTGTTGTGCGACGACGACGGGACGCCGGTGATCACCGTGGAGATCCTGCCCAACCCGGCCTGCGTGCTGTTCTCGGCGAACCGCTTCTACGAGCGCCCCGACGAGTTCTCCGTCCCCGCGTATCAGCTCACCTGGGCCCTCGACGGCGGGATCTTCCCGTGGGCCCCCGACTATCCCTGCGGGCCGGAACGCCAGCCGCGGCCCGGCACCTGGCAGGCGTGACGCGCGTTGGCGGGGACGTGCCCCTCGGCGGGCGGCTCAGGGCGACTGCGGGGGCCGCTCGTAGCCGAAGGGTGGCCCCTGGGCGGGCACCCAACGGAATCCCGGGCACGGGCACGGGGCCTCGCAAGGGCCGCCGGTCCGACCGTGCTCGGGGAAACCGTGTCCGCAGCCGGGCTGCGCACACAGCACGGCCGTTCCGCTGGGCTGCTCGAGCACGCTGGCAGCTCCTCCCCCTCGGGTGAGCTGTTGAGGATCGCGGAGAACCGGGCGTTCTGCACCTCGAGGAGGCTCCGAGCTGGCACCCGACGGCACCTCGTCGCCCCTCGGTCGAGCGTTGTCAGACGGGCCCGGTGCTGCTCACGATCAGCCGAGGCCGAGGTCGCGGCGGAGCTTGGCGACGTGCCCGGTGGCCTTGACGTTGTAGCCGGCGCGCTCGATGCGGCCCTCGGAGTCGATCACGAAGGTCGACCGGATCACACCGACGACCTCCTTGCCGTACAGCTTCTTCGGCCCGTAGGCGCCGTAGGCCTGCAGCACTGTCTTGTCGGGGTCGGAGACCAGGGTGATGCGGAGGTTCTCCTTGTCCCGGAAGCGCATCAGCTTCTCCGGCGAGTCGGGGGAGATCCCGATGATGTCGAGGCCGGCCTCGGCCAGGTCACCGGCCGCCTCGGTGAAGTCGACGGCCTGGGTGGTGCAGCCGGGGGTGAGGGCCGCGGGGTAGCAGTAGACGATCACCCGCCGCCCACGGTGGTCCGACAGCGACACCTGGTTGCCGTCGGCATCGGGAAGCGTGAAGTCCGGCGCCTTGTCGCCGGGGGACAGGCGGACGGGAGCGGCGGCGGTCTCGGTCATGGTGGTGATCCTGCCGTGTGCCGCCGACAGATCCGCAGCGGGTGCATCCCCTGGCCGGTCAGCCCCCGAGGAAGGAGAACCGCACGTGCCGCTGCGCGTTGTCGGTGTTGGTGTCGACCAGACAGATCCGCTGCCAGGTGCCGAGCATCAGCCGGCCCTCGAGCACGGGCACGCTGGCGTGCGGTGGGATGAACGCCGGGACGACATGGTCGCGGCCGTGTCCCGGGCTCCCGTGCCGGTGCCGCCAGCGGTCGTCGCGGGGGAGCAGGACGTCGAGCTGGGCCAGCAGGTCGTCGTCGCTGCCGGCGCCGGTCTCCAGGATCGCCACCCCGGCGGTGGCGTGCGGCACGAACACGTTCAGCAGGCCGTCGGCCTCCGGCCGGACGAACTCGGCGCACTCGTCGGTCAGGTCCACCACCACCGGCGCACCGCCGGTTCGTACCGACCGCAGTTCCGTTCGCATTCACACAGCATGTCGGATGCCGGGCGCGGGGACCGGAGGCCTACCGGCGACGTTCCACTGGCGGCTGCGCGCCCCTGGGGCACGGCACCTGGTCGCTGTGCGGCCCGTAAGGTCGCGATGTGCATCGCCCAGACGGCCGCGCGGCCGACCAGCTCCGCCCGGTGACCATCACCCGTTCCTGGCTCGACCACGCCGAGGGATCGGTGCTCGTCGAGTTCGGTCGCACCCGTGTGCTCTGCGCAGCCAGCGTGACCGAGGGGGTGCCGCGCTGGCGGAAAGGCTCGGGCCTGGGCTGGGTGACCGCCGAGTACGCGATGCTGCCGCGCGCCACACACACCCGCAGCGACCGCGAGTCGGTGAAGGGCCGGATCGGGGGCCGCACCCATGAGATCAGCCGGCTGATCGGCCGGTCGCTGCGTGCCTCGATCGACCTGGCGGCGCTCGGCGAGAACAGCATCGCCATCGACTGCGACGTCCTCCAGGCCGACGGCGGCACCCGCACCGCAGCGATCACCGGCGCCTACGTGGCGCTGGCCGACGCCGTGTCCTGGCTGGGGGAGCGGAAGAAGCTGGCGAAGCCCAACGCGCTCGTCACTCCGGTGGCCGCGGTCAGCGTCGGAGTCGTCGACGGGGAGCCGCTGCTCGACCTCGCGTACGAGGAGGACGTCCGTGCCGACAGCGACATGAACGTCGTCTGCACCGGCGACGGTGGCTTCGTCGAGGTGCAGGGCACCGCCGAGCGCGCCGTCTTCGACCGTGCGACGCTCGACCAACTGCTCGACCTCGCGGTCGCCGGGTGCGCCGAGCTGACCCGGATCCAGGCCGAGGCTCTCGCCCGATGACCGTCCGGCTGCTGCTGGCCACCCGCAACGCCGGGAAGCTCGCCGAGCTGCGGCGGCTGTTGTCAGCCGCCGTCCCCGGCGTGGAGGTGGTTGGTCTGGCCGACGTCGACGACTACCCGGAAGCGCCGGAGACCGGTGCGACCTTCGCGGAGAACGCGCTGCTCAAGGCGCGGGAGGCGGTGAGGTACACGGGCCTGCCGGCGATCGCTGACGACTCCGGGCTCACGGTCGACGCGCTCAACGGGATGCCGGGCGTGCTGTCCGCGCGGTGGTCGGGCAGGCACGGGGACGACGACGCGAACACCGCGCTGCTGCTGGGCCAGATCGCCGACGTCCCCGACGAGCGGCGCGGGGGAGCGTTCGTCTGCGCCGCCGCGCTCGTGACCCCCGACGGCGCCGAGCGGGTGCTCGATCGTCAGTGGCGGGGCACCGTGATACGCGAGAAGCGGGGCAGCAACGGGTTCGGCTACGACCCGGTGTTCGTGCCGGAGGGGCTCGACGTCACCTCGGCCGAGCTCGACCCGGCGGAGAAGGACGCGCGCAGCCACCGTGGCCAGGCCTTCGCGGCGCTGGTCCCGGTGATCGCCGAGGTGCTCAGTCCCGGGCGGAGCTGAAGCCCAGCCAGTCGAAGAGGTCGTCGTCGCGGCTCGGGTCGAAGGCCAGGCGGCTCCACTCCGGCTCGGCCCGCGGGGCCAGGCGCCGGGGAGCCTCAGCGGACTGAGTGCTGGCGGCGCGGAAGAGCGCGGCAGGCAGCCGGAAGGACGGAAAGGCGCCGCTCGTCATACAGCCCTAGTCGGCTGTGTGGCCGGTCAGCGCCAGGGATCGCGAGGAACCCCACCCGGAAGGGGGAGCGTCAGGGCCGGCGGCGGGCGAGCCGCGCGGCGACCTCGCGGGCTCGCCGTCCGCTGACCGACGCCACCCGCGAGGGGTGGACGGCCGCCGCGTTGAGCGCCCGGCGCACGGCCTGACGCGGTCGTTGCGCCAGCGGGTCGGGCCACCACGGAACCTCGGACGGGTGTACTGCGCTCTCTGTCTCCACGCGGAGCCGATCGACCGCGGTGAGCAGGGCTCCGTGCTGCGCCCATGCCGCGGGGTCGGCCTGGGGATCGACCATCAGCCGGGCGCCGAGCTCGTCCCGCCGGTGGTCGAGGTCCGCCAGGTCCGCCGCCAGCCGGCCGTCGTCCGGGTCCGCTGTCCGGGGAGAGGTGCGCTCCTCGACGGCGTCGTCCAGTGTCGTGGCGAAGGCGTCGAGGACGTCGGCGAGTGCATCGCGCGCGTCCTGGGGGTAGGCGTCCTCCTCGTGCGGCACGAAGTACGTGCGGTCCAGGAGGACCCGCGCCAGGTTGCGGAGGCCCACCTGGGCCTGCTCGAGCGCGGTGAGGGTGCTGCGCAGTCTCGGCCGTGCCTCCCGCGCCACGCGCCCGCGCGGGTTGAGCCGCGCGCTCTCCTCGGTGCGGGCCAGCCGCTGGTCGGCCCGCGCGACCTCCGCGCCGAGGGCCCGGGCGCCGGTCAGGTATGCGTCAGCCTTCTCCCGCGACCAATCCCCCCGCAGGGCGTCGGCGAGGGAGGTGCTGTATCGCGCCATGCGCCCGGCCAACCCGGCGATGGCGTCGCTCGCGGGCTGGATGTACAGCGGTGGAGCGACGAACAGATTGACCAGGACGCCCACCACGGCGCCGATCAGCGTCTCGACCACCCGCCCCAGAGCCGCGCTCTGCGCCCCGCCCACGGCCAGCACCAGCATCGCGCTGATCGGGACTTCCAGCAGGTTCGGCCCCAGCCGCAGCAGCCGACCCGCGATCAGGGACACCGCCACGATGAGGCCGAGACTCCACCAGGTCAGGCCGGTCACGCTGGCGAAGAGGACGGCGACCAGCACGCCGGCGACCACGCTGACGATCCGCTCGCGGCCGTGGGTGAACGTCTCGTACATGGTCAGCTGGACGACGAGCAGCGCCGTGAGCGGCGCGAGGATGGGGGCGGAGCTGGTGTGCAGCGAGTCGGCGATGACGAACGCCAGGACCGCGGCGAGCACCGTCTTCGCCGTCTGCAGCCCGGGTGCCCGGCCCTGCCGGAAGAGGTACGCGGCACGGGGAGGCAGCGCGCCGACGGCAGCGTGCCACAGCCGTCGGGGGTGACCGGCCCACGGCGGAGGCCTGGTCATCGGGGCCCGCACGAGGCTCATCGAACTGCTCCCGCCGTCATCCGGGAAGGGGTGATCCGTACCGCACCACGTATCGCTGATTCCCCGTCATTCCGCGCTTACTCTCGGTTTGTGGACAGCACAGGGCTTGGTGACGACGTCGAGAAGTGGCTTGCCTCAGGAACGGACGTTCGTCGGCTCGCCGTGCCCGCAAAGACGCTGAACGTCCCCGGCGTCGGCCCGTTGCTCGTCATCGCCGTCATCGGCTGGCCCGACTCCGTCACGCTGCTGACGGTCGAGCCGGGCCTGGGCGTCCACGCGAAGCACTCCAACGCCCGGCTGGCGCTCCGCGACGACCTGGGCGGCTTCCACCCCGCTCGGCAGGGCGGTGGCGGCGGAGGCGGCCCGTTCGGGCGGATGATCTACAACACCACGTTCGCCGGGGCGATCCCCGACGAGGCGCGAGCCCTCCACCTCTACGGACTGCCGACCGGAAAGCTGTACACACACACGGGCGAGGACCCGCTGCCGCCGCACGCCACGATCGAGCTCGACTGAAGCGTCGGCAGCCGCACGCCGGAGGCGGGCAAGAAGGGCGACCGAGAGCGTCGGCCATCTGCTGGAGCGCGCCCAAGGGTGCGCTGAACACGGCCCTCACCGAGGCCCTGTCGACGTCCGGGAGCTGAGGGTGGTCCGAGCAGGTGAGGGGACGGCCGTAGCAGTAGGCACCCGCTCCTGAGAACCAGCGTGCGGGAGGGGG
>JAODNN010000100.1 GCA_025465355.1 Blastococcus sp. | reverse complement strand
AGGATGACCTTCAGGTGGGCGTCCCCGCAGGCCCCCTTGACGGCGACGATCTCGTCGAAGACGTCGAGGTAGCGGCCGGCGAGGAAGGCGCCGCGGTCGATGACCATGTCGATCTCGTCGGCCCCGTCGGCGACGGCGTCCTTCACGTCGGCGATCTTGACCGCCCGGCCGGCGCGCCCGCTGGGGAACGCCGTGGCGACGGCGGCGACGTGCACGTCACTGCCTTTCAGCGCTTTCCGGGCCACGCCCGCGAGGTCGCCGTAGACGCAGACTGCAGCCACCGGCGGGCAGCTGGGGTCGCCCGGGTCGGGGCGGCGCGCCTTGGCCGCCAGCGAACGGACCCTGCCGGGAGTGTCGGAGCCCTCGAGCGTGGTCAGGTCGACCATGGAGATCGCGGTGTCGATCGCCCAGGCCTTCGACGTCGTCTTGATCGACCGGGTGCCGAGCATGGCCGCGCGCGACTCGGCGCCGATCTGGTCCACCCCGGGCAGGCCGTGCAGGAAGGCCCGGAGCGCGGAGTCCGACCGCGTCACGTCGTTGTAGGGCGGCAGCGGCGCCATCAACGCGCGCGCGTCATCGGGCAGCGCGTCGGGATCCAGCACGTGGGTCATGGCGATCATCATCCTCCGAGGGCCCAGCCCCTCCGAACGTCGTCCCCGCGGGCGGGCGTCGCGTCCCCACGTTCCCGCGGGAACGTCCGTGCATCCAGTTGGGGGTCCGGCTGGGGCCGCCGACCGCGTTCCCGCGGGAACGTCTGCGCGCTTTCGAGCCACCTGTCGATCAGGCCGACGTCTTGGTGCCATTTCGCGTCGGGGTCGTCCGGAACGCGGATCTGTCGGACCCTTCGCCTACCTTTCGATCAGACGTTCGAAGGAGGTTTCGTGACTGAACGGTCCTTGGCCGAGCTGGCGCGCGACATCACCAGCGGGGCGGTCCGCCTGGCGGCTGCGACGGCAGCGTGGCTGCGTCTGGTGGCCGAGTTCGACCGCCGTGAGGGGTGGCAGGCCGTCGGCATTCTGTCCTGCGCCCATTGGCTGGCCTGGCAGTGCGGCATGTCGCCCGGCACGGCCCGCGAGCACGTGCGCGTCGCTCGCGCCCTGACCGGCCTGCCCCTCCTGGCGGCGGCCTTCGCGGAGGGGCGGCTGTCCTACTCGAAGGTGCGGGCGCTGACCCGCATTGCGGAGCCCGCCACCGAGGCGTCGCTGCTCGAGCTGGCGATCGAGGCGACGGCGTCGCAGACCGAGCGATGTGTGCGCTCGTGGCGCCGGGCGGATGCGGTCGACCACGACACGATCACCCTGAAACGGCAGTTCGAGCACTGGTGGGACGACGACGGGATGCTCATCGTCCGGATGCGGATGGACGCCGAGGAGGGCCATCGTTTCCTCGCCTCCGTCGACTCGCTCGCCGAGAGGGACGCCCGACGCGAGCGGGCCGCCGCCACGCGAGCAGGTCAGAAGGGTGACGGTCCGACCGGGGAGGCCCTCGAGCGGGACGAGATGGCGCACGCCCGAGAACGCAGTGCCGCTCGGCGCTGCGCCGCGGTCGCACAGCTCGCCGATGCGGCCCGTCACGTCGACCGGCGTGCCGGTGACCCACCCCTCCGGGAAGTCGTCGTCCACGTCGACGCAGCCGTCGTCGCGGACGACGCCGCCGCCGGCCAGGCCTACCTCGAGGGCGGTCCTGCCCTCCACCCGTCGCAGGTTCGCCGGATGCTCTGCGAGTCGACGGTCATCACGATGCTCGAGCGCGGGCGCGAGGTCCTTGGAGTGGGCCGGCGCCGTCGTTTCGCGACCCGCGCTCAGCGGCGGGCGATGCTCCGCCGCGACGGCGGGTGCGCACGGCCCGGGTGCACCGAAACGCGCGTCGAGCGGCTGCATGCCCACCACATGCGCTGGTGGATGTTCGGGGGCGGCACCGACGTGGCCGGCATGGTGCTGCTGTGCGACGTCGACCACGGGCTGGCGCACGACCTCGACCTCGTGATGACCCGGCGCGACGGGAAGCTGATCGTGGTCACCCCGGACGGTCGGCGGGTCTGGGGAACGGCCGACGCCGCCTTCGCCGGAGGGCTCGATTCCTGCGTATCGCCCGACACGTCACTGCCGGGGGGCTCGTTCGCCGGGGTGACGCCGATCGACGAGATGCGCGGCCGGCGGCCGGTCGTCGACCAGGTCGACTCGATGTCGGGTGGGGGACGCGTCGCGGCGCCTTCCCCCGCGACGTCGCCCGACCCCGCGACTGCGATGACCAGGGTGCTGTTCCCGGACGGGCCCCCGTCGTTGCCGGACGCCATGCCCGTCAACGGTGAGCGGATAGATATGCGCTACGTGGTCGGCGTGCTGATGGGCAACCGTGACCTGGAGCGGCGGTTGGCCGCCGAAGCGAGGGGTGAGCCGGTGATGGCGGCCTGAACACCGAGAAGGGGATTGTCCGATCAGGCGGGCATGTCTGGCTGCGCTCCGGCCCCGATACGGTGTCGCGCGTGCAACTGACCGTCGTCGACCACCCGCTCGCCCGCGCCCGTCTGTCCCGCATGCGGGACGAGCGCACCGACAACGCCAACTTCCGTGCGGCGCTTCGGGATCTCACCCAGATGCTGATGTACGAGGCGACCCGGGACCTCGCCTTGGCGGAGGAGCCCATCCAGACGCCGGTCACCGGCACCACCGGCTACTCGGTCGCCGCGCCGCCGCTCATCGTGCCCGTGCTCCGAGCGGGCCTGGGGATGGCCGATACCGCGCACCGGATGCTTCCTGAGTCGCAGATGGGCTTCGTCGGGCTGGCACGCAACGAGCTGACCTTCGAGCCCGAGGCCTACATGGCCTCGCTCCCGGCCTCGCTGGTCGACCGCGACGTGTTCGTCCTCGACCCGATGCTGGCCACCGGGGGGTCGCTGGTGCACTCCTGCAACCTCCTGACCGAGCGGGGGGCGACGTCGATCACCGTGCTGTGCGCCCTCGCGGCCCCCGAGGGATTGGCGCGCCTGGAGGAGAGCGGGCTGCCGTTGCGGGTGTTCACCGCGAGCGTCGACGAGCGGCTCAACGAGCACGCCTACATCGTTCCCGGGCTCGGTGACGCGGGAGACCGCCAGTTCGGCGCGGTCTGAGCATGCGGTTCGGCGTCCTCGGCACGGGGTTCTGGGCCGAGCGCGTCCACGCCGCCTCCCTGTCCCAGCACCCCGACGCCGAGCTGGTGGGGGTCTGGGGTCGCGACCTCGCCAAGGCCAAGGCGATCGGGGCCGAGTTCGACGTCCCTGGTTACGCCGACCTCGACGCGCTGCTGGCGGACGTCGACGCCGTCTCGGTGGCGCTCCCGCCGGACGTGCAGGCGCCGCTGGCGGTCCGCGCAGCCGAGGCCGGGAAGCACCTGCTGCTGGAGAAGCCGATAGCGCTGTCGGTGGAGGCTGCCGATCGCGTGGTGGCGGCGGCTCAGGGGGCGGGCGTGGCCTCGGTGGTCTTCTTCACCGCACGGTTCATGCCGGGGACGTCGTCCTGGCTGCAGCAGGCCGCACGGACCGTGCTGAGCGGCGGCGCGGTCACGTGGCTCGGCGCCAACTACGAGCCCGACAGCCCGTACAAGGACTCGCCCTGGCGGATCGAGCACGGGGCTCTCTGGGATCTCGGCCCGCACGCGCTGTCCCTGCTCGTGCCTGTGCTGGGGCCGGTCGTCTCGGTGCAGGCCGGTGCCGGGCGGCGGGACACCGTCCACCTGGTGCTGCAGCACGCTTCAGGTGCGGCGAGCACGGTGACCCTGTCGTCCACCGTGGCTTCGCTGGCCTCTGGCGTGGAGGTCTGGGTACACGGGGACGCCGGCCGGCTCGTACTGCTTCCGGACTACGACGCTCCGATCGAGGCGCACCAGGTCGCCGTCGACGAGCTGACCGCCGCGGCGCTGACCGGCGGAACCCACCCGTGCGACGTCGGCTTCGGCCGGGACGTCGTCGCGGTGCTGGAGACCTGCCAGCGGGCGCTCGCCTCCGGCTGCTCGGAGCCGGTCACCCGCTGACCCGTCGGCGGTCCGGCTGATGTCTGACCGTTCGAGGCGACCGCGGATCGCGCCCGATGGCTCAGTCGTACGGGTTGGTCAGGACGGCGTGGGCCTGGAGAACGGTGAAGGTCACTGCCGGGCCGTCGGTGGTGGTCGTGCCCGGTACCGCCGCGCTGGCGCCACCGTTCACGCGGAAGGTCGCGCCCCAGGTGGTCGTCAACGAGGCGGTGTAGCTGCCGCTGCGGTAGTCATGAGTGACGGTCTGATTCGGGTACGCGGCGCCGGGTCCGCTGCTGGTCAGGTCGGTGCCGTCGCCGGTGTGCCAGGTGAAGCCGGTCGCGCGGGCGGCGATGGTCACGGTGAAGCCACGGATGTTCACGGTGAAGTCCTGGGTGGTCGGGCTGTCCGTGAAGAAGATGACCGGCAGACCCGACAGCGCGTTGCCCGGCGGCTGCTGCTTGGTGGTCAGCTTGGGAAGCGGAAGTTCCTTGAAGTAGCGGAACACCTCACCCGGCGACGGCGGCGGATTGAGAGCCGTGACGTCGATGCACGCCCGGGCGACGCTGATCCACGGACCGACCTGCGTACCTGGAGCGGTGCCAGGAGGAACGGCGAAGTTGTCGATCGTCCTGCCATCGGCGAGAACGAGTCGCCGTTCTTCGATGACGAGGTCTTGCACTGCGCGGCCCGGCGGCGCGACGCAATCTCTGAAGTCGGTTCCCTGACAGGCGCCGGTGTTCTGGTCGTTGACGATGCAGGGGTTCGAAAGTCGGTACGTGTACGGCAGGTTGTCCGGCGCGTCATTTGATGCCAGCCAAGCGCCGCTGTCATTTTGACTGGCGTACCGCGCTGTCACGGCGCCTGGGGCCACGCCGACTTCAGGCCCTCCGCAAGAAATTCGACAAGCGTCGTCGGCCTTGGCCGAGTTGAGCCAAGTTAGCGACACAAGGATTGCAAGAGTAAGAAGCGTGGGCCAACGACGTGCTAGCGGCATCGCCGTCATCCCAGGGTAAGCGTGGTCATGATCCATGCATTTCGCGATGGATCCCAACTGAGTGCCGCTCCAGAGGAGAGCGAAGGGTATCGCGGGAACGCCAGACCCTTGACTGGCTTTCCCGCCTTGTCGGTCACAGTGAGCGCGGCTTGGTCGGCAATGAAGGCGATCTCCGCCGTGGAACCCTTCATGAGTGGGCGGCCGGAGTTGGTGATCTTGAGTTCCCCGCCAGAGTAGTGATAGCCAGCGGCAGCGTCTTGCTCTGCATCTCTCGCAATTCGCATGCAGTCTCGGCAGTTCTGACTGAAGTCGCGGAGGGGCTTCGCGTCCATGACCTGCGAGGTCCGGTTGATGAGCGCGATGTAGTAGCGGACGAAGGCCTCGGCTCCGGCGGCGTCCTTGGTCCGGGCCTCCGCCGGCATCGGGAGGTCCTTCGGGCCAAGGGGAGGGAGTGCCGGCGTCGAGGCGCTGGCGCTGGTCGAGGGCAGAGACTCGCTCGCCGCCTGGTTGTGCGCGCACCCACTGAGCGCAGCCGCGACCGCCATCAGCCCGGCCAGTAGTCGCAGGCTCCCGCGCCGCGTCACGTCGTCCACCCCCGCGTTGATCAGTGGTGCCGGGAGACTACGCAGGCCAGGAACTTCCCCGCACGCTCACCTGTGGACAACCACCCGAACGCATGTGGGGCGTTGTGCACGCTTCTGGAGTCGTGCAGGACCCCTGGAGCGTGCACCGCACCCCGAGAGCAGCGTCAGAGAAGGGCGCGCGGGCGGC
>JAODNN010000093.1 GCA_025465355.1 Blastococcus sp. | reverse complement strand
CCGCACTTGATCCGCTGGCCGTCCGGGACATGGCCAACCGGCTCAACCGCCCCGACTATGGGCGCTGGGCCGCTCGAACGAAGTCCCTGGGTGGGTGCGCTCAGCCGGTCCACCTGCGCGGCAGCGTTGAGCACATCGACGCACTCACCGGGGAGTTGCTGCACCGGTACTCCACGACCACTGAGCCGGGCGAGGTGCTGCGGGTGGCGTGCAAGACCCGGCGGGCGTCCCGGTGCCCGGCGTGTGCCGAGGTGTACCGGGCTGATACCTACCAACTCGTCCGCGCGGGCCTGGTCGGCGGGAAAGGCGTCCCGGCTACGGTGACTCAGCATCCGGCGGCGTTCGTCACCCTCACCGCTCCCTCGTTCGGCACCGTCCACACCCGGCGGACCGGTAAGGCCGGGGCGGTGGTCTCCTGCCACCCTCGCCGGAGGGCTACACCGTGCCCGCATGGGCGGGTCCTCTCCTGCACCATCCGACACTCCGCCGATGACCCCCGGCTCGGGGAACCGCTGTGCCCGGACTGCTACGACTACTCCGGGTCGGTGCTGTTCAACGCCCTAGCCCCCGAACTATGGCGGCGCTTCACCCTCGCCCTACGCCGCTACCTCGCCCGATCCGCGGGACTGCGCATCTCCGAACTCCGCGACGCGCTGACCGTGTCATTCGCGAAAGTCGCCGAATACCAACGGCGCGGCGTCGTCCACTTCCATGCCGTGATCCGCTTCGACGGACCCGGCGGCCCCGGCATCCCCCCGCCCGGCTGGGCCAACCTCGAACTCCTCGCCGACGCCGTCCCCCACGCCGCCCAGGCCGTCACGGTCACCACCCCGGCGGCCGGAAACCATCTCTCGAGTAGGGCGCTGACCTGGGGCGCACAGGTCGACATCAAACCGATCAACGCCAACGGAGAACTCACCGACCAAGCCGTAGCCGGCTACATCGCCAAGTACTCCACCAAGGCCGCCGAATGCGTCGGCACCCTCGACCGGCGCATCCGTGCCACCGATGACGTCGACCAACTCCCCGTCACGCCTCACGCCCGGCGGCTGATCTCCGAGTGCCTGCGGCTGGGGGGCCTGGTCGGGCTGGCCGAGCTTCGGCTTGCCGAGTGGGCTCACATGCTCGGCTTCCGCGGCCATTTCTCGACCAAGTCCCGCAGGTACTCCACCACCTTGGCTGCGCTGCGTACCGCCCGGATGGTCCACAACCAGCGCGAACACGAGATCACTACCGGGCGGCTGCCCTTTGACGACGAGGACCAGGTGCTCGTAATCGCGCACTGGCGCTACCTCGGCCAGGGCCTCACCCCCGGCGAATCACTCCTCACCGCAGTACTCACCGGCACGCCTTTGCCAGCTCTCAACTCGACACCTGGGAGATCAACGTGACCGCCAAACCCAAGGAGATGACGCCAGTGCCCGAATCCGATCGGCTCCTGACCGTGGCCCAGGCCGCCGAGCTGCTCGCCACCTCCGAGCGGTTCCCCCGGCGGCTGATCGCCGAGCGGCGTATCCGCTTCGTCAAGGTCGGCCGCTTCGTCCGCATCCCCGAATCGGCACTACGTGAGTTCATCTCGGCCGGGCTCGTGGACCCCATCACCACTTCCGACGTCTGGAGGGCTGCCTGATGGCCAAGGGAAACAAGTCAGGACACCGCCGGTTCGGCAACGTGCGTAAGCTGCCGTCCGGTCGCTATCAGGCCAGCTACCTCGGGCCGGACGGGCAACGCCGGAACGCCCCCGAGACCTTCGAGCGCAAGTCGGATGCCGAACGGTGGCTGACGCTCACAGAAGCACAAATCTTCAACGGGGACTGGACCGATCCCGATCGGACCAAGGTCAAGCTCGGTGACTACGCCGCGAAGTGGATCGAGCAGCGGGCAGGGCTGCGGCCCCGGACGGTGCAGCTGTATCGCTGGCTGCTCAAGAAGCACATCGTTCCGCACCTGGGCGGGGTGGCCCTCGGGAAGCTGAGTACTCCGATGATCCGAGACTGGCGAAAGGCACTCCTCGACTCGGGCGTCTCAGTCTCGATGACCGCCAAGGCGTATCGACTGCTGCGGGCAGTGCTCATGACGGCGGTCGAAGAGGACAAGATCCTCTCTCGTAATCCGTGCCGGGTGCGTGGGGCCGGCAGTGAGCAGGCACCGGAGCGGCCTGTCCTGTCGGTGACCCAGGTGTTCGAGCTGGCCGACCGGGTGGGCGTGCGGCCGGTCGGCAACATCCACAACCGAGCCGAGGGCTACCGGCTGCGGTACCGGGTCAAGGGCGGCAGGATGCGCACCTTCCCGGAACCGTTCGCGACCCGGGCCCTCGCCGAAAAGGTCCTGTGGCTGCTGATGTACGAGGGGCGGGCCGACAGCCAGCGGGACACCCGGTTCCGGGCGCTCGTGCTGCTAACGGCCTTCGCCTCGCTCCGCTGGGGTGAAGTGACCGCGCTGCGGCGGTGCGACATCGACACCGAGACCGGGACGGTCCGGATCCTGGCCGCCTACGTCGAGCTCTCCGACGGTCGGATGATCCTCGGGCCGCCCAAATCCCGGGCGGGTCTCCGTACGGTGAGCATCCCGGCTCGGATCCTGCCGGACGTGATCGCGCACCTGGCCAAGCACACCGGCCCGGAGA
>JAODNN010000086.1 GCA_025465355.1 Blastococcus sp. | reverse complement strand
TCAGGACGCACTGGACACCGGCCAGACGGTCAGCCGGTCGATCACCGATCTGGCGGTCATCGGCGGCGTCCTCGTCATGGTCCCCTCGGTGCTGAGTGCCGTGCTGCTGGTCGCCTTCGCCGTCGTGGCCATGGCCGTTCTCTCCCCTCTGCTCACCCTGGTCGCCCTCGCCGTCCTTCCCGCTCTGTGGTGGCGGTCCCGGCGCGCGCAGCACGAGCTGTTCCCCGCGAACTGGGACGCCCAGCAGCAGGCCGGCGCCCTGGTCGGCCGGGTCGAGGCGGCGGTCACCGGCGTGCGGGTGGTGAAGGGCTTCGGTCAGGAGGGCCGGGAGCTGTCGGCGCTCGCGGACTCCGCCCGGCGGCTGTTCGCCAGCCGGCTTCGCACCGTCCGCATGCAGGCGCGCTACGAACCGGCGTTGCGGGCCCTGCCGTCACTCGGCCAGGTGGGGGTGCTGCTGCTGGGCGGCTGGCTGGCCCTGTCCGGTTCGATCACCCTGGGCACCTTCCTGGCGTTCTCCGGCTACCTCGTTCAGTTGGTCGGAGCCACGGAGCTGCTCGCAGAGATCCTCCTGGTGGGCCCGGTGGCCAGGGCCGGCGTCGAACGCATCGACGATCTTCTCCGCCTTCCGGCCGGGATCGACGAGTCACCCGACGCCGTCGAGCTCCCCGACGGCCCGCTCGGCGTGGAGTTCGACGACGTCACCTTCGGCTACGACGGCACCCCCGTGCTGGACGGGCTGAACCTCACCATCGCCCCCGGGGAGACGGTCGCCGTCGTCGGCTCCTCGGGCTCGGGCAAGTCGACCGTCGTCCAGCTGCTCGGCCGCTTCTACGACCCCCAGCGCGGCACGGTCCGGGTCGGCGGCGTCGATGTGCGGCAGGTGCGCACCGCCGGCCTCCGCCAGGGCATCGGGTTCGTCTTCCAGGAGAGCCTCCTGTTCTCCGACACGGTGGCGGGGAACATCGCCTACGGCCGGCCCGACGCCGGCCGCGAGGCCGTTGAGGCCGCGGCGGTCACCGCGGAGGCCGACGGCTTCGTCCGTCTGCTCCCCCACGGCTACGACACCGTCATCGGCGAGCAGGGCCTGACCCTGTCCGGCGGGCAGCGGCAGCGGCTGTCGCTCGCACGGGCCCTCCTCGTCGCGCCCCGGCTGCTGGTTCTGGACGACGCCACGTCGGCGATCGACCCCCGCGTCGAGGCCCGGATCAACGCCCGCCTACGTGACCAACCGGCTCGGACGACGCTCCTGATCGCGCACCGCCGGTCGACCCTCGCACTGGCCGACCGGGTGGTCGTCCTCGACGGCGGGCGGGTGGCGGCAACCGGAACCGTCGAGGAGCTCGAACGCGACAGTGCCTTGTTCCGGAGGCTCTTCTCCCCCACCGAGGCGGCCGAACCCGTCGCGGTCGGCACCGCCAACGCCGGTGAGCGACCGGCGAGCATCAGCGCGACCCGGCGAGCGATCGCCCTGTCCACCGGTGGTCCCTCCGTGCAGACCTTCGCCCGGGACGGCGGCATCGCCGGCGCCGCCGCAGGGAACCCTGAGCTCCTGACGCGGGTCGCGGCACTGCCACCGGCCGTGGGCTCCCCCGACATCCCGGACGACCTCGCCCACTCCCCCGACCCCACGTTCGGGCTCCGCCACCTGATCCAGCCCGTCCGCCGCTGGCTCCTGCTCGGCCTCGGGCTGGTGGCGCTGGAGGCGCTGGCCCAACTGCTGCTCCCCGCCGTCGTCCGCAACGGCATCGACCGGGGCATCGCCGAGGGCTCGCTCGCCACGTTGATCGGCCTCAGTGCATTCGCGCTGAGTGTCGTCCTCGTGACCTGGTTGGTCAGCTGGGCCGCACTGCTGGTCACCGGTCGCACCGGCGAGCGGCTCCTCTACCTGCTGCGGGTCAAGACGTTCGCCCATCTGCAGCGGCTCGGGCTGGACTACTACGAGCGCGAACCGGCCGGCCGCATCATGACGCGGATGACGACGGACGTCGATGCGCTGTCGAGCTTCCTGCAGTCGGGCCTGACGAGCCTCGTCGTGAGCACGCTGACCGTCGTGGGCGTGCTGGTCGCCCTGGTCCTTCTCGACACAGCGCTCGCCCTCGTGGTGATCGCCCTGCTTCCGCTGCTGGTAGCCGCGACGGTGCTGTTCCGGCGCGCCGTCGTGCCGGCCTACACGGAGGCGCGGGATGCCGTCGGCGCGGTCAATGCCGCGCTGCAGGAGGACGTCGCCGGGCTGCGGGTGATGCAGGCCTACGGGCGGGAGGAACGCAACCGCCGGCGCTTCGACGATCACTCCCGCACCTACCGGGACCTGCGGATCACCGCCCAGCGGCGGATGGCCGCCTACTTCCCGTTCATCGTGCTGATCAGCGACCTCGCCGGCGCGCTCGTCCTCGGGCTCGGTGCGGGCCGGCTGCGCGACGGGACGCTGACCGCCGGCGAGCTCATCGCCTTCCTGCTGTACCTCGAGGCCTTCCTGGTGCCGGTACAGCAACTGTCGCAGGTGTTCGACGGCTATCAGCAGGCATCCGTCGGTCTGGCGCGACTGCGTGAGCTGCTCCGCATCCCGACGAGCACGCCGCTGGCAGCCGACCCGCGAGGGGTGACGCGGCTGGCCGGTGACCTCGCCCTCGACGGCGTCGACTTCCGCTACGCCGGGACGCAGACCGACGTCCTCTCGGGCCTGCGGATACAGGTGGCGGCCGGGGAGACGGTCGCGCTCGTCGGGGAGACCGGCGCCGGCAAGTCGACCGTCGTGAAGCTCGTGGCCCGGTTCTACGACCCCACCGGAGGGGCGGTGCTCGCCGACGGCCAGGACCTCCGGCACCTGGACCTGGGCAGCTATCGGCGACGGCTGGGGCTGGTGCCCCAGGAGCCCTACCTCTCCCCCGGCACGGTCGCCGAGGCGATCGCCTACGGGCGGCCGGAGGCCTCGAGGGCCGAGATCGTCGCGGCGGCCCGGGCAGTCGGCGCGCACGAGGCGATCGAGGCTCTTCCGGGGGGCTATGACCACCCCGTGGGGGAACGCGGCCACGGCCTGTCCGCCGGCCAGCGCCAACTCGTCGCGCTGGCCCGCGCGGAGCTGGTCGAGCCCGACATCCTGCTCCTGGACGAGGCGACCGCGGCCCTGGACCTCGCCAGTGACGCCGTCGTCGCCCGCGCGACCGCGGAGCTCACCCGGAAGCGGACGACGATCGTCGTCGCCCACCGGCTCACGACCGCTGCGCGTGCCGACCGGATCCTGGTCCTCGACGGCGGCCGCCTCGTCGAGGACGGCACGCATGAGGAACTGCTGACGGCCGGCGGCACCTACGCGGAGCTGTGGGCCTCCTATGCCGACCGGCCCATCGAGAACGCCCCCGGCGCGTCGACCTGACGAAGACGCTCTGACGGAGCTCGTCGGCCACGTTTCGTCACGGACGACCAGCCGGACGGAACCAGGATCGTTGAGCGGCGTTCAGGCTCACAGGTAGTCGGCGGGGCGCCTTCGGGAGCCTCGAACCGCCGTCGGTCATGATCGGAGACCGCGGCGCCGATCGCCGGACCTCCGTCCGCAGCCGCCAGAGGAGGCACCGAGGTGGACCTGCTGGGCCGGTTCTGGACGCGGGTCACCGCGACCGTCCCGGACCTGTCCCCTACCGTGCTCCTGGCCACCGCCGCGGTGGCAGCCCTGCTGATCCTCTCCCCCACCCTCTGGCACATCGCCCGGCACGCGGTGACCATCGCCCACGAGGGCGCGCACGGACTCGTGGCGCTGGCCGCCGGCCGGCGGCTGTCGGGCATCCGGCTGCACTCGGACACCTCCGGCCTGACCCTGTCGGCGGGGCGGCCGACCGGAATCGGCATGGTGCTCACCTGCGCAGCGGGTTACACCGGCCCAGGCCTGTTCGGATTGGGCGCGGCAGCGCTTCTCGCCGCAGGCCACGCGGTCGGCCTGTTGTGGGCCCTCCTCGGGCTGCTGGCGCTGCTGCTCGTGCAGATCCGCAACTGGTACGGCCTCTGGTCTGTGCTGGCGACCGCCGGCGTCGTCTTCGCAGCGACCTGGTGGCTGCCGCCCAACGGCCAGGCCGCCTTCGCCTCGCTCGCCACCTGGTTCCTGCTGCTGGCCGCGCCCCGCACGGTCGTGGAGCTGCAGTCCGCCCGCCGGCGGCGCGGCGCCCGCGACTCGGACGCCGATCAGCTGGCCCGTCTGACCGGGCTCCCAGCCCTCGGGTGGGTCGGCGTCTTCCTCCTGATCGACGTCGGCGCCCTCGCGCTCGGGGCGCGCTGGTTGCTGGCCTGAGCGCTCAGCTCCGGACCCGCCGCCTCGGCGCGCACCCGTAAGGCTGACGCACCGGCTCGACCTGGGGCGCCGGCGGGATGTCGAGCACCAGGTCGTCCGTGCCCACGGTGACCTGGCGTCCGTGGTGCCGGATGTCGAGCGGCTCGCCGTCCAGCACCTGATAGGTCGCCTGCTGGGGAGTCACCGTGACCGTGAGCTTCCGCCCGCGGTAGCCGACCCGGAACCGCAACCGGGTGATCCGCTCGGGCAGTCGCGGCGCGAAGGTCAGCTCCCCGTTGTGGTCACGCATCCCGCCGAACCCCGCGACGGCCACCGACCACCCTCCGGCCAGCGCGGCGATGTGCAGGCCGTGGCCGGAATTCTGGTGCAGGTTCTGGAGATCGGTGAGGGCGGCTTCGCCCCAGTAGTCGTAGGCGAGCTGCAGATGACCGGTCTCGGCAGCCACGATCGCCTGCTGGCTGGCCGAGAGTGACGAGTCGCGCGTCGTCCGGGCCTCGTAGTAGGCGAAGTCTGCGATCTTCTCCTCGAGGGTGAACGAGTCGCCTCGCAGGTGCAGGGCCATCACCAGGTCGGCCTGCTTGATGACCTGCTTGCGGTAGATGTCGAAGTACGGGTAGTGCATCAGCAGGGGGTAGTTCTCCGGCGGCGTGTGCTCGAAGTCCCATTCCTCGTGGTGGGTGAAGGCATCGGACTGCATGTGCACCCCACGCTGGGTGTCATAGGGCACCGCCATCAGCGCGGCGGCCCTCAGCCAGACCTCGACCTCCTCCTCCAGCACGCCCAGCCGGCCTGCGGTGTCGGGCTGGCGCTTGACCGCCTCCGCCGCCTCCCGCAGGTTCCGCTGTGCCATCAGGTTCGTGAAGACGTTGTTGTCCACCACGGCGGTGTACTCGTCCGGGCCGGTCACTCCGTCGATGCGGAAGCCGTGCTCGACGTCGAAGTGACCGAGCGAGGCCCACAGCCGGGCGGTCTCGATGAGCAGCTCCGCGCCGAAGTCGCGGTCGAAATCGTCGTCGAAGGTCGCGTTGAAGTAGCGGACGACGGCGTCGGCGATGTCGGCGTTGATGTGGAAAGCCGCCGTCCCGGCCGGCCAGTAGCCGGAGCACTCCTCCCCACGGATGGTCCGCCACGGGAACACCGCGCCCCGCTGTCCCAGGACCCTGGCCCGCTCCCTGGCCTTATCCAGGATCGAGTGCCGCCAGCGCAGCGCGTCGCGGACCGCGTGGGGGGCGGTGTAGGTCAGGACCGGGAGGACGTAGGCCTCCGTGTCCCAGAAGGTGTGCCCGTCGTATCCGGGGCCGGTGAGCCCCTTGGCGGGGATCGGCTGACGCTCGCCGCGCAGCCCGGCCTGCAGGACGTGGAACATGCCCACCCGCACCGCCTGCTGCAACTCGTCGTCGCCCTCGATCTCGACGTCGGCGTCGTCCCAGTGCTGGGCCAGCAGTTCCCGCTGCTCGCGGAGAAGGCGGTCCCAGCCTGCCAGTTTGGCGGTGGCCAGCGCCCCCTCCACCTGGTCGCGGACCGCAGCGGCCGACCGGCGGGAGGACCAGCCGTAGGCCAGGAACTTCACCAGGCGCAGCGAACCGCCCGGTGGGAGGCGGGCCGCGAGGGTGTAGCGGGCCAGGTCGCCGCTGGCCTCGATGTCCTCGGCGCTGCTGTCCGGGATCTCGATCACGTGATCCATCCCGGCCGCGACGCGCAGATGACTGCGCTTCGTCCGGTGCACGAGCAGCGCGCGCCGGCCGCGGGCCACCGCCATCTCCGACTGCAGCGGCCGGCTCAGCGCCGCGGCAGCCCGCGGGTCGTCGCTCTCGGTGCTGTTCTGCTCGTTGGCCAGGAGGTCGGACTGCACCGCCACGTACAGGTCGCCCTGGTCGTCGGTGACCTCGACCTGGTACTCGATCGCGGCGATCGACCGCCGGGTCAGGGACACCAGCCGGGTGCTGGTCACCCGCACCGTCCGGCCGCCGGGCGAGCGCCACTCGGTCGACCGGCGCAGGACGCCGGCCCGCAGGTCCAGCGTCCGCCGGTGGTCGATGATCTCGCCGTAGTCGAGGTCGAGCGGTGAGTCCTTCACCAGCAACCGGATCAGCTTGCCGTCGGTGATGTTCACCATCGTCTGGCCCATTTCGGGGAACCCGTAGCCCGGCTCGGCGTAGGGCAGCGGGCGCTCCTCGTAGAACCCGTTCAGGTAGGTCCCCGGGACGGCGACAGGCTCGCCCTCCTCGAACGAGCCGCGCATACCGATGTGCCCGTTGGCCAGGGAGAAGACGGACTCGTAGACCGCGAGCGAATTGTGGTCGAGCCCGATCTCGGTGAGCGACCAGGGCTCGATCGGGAAGCTCGCGCGGCCCTCGGTCATGCCCGCTCCTGCAGAAGTTCGGCGGGGTCCTCGACGACGATGTCGGCACCAGCCGCGGCCAGCTCGTCGGCGTGGCCCACCCGGTCCACTCCCACGACGTAGCCGAAGTTGCCGGCGCGGCCGGCAGCCACGCCGGCCAGTGCGTCCTCGAAGACCGCGGCCGCGGCCGGCTCGACCGCGAGTGTGCGGGCGGCGGCCAGGAACGTGTCCGGGAGCGGCTTCCCGCGCAGTCCCTCCCGGGCGGCGACGACGCCGTCGACGCGCACGTCGATCAGGTCGGCGAAGCCCGCGGCGGCGATCACCTGCTCGCCGTTGGCCGACGCGGTGACCACCGCTGTGGCGAGGCCGGCGGCCTGAACGGCACGCAGGTACTCCACCGACCCCGGATAGACCTCTACACCATGCATGGCCAGCTCCTCGAGCACCAACTGGTTCTTGCGGGTCGCGATGCCCTGCACGGTCGCGGCGTCCGCCCGATCACCCGGTGCGCCCTCGGCCAGCGTGATACCCCGGCTGGCGAGGAAGTCACGGACGCCGTCAGCCCGGGGCTTGCCGTCGACGAACCGGTTGTAGTCCAGTTGGCTGAACTCGGGCGCTCCGGGCTCGTGATCGTGCAGAAAGCTGTCGAAGGTGCGCTTCCAGGCGGCCATGTGGACCGTCGCCGTCCGGGTCAGGACGCCGTCGAGATCGAACAGGCAGGCGCGAATGGAATCCGGGAGGCCGAGGGGCCCACGAGCTGGCACGGGGGGACGGTACCGGTGCGAGCCGCCCGGCACGGTTCGACGCGACCGGGATCCTGGATCAAGATCGAGCCGCGACCTGGCCCTGACCTGGGCCGTTGCGCGCACCGCCGATGGGCGCAACTCGACCCCGCTGCCTAGGGTCCTCGGAAGGACGGCTCGATCCGTCCCCCGAAGACCCGCTCAGAACGAGGGAGAACCCACCATGGCCGATCGTCCGACGCCGCCCAGCCCCTACGATTTCCTGCCCCAGGTGCCGAGCTTCTCGGTGACCAGCAGCGACGTGACCGACGGCGAGGGAATGCCCACGGCACAGGTCAGCGGGGTCATGGGCGCGGGTGGTGAGGACCGCTCCCCGCAGCTGTCCTGGTCGGGCTTCCCCGAGGGGACCCGCAGTTTCGCGGTGACCGTCTACGACCCGGATGCGCCCACGGCGAGCGGCTTCTGGCACTGGGCGGTCGCGAACATCTCGGTCTCGGTGACCGAGCTGCCCAGCGGGGCCGGCGACAAGGACAATCCCGCTCTCCCCGAAGGGGCCGTCCAGCTCCGTAACGACGGCGGTTTCGCCGGGTACGTGGGCGCGGCTCCTCCCGCCGGCCACGGGCCGCACCGGTACTTCGTCGTCGTGCACGCCGTGGACACCGACACGCTCGACGTCGACGCCGGATCGAGTCCCGCCGTCCTCGGCTTCAACCTCTTCTTCCACACGCTCGGGCGCGCGACTCTGATCGGGACGTACGAGCAGAACTGACCGCTTCCCTCCGGGGCCGTCATGACGAGCGGGTGGACAGCCAGGCGGCGAACTCGCTGGCCACGATCCGCTCGTCATGCACCCCGGCGGCCTGCGGCGAGGCGAGCCAGCGGATCGGCGGCCCCATCACGGCCGGATCCAGCAGCTGCGCCCGCTGCTCGGGCGGGAAGTCGTCCGGGATCATCCCGGTCGCCGTCGCTCCGCCGGGCAGCAGGATATTGGAGGTGACGCCGCTGCCTTCCAGGTCGGCGGCCATGATCCGGGCCAGCGCCTCGGCGCCCGAGCGCGCCGGGCCGTAGGGCACGAAGCCCTTCCGGTTCATCGTCGAGTGGTTCATCGACACGTTCACCACCCGGCCGCTGCCTGCCGACAGAAGCCGCGGGACGACGGCCCGGGCCACCAGGAAATAGCCGGTCAGGTTGGTCGCCACCAGGTCGCGGAACCCATCCGGGGACACCGCCCAGAACGGCTGCGGGTCGGTGAGGAAGCGCGGATTCACCGTCCGCATGCCGACGCCGGCGTTGTTGACCAGGACGTCGAGGCCCCCGAACTCGTCGAACACGCGATCCACCCCGCGTGCGACGTCGTCCTCGTCCCTGACGTCCATGCCGACGCCGACGGCCCCGTTCCCCAGCTCACGGGCCACCGCCTCCGCCCGGGCCGCGTCCCGGCCGGTGATCGCGACGCTGGCCCCGGCATCGCGCAAGGAGGTCGCCATCGCCGCGCCCAGGCCGCTGGTACCACCGGTGATCAGTACGCGGACGCCGTCCGCACGGAAGCTCTCGGTCACCCCACGGACGTTAGCCGCGTCGTTCGGCCACACCCGTGGTGGCCAGCCGGGCGAAACCCACCCGCTCGTACACCCTGGCCACGTCGTCGTCACCGGCCGCGAGGAAGACCAGGTCCGCGGTCTCCCGGGCGTGGGCCACGAGGGCGGACGCCAGCCCGGCGCCCAGCCCGCGACCGCGCAGCCGCGGCAGGGTGGCCACCGCGACGATCTCGCTGACCTGCGTGCCGTCCAGGTCGACCGGCTGGTGGGATCCGACAGCGACCGGCTCGCCCTGGTCGACGGCGACCATCATGACGGTCCGCCCGGCGGCGATCCGCTCGCGGAGGACGGCGGTGCGGGTCTCGGCCTCGGCCGATGTGTCCAGCGGGTCCTCGCGGACGTCTGCCCGGCCGCCCGGATGGGCGAAGGCGACGGCCGCGATCTGTTGGTAACGCGGAACCTCGGGATCGTCGGCGCCGACGAGGTAGATCTGGACGCCGGCCGGCAGCAGCAGCTCGACGGGGTCGGCGGCCACCAGCAGCGGCAGCTCCTCGACCGTCAGCCCCGCGGCGCGTGCGGCGGCCGCAGCCTCCGGCGAGCGCTCCGGCACCCATTCGAGAGCGGCCGGCACACCGGCCGCCTCCTGCAGCTGCACCGCGTCCCGGACGTCATCCGCGGTCACCGGCCCCGCTCCGGACCGGGGGCGGGCCGGATAGGGCCAGGCGGGGTCGCCGAGCGGGACGTCCAGGGAGCCCGCGGTAGCGATCCGCGCGTCCGGGAGCGGAGCGGCGGCGAAATAGCGCTCGATGCAGTCGAGCAGCCCCGGACGGGTCGGCACAGCCAGCACCCTAGACGGGACGGCCGACCCAGGGGCGCGGCGACGGGTGCCAGGCGCCCGGCGCACTCGCACGGGTGACCCGGAGACGGCGGCCGCGCGCGGGACGGCACGATAGGCGTGTGACGGTCGGGACACGCAGCTCCATCTCGCCATACGCGGTGTTCGACCGCGGCTCCTGGCGAGCGCTCGCCACGGGCTCGCAACTGCCTCTCGACGAGGAAGACCTGCGCCGGCTGGCCACTCTCGGGGACCGCATCGACCTCGACGAGGTTGCCACGGTCTACCTGCCGCTCGCCCGGCTCCTCGGACTGCACGTAGCCGCCAGCCGCCGGCTGTGGGCCGCGCAGAGTCAGTTCCTGGGCGACACGACGGCAAAGGTGCCCTTCGTCGTCGCCGTGGCGGGGAGCGTCGCCGTCGGCAAGAGCACCACCGCCCGGCTCCTGCAGACACTGCTCGCGGCCTCCCCGGGGTCGCCGCGCGTCGACCTCATCACCACCGATGGCTTCCTGCTGCCCAACGCAGTTCTGGAAGCGCGCGGGCTGCTCGGCCGCAAAGGGTTCCCCGAGAGCTACGACCGTCGCGCGCTGATCCGCTTCCTCGCCGACGTGAAGTCCGGCCGTGAGGAGGTCTTCGCGCCGGTGTACGACCACCAGTCCTATGACATCGTCGCCGGCGCCCGCCAGGCCGTGGACCGGCCGGACATCCTCGTCGTCGAGGGGCTCAACGTGCTCCAGGCAGGACGGCGGACCGACGGCAGCGCTCCGGAGGTCTTCCTCTCCGACTTCTTCGACTTCTCCGTGTACGTCGACGCCGC
Source organism: Blastococcus sp. (assembly GCA_025465355.1). Taxonomy (GTDB): domain Bacteria; phylum Actinomycetota; class Actinomycetes; order Mycobacteriales; family Geodermatophilaceae; genus Blastococcus_B. The sequence continues at coordinate 47,204 of JAODNN010000086.1, read as the reverse complement.
CGAGGCAGACATCCAGAACTGGTACGTCGAGCGGTTCCTGGCCCTGCGCCGGACGGCGTTCCAGGACACCGACGCCTACTTCCACCGGTTCGCCGGGCTCACCGACGAGCAGGCTCGCGAGACCGCCCTCGGCATCTGGGCCGCGGTCAACGGGCCCAACCTCCGCAGCAACATCGCGCCCACCCGCTCGCGAGCGCGGCTGGTACTCCAGAAGGCCTCCGACCACGCGGTGCGCCGGGTGCTCCTCCGCAAGCTCTGAGCGTCTCCCGCGAAGGGGCTCTCCCGCGAAGGGGCGGACGCGGGCCCGGACCGTCTGATCCTCTCGCCGGGGTTCTACGGCGTGGCGGCGGTCTGCCGTTCGTGCGGCATGCTGACTTCCGCAGGGCTTGCCGGCGGACGGTCACGCGGCATGACCAGATACGCGCCGACGTACAGCACCGCGGCGAGCACCAGGAGCGCCTGATACCCGAACACCAAGGACAGGTATTCCAGACATCCGCCGACGATGGCACCGAGCAGGTTCGTACCGAATGCCATCGGAGCGTCAGCCGTGTCCGCGAAGCGCTTGGCGAAGATGACGTTCGCCGCGAAGATCGGCAGGAAGCTGATCACGATCGCGACGATGGCGCGCGGCACGACGCTCAGCGAGAGCAGCGCGCTGGAGGGCACCAGCCAGCTCAGGGCCAGGCCGCCGATCAGCACCGCGTACATGACCGACAGCGGTGGCGTCCGCACCCGGGCGGTGAGCTCGACCGCGGCGAGCACGGCCACCAGCACTCCCGCGAACACCAACGCGTTCACGAACCAGGTCGTCCCGAAGTAGAGCGCGAATCCGGTGACGCTCCTGGTCTCCAGCAACAGGAACGCTGCCCCGAGCAGGAACAAGTCGCGGTAGGACCACATCTCGGCCAACTGCCCGCGCAGCCGCCCCCTGCCCCCGCCCGCCCCGGTGCGGGCGTTGGCCACGAGCACCGCCGCGATCGCCAGGGAACTGCCGAGAATGATCAACCCGAGCACATTGCGGTACAGCGACGGGATGCTGCTGTCGCGCAAGTACAGGAACGGCTTGTCGTCGGCGGCCGGCGGCGGCGTGCCGGCGGCGCGGGTCCAGGTCGTCACGCACGTCTGATCGGCGGTGGTCAATCCCGCCGTCAGCACCGCGAGCGAGTTCTGCGTCCGCTGTTCGTAGACGCACGGCGGGTGCCCGAACGCGTCGTCCAGCGTCCCGGCGAGCCGGTCCACCAGCCATTGCTCGCGGTAGTAGTTGTACATCGAGAACGCACCGCCGGGGTTGAGGTGCGCGCGGGCCGTGCGGATCGCCTGCTCGGTGAACAGGTAGCTCTCCAGGCGCAGCGAGCTCGCGCCGGACACGAGGGTCAGCGAGTCGGGCAGCGCGAAGATCACCAGGTCGTACTTCTTGTCGGTGCTCTGCAGGAACGCGCGGCCGTCATTCACGTGCGCGCTGACCCGCGGATCCTGATAGGCGCGGTCCGGGTTGTGCTGACGACCGAAGCGCAGCAGCGTGGGGTCGATCTCCACCGCGTCGACGTGCTGAGCACCCCGCTTCAGCGCGATGGCGACATCGCCGCCCGTGCCGGCCCCGACGATCAGCACGTCCTTGGGCGTGCGCGGCACCTGAAGATAGGACTGCAGGTAGAAGGGGGCCCGTTGTTCCCGCACGGCCTCCGACGTCAAGGTCTGGTGCGGGATCCCGTTCACGTCGATGCGCCACGCGCCCCCCTGCGCGTCGGTGAACTTCTGGGTCGAGACCTTGTAGTAGGGCGACCAGAACACCCCGGTGTCGCGGTGCAGCGGATACACGAACAGCGCCAGGAACGAGACGAGCAGCGCGACGCTGGTGGCCGCCGCCGCACGTCCGAGCAGCACAGCGAAAAGCAGCCCGGCCGCCGTGAACCAGACGAGGGGCGGTGCTCCCAGGAACGACATCACCGTGAAGGCTGCGATGCCCGCAAGGCTGCCCAGCAGATCGAGACGGTAGGCCTCGAGACGCGGTAGGCGCGGAAAGCACGAGCCGACGATCTCGCCGGGACCCATGAGCACGACAGCGACCGCAAGGAAGACCGCCGGCAGAGTGAGCCAGATGGGCGGCCCGTCCGTCGTGCCGGAAGTGAAGAAGATCAGTGAGTTGCCGGATCGGTCGACGGTGACCGGGTAGGCGCTGACGAACCCGATCAGGCCGAGCAACGCGACCGCCGAGTACAGCGGCGTCGGGCGCGGGCCGCGATTCGGCGCAGCGGCCCGCAGAAAGCCCAGACCGATGCCGAGGAACGAACCCAGGAGCACGAAGTTCGAGAAGTACGCCAGGTGCACGATGTTCGCGCCGAGCCACCGGATGAGTGAGAGCTCGATCAACAGCATCAGAGCGCTACCGAGGAGCAGACGCACTCGGGTTGGCATGAACGGAGAGCATGCCAGGGCAGTCGCCGCCATAGTGCGTCCTCGCTCCTCCGATCGGGAACGAGACGCCCGCTCATATTCGGCAGCCGCGCTACCGGTGTCGTATCCGGAGGTGATGCCGAATCGGCGATTTCTCGGCCGCCTTCCCGACACGCCGCCTCCAGCTGCGGGAACGGTCGGTCGTCACCCCCACGGTTGGCAGGACCTGACGACTCCATCGGGTGACCTCGTGATCGGCATCACCCCAGGGGTCGTCAGCGCAGGCGCACACTTACCCAGCAAGTGATCAGATGCATACGCAACGTAACCGTCGGCGTCCCTGCGCCCGACGATCGGAAGTGACCACCATGTGCCACCACCAGATTCCGTGTCCCGAGGCCGGCAGCGAAGCGCGTGACCTCGCCGCGGTCGTCAGCAGCCACCCGGAGCAGGGCTGGAGCCTGCTGTGCAACGGCGTCGTGCTCTTCGACGACGACGGCGCGCTGCTCCCCGACGGCCAGGCCGTCGGCGACCAGCACACCTGGCTCGCCCCGGAGCTCGTCCAGGCCTGAGCAGCTCCCCCGGGGGCCGAGCCGGCCCGGCCCGGCCCGGCCCCCGAACGGTTGCCCGGCCTCAGGCCTGGGCGCCTACCACGTCCGCCGTCGTCCCGACATCGTCCGGAGCACCGTCGGCCGGGCCCACGGTCCCGCCCTCCGCGGACGGGACCGTCTCGTGGTCGAAGTCGTGCTCTGCGAAGGCCTCCGGCGGGGGGCACGAGCACACCAGATTGCGGTCACCGTGGGCCTGGTCGATCCGGCGAACCGGGCTCAGGTACCCACGCCCGACCAGCCCGCGCACCGGGTAGATCGCCGTCGTCCGCGGATACGGCCGGTCCCACTCCCCCGCCAGCATCGCCAGCGTGTGCGGAGCGTTGCGCAACGGGTTGTCGGTGCGGTCGTACTCACCGGTGGCGACCTTCTCGATCTCCGCGCGGATCGTCACCATCGCCTCGATGAACCGGTCCAGCTCGGCCTTGTCCTCGCTCTCGGTCGGCTCGACCATGAGGGTGCCGGCCACCGGGAAGCTCATCGTCGGGGCGTGGAAGCCGAAGTCGATCAGCCGCTTGGCGATGTCGTCGTTGGTGATCCCCGTGGCCTTGGTCAGGGGCCGGATGTCGAGGATGCACTCGTGCGCGACCAGCCCGTCGGCGCCGGTGTAGAGCACGGGGTAGTGCTCCCGCAGCCGCGTCGCCAGGTAGTTGGCCGCGAGGATGGCGTGCTCGGTCGCCGCGAGGAGGCCGTCGGGGCCCATGAGCCGCACGTAGGCCCACGAGATCGGCAGGATGCCCGCTGAGCCCCATGGCGCGCCCGACACCGGCCCCGGCCCGGTCTCGGGACCGGCCGGCACCAGCGGGTGGTTGGGCAGGAACGGCACCAGGTGCTCCCGGACGCCGATCGGGCCCACCCCGGGACCGCCACCGCCGTGCGGGATGCAGAACGTCTTGTGCAGGTTGAGGTGGCTGACGTCGGAGCCGAACCGCCCGGGCTTGGCCAGCCCCACCAGGGCGTTGAGGTTCGCCCCGTCGACGTAGACCTGGCCACCCGCGTCGTGCACGGCCGCACAGATCTCCTGGACCTCGGCCTCGAACACCCCGTGCGTCGACGGGTAGGTCAGCATGATTCCCGCGAGCCGCTCGGCGTGCTGGTCGACCTTTGCGTGCAGGTCGGCCACGTCCACATTGCCGGCCTCGTCGCAGGCGACGACGACGACCCGCATGCCGGCCATGACGGCGCTGGCCGCGTTGGTGCCGTGCGCGGAGCTCGGGATCAGGCAGATCTCGCGCTGTTCCTCACCGCGGGAGCGGTGGTAGGCGCGGATCGCCAGCAACCCGGCGAACTCGCCCTGCGACCCGGCGTTGGGCTGCACGCTGACCGCCGCGTACCCGGTCACCTCGGCCAGCGCGCCGCACAGCTCCTCGATCAGCTGCGCATATCCGCGCGCCTGCTCCACCGGCGCGAAGGGGTGCAGATCCGCGAACTCGGGCCAGGTGATCGCGGCCATCTCGGTGGCGGCGTTCAGCTTCATCGTGCAGGACCCGAGCGGGATCATCGTGCGGTCCAGCGCGAGGTCCTTGTCCGACAGCGCGCGGAGGTAGCGCAGCATGGCGGTCTCCGAGCGATGCGCGGAGAACACCGGGTGCGTCAGGTACGGCGTCCGGCGGCGGAGGGCCTCGGGTAGCGCGTCCGCGCCGTCGACGTCGAGCACCGACTCGTCCACGGGCACGCCGAACGCCTCGGCAAGCGTGCGCAGGGTGGCGACTGTCGTCGTCTCGTCGCAGGCCACCGACACCGTGTCGGCGTCGACCAGCCGCAGGTTGATCCGGCGCTGGGCAGCCGCGGCGACGATGTCCGCGGCCCGGCCGGGGACGCTGACGGTGAGCGTGTCGAAAAAGTGCTCGTGCACCGGCTCGAGGCCGCCGGCGCGCAGCCAGCCGGCCAGTACCAGGGCGCTGCGGTGCACGCGGGCCGCGATCGCCGCCAGCCCCTCGGCACCGTGGTAGACCGCGTAGGCGCCCGCCATCACGGCGAGCAGCACCTGGGCCGTGCAGATGTTGCTCGTCGCCTTCTCGCGGCGGATGTGCTGTTCACGGGTCTGCAGCGCCAGCCGGTAGGCGAGGTCGCCGTCGGCGTCCACCGAGACGCCGACCAGGCGGCCGGGCAGCTGCCGGGCCAGCCCCTCGCGCGCCGACAGATACCCGGCGTGCGGACCGCCGTAGCCCATGGGCACACCGAAGCGCTGGGTGGTGCCGCACACGACGTCGGCGCCCCACTCCCCCGGCGCCTCGAGCAGAGTCAGCGCGAGCAGGTCTGCCGCGACGACGACGGCCGCGCCGGCCTCGTGGGCGGCCGCGGCCAGCGCCCGGTGGTCGCGGACCGCTCCACTCGCGCCCGGGTAGGACAGCAGCACCCCGAAGGCGCCCGCCTCCGGCAGGTCGGTGGGCCAGCCGTGCGACAGGTCGGTCACGTGCAGGGCGATGCCGAGGGGCTCCGCCCGGGTCTGCAGCACGCCGAGGGTCTGCGGCAGCGTGTCGGCGTCGACGACGAAAACGGCGTCCGGCTTCGCGCGCCCGGCCCGGCGGACCAGGGTCATGGCCTCGGCCGCGGCCGTCGACTCGTCGAGCATGGAGGCGCCGGCGATCGGGAGCCCGGTCAGGTCGGCAACCATCGTCTGGAAGTTGATCAGCGCCTCGAGCCTGCCCTGGCTGATCTCGGGCTGGTAGGGCGTGTACGCGGTGTACCAGGCCGGATTCTCCAGCACCGTGCGCTGGATGACCGAGGGCGTGATCGTGCCGTAGTACCCCAACCCGATCATCGAGGTGTAGACGTCGTTGGCGTCGGCTCGTTCACGCAGCGCAGCCAGGACGGCGGCCTCGTCCTCGGCCGGTGGCAACGCGAGCGGCGTCCGGTCCCGCACCCCCTCGGGCACGCAGGCATCGACCAGCGACGCCAGCGTCTTGTGCCCGACAGCGGCGAGCATCTCGGCGACGTCGTCCGGACGCGGCCCGATGTGGCGAGCGGCGAAGGACCCCGCAGGGTCCAGCGAGCGGAGGGAAGGAAGCGACCCGGGCAGCGGCGGGAGGGTCTCCCCCGGCTGCGTCTCTGCGGTCTCAGCACGGTCGACCATTGCTGCGACGCTACCAGCGAGGAGTCGCGGCCTGACGCCCTCAGTGACAGGGGTAACGCAGCACTACTGGAGTGTTCCGTCAGTGGGGTGCCGCGGGACCCCACGAGCGTGCACCACACCCCCGGGAGCACCGCCGCGGCCGACGGAGCCGATCCGTCCTCAGACCCATGAAGAGCCTCGCCCGCGGTGCGGGACGAGCCCTTCGTGCGGTGCTGGAACGTCAGGCCGTGGCGACCCGGCGACGGCGGCGCATGGACAGCTCGTCGTCGGCGGCGCTGACCGGGCCGCCGTCGATCCGCTCGGCCGGCAGTTCGGCCAGCTCACCGGAGAGCTCACGCAGCGCACCGGAGACGGCGATGCCGAAGACGCCCTGGCCGCCGGCGAGCAGGTCGACGACCTCCTCGGCCGAGGTGCACTCGTAGACGGTGGCGCCGTCGGAGAAGAGGGTGACGTTGGCAAGGTCCTTGATGCCGCGGTTGCGCAGGTGGTCGACCGCCTTGCGGATGTTCTGCAGCGAGACCCCGGTGTCCAGGAGCCTCTTGACGACCTTGAGCACCAGGATGTCGCGGAACGAGTACAGGCGCTGCGTGCCCGATCCGGTGGCGGAACGGACCGAAGGCGCGACCAGGCCGGTACGGGCCCAGTAGTCGAGCTGGCGATAGGTGATCCCTGCAGCGGCACACGCCGTCGGGCCGCGGTATCCGACGAGGTCGGTGTCGACCTCGTCGTAGGCCGGCGCTCCGACTGCGGCGTCGCTGAACAGCTGACCCTGGGAGCCATTGCTCTGGTCGCTCACGTCCAGCGTCCTCCTCATGTCCCGCGGCGTCGCCGCCGCGGGTAGCCGGCTGCACCTGCAATGGGTAGTACACCCACTGACCTCAGGTGTCACACCGTTGTTGTTCGCCGACCGTAAGCCGGGGCAGGGAGGCGGTCAACTGAGCGAGGCGGCGTGTCGCCTCGCTCATCATTTCGAGTGTGGTTCGGGCCGGCCCCTGCCGATACCCCATGGATGCCCTGGTGTGACGTCCTGGTGTGAACCGGTCCGGGCTCAGCCGGCGCCGCCCGAACCGGAGCCGGCGCCGAAGTCCTCGGGCGAGATCTGGTCGAGGAACTCGCGGAACTTCTCGACCTCGTCCTCCTGCTCGTCCGGGATCTCGATGCCGACTTCGTCGAGAAGATCGTCGGCCCCGAAGATCGGTGCGCCGGTCCTGACGGCCAGGGCGACGGCGTCGGACGGCCGGGCACTGACCACCCGCTCGTCACCGAACACCAACTCGGCGATGTAGATGCCGTCGCGCATCTCGGTGATGTTCACGGCCTCGAGAGTCGCCCCGAGCGCGCGCACGACTTCGCGCAGCAGATCGTGGGTCATGGGACGGGCGGGGCGGACACCCTGCTGTTCGAACGCGATCGCCGCGGCCTCCACGGCGCCGATCCAGATCGGCAGGTACCGCTCCCCCTGCGTCTCCTTGAGCAGCAGGATCGGCTGGTTCCCGGGCAGCTCGACCCGGACCCCGACGACTCGAAGCTCCTGCACGGTGCGGCTCCTCATCTACGGGCCCGTGGGGCGGCTGATCATGCTCGTCGGCGCGTCGGTCGTTTCCAACTAGGCGCCACGGTACGCCGGACTCATGGGCGCAGGAGGTCCCGGAGGCGTGCCTCCAGCAGGGCTGTGTGCAGCTGCGCGGAGAGGCCCGCGAGGTCCCGGAGCTTCTCCGTGGCCCGCGTGCGGGCCTCCTCCGACCGGGCCCGCAGCACGGGTGCGACCACCTGCTCGATCAGCCCCGCCTCCCGTTCGGCACCGCTGCGGTAGACCCGCAGATGTCGTGGCTCGATGCCGTGGCGGGCCAGCCCCGCGGCTGCCCGGGCGATGGGCAGATCCGACGCGGGATGCTGGCCGTCGGCGTCCGTGGCGAGCAGCCCGAACTGCACGCAGTCGGCCAGCTGGTCCTGCTGCAGGCCCGCGGCACGGGCGAACTGGTCCGGGCTCAACGGGGCGGTAGCCGCCTCCCCGTCCGCCTCCAGCGCCGGGGGGACGGCGGCCGCGTCCGTCGCGCTGCCGGGCAGCGGCTCGCCCCGGTCGAGAGCGTCCAGATGGTCCTTGATGACCCGCAGCGGCAGGTAGTGGTCGCGCTGGGCGGTCAGCACGTACCGGAGCCGGGTCACGTCGGCGCGCGAGAACTTGCGGTAGCCCGAAGGCGTCCGCTGCGGGTGGACCAGGTCCTCGGACTCGAGGTAGCGGATCTTGCTGATCGTCACGTCGGGGAAGTCGTCGCGAAGTACGGCCAGCACCTCGCCGATGGTCAAGCGGGGTGCGTGCTGGTCAGCGGCGTCCCCGAGCGCACTCTCACGCTCGGGCACGGCCGTCATGCCTCCTTCTCGCCTACCGCGTCGAGGTAACGGCCGGGCCGCCCACCGCGTGCGCTCGCCGGCCCGCCCACTAGCGAGCGGCCGGCTCACCGGTACGGGGACCGGTGAGGTAGACGAGGCGGAACTTGCCGATCTGCACCTCGTCGCCTCCCGCGAGGGTCGCGACGTCGACCGGCTCGCGGTTGACGTAGGTGCCGTTGAGGCTGCCGACGTCGTGGACGGAGAACCCGCTGCCTTCGCGGTGGAACTCGACGTGCCGGCGGCTGACCGTCACGTCGTCGAGAAAGATGTCGCTGTCGGGGTGGCGGCCCGCGGTGGTGACGTCCTGGTCCAGCAGGAAGCGACTACCGGCGTTGGGCCCGCGCTTGACGACGAGCAGGGCCGAGCCGGCCGGGAGCGACTCGACCGCACCTGCGTGCGCGTCGGCCGCCGACTCGGCGATCTCGGGCTGGTCACTGGTGTCCTCCCCACCGACCTTGGGAATCACGCTGGTCGACTCGCCGACCCGCTCCTGGGAGAGCGCCGAGCCGCACTGCGCGCAGAAGCGACTGCCCTCGGGGTTCTCATGGCCACATCGAGTGCAGTGCACGTCTGTCTCCTCCGGTACGAGGGGTCCCGCCGCGGACCTCGATCGGGCCGCGACGGCCGGCGGACGACGGACCGGTCGGTCCGCCGTGGGTCGGCCACCGCGTGATGGGCGGCGGGCCGTGGGTCATGCAACCAGCAGGTCGACCCGAGGGTCAACCGGATGTGCAGGGTGAGACGAGTGGGTTACGCGACTGGTCGCCACGATCCCCGTGCCCCAGCGAGATCATAGTGATCGTCGCATCCCGGCAGCCTGTCGGCGGCCCCGTCAGGCCCCGTCGACGAGCTGCTGGTAGGCCGCGGCGTCGAGCAGGGGGGCGGTGGGATCGCCGTCGTCGCCGGTCACGCTGATCTCCACCAGCCAGCCGTCGCCGTAGGGATCGGTGTTGATCGTCTCGGGCGCGTCGGCCAGCGCGCCGTTCACGGCGGAGACGACGCCGGCGATCGGTGCGTAGACATCGGACACCGACTTGGTGGACTCGACCTCGCCGATCGGGCTGCCCGGGCCGACTTCAGCCCCGACGTCGGGCAGCTGCACGAAGACGATGTCGCCGAGAGCGTCCTGCGCGTGGTCGGTGATCCCGACGCGCACGACGGTCGCCGCTCCCTCGGTGCCTTGGACCAGCGCCCATTCGTGCTGATCGGTGTAGCGGCGGTCGTTGGGCGTGCTCATGCGGCGATCGTCTCCCGGTGGTGTGGCACGGATGCGGTGTGGATGGGTCCGGACGGCCAGGTGTCAGTTGCCGGTCTTGGGCGAAGCGTATTGAGGGGTGTCGAGCGGTCGCAACGCGTCCACCACGAGGTCCTTGACCTGGGTGATGTCCACCGACCCACCCAGCCCGGTGATCCGCTGCACCACTCCCCCCGGGATGTTCATGGCCGTCTCCATGTTCTGGGGTGAGCCGATGACCAGGAAGCCGTAGGGAGCGGTGATCGGGCGGCCGTCGATCATCAGGTTTCCGGGCCGCCCGGTGACCGCCGTGGACACCCCGACGCGGACCCCGTCGATCTGCATCGTCTCGGCGCCGGCACCGCGCAGCTCCTCGATCGCGTCGAGCACGTCCTCAACGCGCACCGCGCCGTCCGGGTCGCGGACCGTCATCCGAAGTCCCGGCCCGTGCGCGGCGACCGTGCCGTTCAGGATGCCGATGGCCTCCGCGCGGCGCCGGGCCTCCTCGAGAGCGGTGGCGGACTGGCTGTCGGAGTTGGTGAGCTGCTCCAGCGCGGTGCGCTGCTCGGTGATCTGCCCGCGCAGACGCTCCTCGCGGGCATTGAGCTCATCGAGGATGCGGACGAGGTCCTCCTCGCGGGCACCGGCCAGGACCTGGCTGGTGCCGGCACTGCGGACCTGAACGGCGAACGCGAAGCCGAGCAGCAGGGTGAGGATGCCGATCAGCGCAGACGCCAGAGGATCCCGACGCCGGCGGCGCCGGACGGCCGCCGACGCCGGTACGGCCTCCTCCTCCGTCCCGGGCGCATCGACGTGCTCGGGCTCCTCGGGAGCACCCTCGTCGGAGGACTGCGGTCCGGGGCCCGTCGCGCCGTCCGGTTCGGCGTCCGCGGCGACGTCCGGTTCCGGATTGGGTTCGGCGGCCGGCTCGGGCTCGGCGGCCGGCTTCGACGGCATACCCGCAACGGCGTCGTCCCCTGATCCGCCGGGCACCGGTCGGTCCGGCACCTTGTCCCCGGTCATGCCCGGAACACGTGCCTGCGGATCGCGGCGGCGTTGCCGAAGATGCGGATCCCGAGCACGACGACGACCGCGGTGGACAGCTGGGCCCCGACTCCCAGTTGGTCACCGAGCAGGACGATCAGCCCGGCGACGACGACGTTCGACACGAACGAGATGACGAACACCTTCGCGTCGAAGATCCCGTCGAGGCGGGCCCGGAAGCCCCCGAAGACGGCGTCGAGGGCGGCTACCACGGCGATGGGCAGATACGGCTGGAGCCAGATCGGGACGGTCGGATTCAGGAACAGCCCGAGCAGGACACCGGCGGCCAGTCCGAGGATGGGGATCACGCTCAGCCTCCCGACGTGGTGTGGCGAGCCGGGGTGCTCTTCGCAGAGGTCTCCGGTGCGGCGGACCGGAGCTCGGGGGTGCTCGCGGCGGGCAGGGTCAGCTGGTCCTCCTGGGATAGTTCGAAACGCAGACCGAACGACTTGGAGATGACCGCCAGCGACCCCACCTGGGGGCTGGCGAGGAAGCGGCTGGAGAGCGCCGCGGGGCCGCCGATCGCGCTCACCTGGTACGGGTTGGTGACCGGTCGGAAGTCGACGAGCACGGCCTCGCCGGCGAACCGGATGGCGGTCGTCGGCCCGAGCCGCTCGCCGTTGATGCTGACCGCCTCGGCACCGGCAGCCCACAGGGCGTTGACGACGAGCTGCAGGTCGCCGTCCTCCACCTGGCCCCGCGGGTCCTGCGCTGCCGAGCCGCCGACGGGGTCACTGCCGGCCTTGGGGTCGGCGTTGGCGAGGGTCACGAGCAGCCCGGGCCCGGTCACGGGCACGGCTGCGGCACCCTGCTCGGCCGCCGCCAGGTCGTCGAGTGCCGTCTGGCCCACGGTGGTGGCGGCCAGCAGCTTGTCCCGGGTGCTGTTCACCGTGGTGCGCAGCGCCTGGAGCTGGCCGGCGAGCCCGTCGCTGACCCCGGACTCGCGGTCGATGTCGCCGATGAGGGCGGAGCGCACCTGCTGGCGCCCCTTCGACGACGCCGAGGCTTGGTGATAGGTGACGGCCACCAGGATTCCGGCGATCGCCATCACCAGCGCGACGAGGGTGCGCCCCCGCCACCGGCGCTCCGGGGCGGAGCCATCCGCGGCCCGTGCCGCACGGGCCGCAGCAGCCTGCGCGTAGGCGGGGTCGAGCGTCTCGGCCAGGACCGCGTCGAGCAGGGAGGCGCCCATCGAACGCGGCCCACCGCTGGGCGACGGACGGGTCACGGCGACGTCCTTGCCGTCGTGGTGGACCGCTCGGCGCGCACGATCCCGGCCACCTGGATGACGTAGAACATGCCGGCCAGGAGGTAGAGGGCCGTGCCCCAGATGGTGAGCGCCCAGGCGAAAGGCTGCGCCACGGCGGCCACCGTGCCGTGCCCCTGGGCGAGCAGCAGGCACGGGAAGGCATACAGCAGCAGGAGCGTGGCGGCCTTGCCCAGGTAATGCACCTGCAACGGCGGGTAGCCGTAGCGGCGCAGGACGAGCAGCATCACGCCGAGGACCAGCTCCCGGCCCAGGAGCAGCGCGACCAGCCACACCGGGACGACGTCGCGCAGCGCCAGCGCGATCAGCGTGGAGACGATGTAGAGCCGGTCGGCGGCCGGGTCGAGCAGCGCGCCGAGACGGCTGCTCTGGTTCAGCCAGCGGGCGAGCTTGCCGTCCGCCCAGTCGGTGAATCCGGACACCGCGAGGACGACGAACGCCCAGCCGTCGGCGTGCGGCCCGAGGAGCAACCACAGGAACAGGGGGACGCCGAGCAGCCGCAGCACGGAGAGGGCGTTCGGGAGGGTCCAGACGCGGTCGGGCAGCTGGTCCCGATCCACCACCGCCGACGATGCGCGGGTCGCCGGACCAGCGGCCGACGGCCCGTTCGACGACGTCACGATCCCCTCCAGCCCACTGGACACCGTGCCCGAGGCTAGTGTCCCGCGCGCCGGGGGCGTGCGGCGGCGCACCGGACGTCAGTGGTCGGCCCGTTACTGAGCTGTCACGCGGGGTTACGGCGGAGGGGTCACGCGGGAACCGCCGCCACCGACGGCGGGGCCGGCTCGTAGCCCAGCGGCCGCCGGGTGAAGCTTCCCGTGCCGTGGGTGACCGACCGCAGCACGCCCGGATAGCTGAGCAGCTCGACCTCCGGGACCTCGGCACGGACGGTGGTGCGGTCCCGATCGGGATCGGCGTCGCTGCCGGTGACGCGGGCCCGGCGTCCGGAGAGATCGCTCATCACCGCGCCCACGTACTCGGCCGGCACGACGACGTCCACCTCGCACCACGGTTCCAGCACCTGCGTGCCGGCCGCGGCGGCCACCTCCCGGAGCGCCAGGGAGCCGGCAGCCTGGAAAGACGCGTCCGAGGAGTCGACCGAGTGCGCCTTGCCGTCGACGAGGGTGACGTGGATGTCCACGATCGGCCGGTCGCCGCTGATCCCGCGTTCGGCCTGGGCCCGGATCCCCTTCTCCACACTGCCGTGGAACTGGCTCGGGACGGTTCCGCCGACGATCCGCTGCTCGAAGACGATCCCCGACCCGGGTGGCCCTGGCTCGGCCTCCACGACGACGACGGCGTACTGGCCGTGCCCGCCCGACTGCTTGACGTGCCGCCCGGTGACCCGTGCCGGCCCAGCGAGGGTCTCCACCATCGGTACACGGACCGGCACCGTCGCGACGGCGACGCCGTGACGCACGCGCAGCCGCTCGAGCAGGACCTCGGCGTGGGCCTCCCCCACGCACCACAGCAGCAGCTGCCCCGTGTCGGCCCGGCGTTCCAGCCGGACGGTCGGGTCCTCGGCCACCAGCCGGGCGAGCGCGCCGGCCAGGCGGTCCTCGTCGGCCCGGGAGGATGCCTCCACGGCGACCGGCAGCTGCGGGGTGGGCAGGTTCCACGGCGGCACGAGCCGCGGATCGTCCGGTGAGGACAGCGTGTCGCCGGTCTCCGCGCTGGTCAGCCGCGCGACGGCGCAGATGTCCCCTGCCGGGCAGGCGGGCACAGGACGAAGGATGGCGCCCATGGGGGTGGAGATCGCGGCCAGCCGCTCGTCGACGTCGTGATCCGGGTGGCCGCGTTCGGTCATGCCGTGCCCGGAGACGTGGATCGGCAGGTCGGGGCGCAGGGTGCCCGAGAAGACGCGGACCAGCGAGACCCGGCCGAGGTAGGGATCGGTCGTGGTCTTGACGACCTCGGCGACGAGCGGACCGTCCGGGTCGCAGGCCATCGGGGCGGCTGAGGAGCCGTCGGGACGGCTGACCTGGGGACAGCCGTGCTCCATCGGGCACGGGAACGCCGAGACGAGAAGGTCGAGCAGCTCGGGCACGCCTACGCCGGTCAGCGCCGAGACGCAGAGGACCGGGTGGAAATGACCACGGGCGACCGCCGTCTCCAGATCGCTGACGAGGTCGGCGACGGCCAGCTCGTCACCGGCGAGGTAGCGCTCCATGAGCGTCTCGTCCTCGCTCTCGCCGATGATCCCCTCGATCAACTCGCCCCTGAGTCGGTCGGCGTCCGGCGCGTCGACATGGGGCTCGAGCAGGGAGACCAGCCCCCGCACGGCGCCGTCCGGCCCGCGCTCGAGGAGGTGCAGCGGGTAGACCCCCTCCCCCAGCAACTGCTGGCAGAGCCGGATGGCGTCCTCGACGTCGGCCCGGGCGCGGTCGAGCTGGGTGATGACGACGGCCCGCGGCATGCCGACGGCCGCGCACTCCTCCCACAGGGCCACGGTGGTGACGTCGACACCGTTGACGGCGGAGACGACGAACAGCGCGGCGTCGGCGGCGCGCAGTCCGGCGCGGAGCTCCCCGACGAAGTCCGGGGAGCCGGGGGTGTCGAGCAGCGTCAGCCGATGGCCGTCTCGTTCCACGGTCGCCACGCCGAGGGACACCGAGCGCTGCTGGCGGATCTCGACCTCCTCGGTGTCGAGGCAGGTCGTGCCGTCCTCGATCCTTCCGGCCCGGGGCAGGGCTCCGGTGGCCACGAGCAGCGCCTCGGCAAGCGTCGTCTTACCCGCACCCGCGTGGCCCACGAGAGCCACGTTGCGCACCTGCGCGGCCGGCCGAGGAGCCGGCGCCGTTCCGGTGTCCTTCGCCATGAGGCCGGGGGTCAGCCGTGCGCGGCGTCTACGTGGACGACGACGGCGCTACCCGCCGGGAAGAACAGGCCGGTGTGCCCGTCCCCGTCCCAGCGGACCAGGTAGGGCGGCCCTCCCCCCGGCTCGTGGCACTCGAGTACTTCTCCGGCGCGGTCCACCTCCCCCTGGTGGGTGGCGCGAACAAGGATCCGGTCTCCGACATGAGCTTCCACGGCCGCCTCCAAGGGCTTTTGTGTACTGGGTCACAGCCTGCCCGTGCGGGCGGAACCGATCAAGAGCCTCCGGGATCAGGCCCAGGATCCTGTGGGAAGGCCGGGAACGCGGGTAGTCGAGCACGGTCCTGGTCTGCGCCCCCGTCTTCCGGGGAAGGGCATTTCCTGGTTCGCTGCGACCATCACCCTGGCAGCCGAGCCAGGGCATGCCCACGAGGAGCACGAGTGACGCACAGACTGCTCGTCCAGTACGGCCAGCCGGCCGACCCCGCCGCATTCGACGAGCACTACCGCGACGTCCACATCCCGCTCGCCCGGAAGATCCCGGGCCTCGTCCGCTTCACCATCGCCCATCCCGATCCGGTCGGCGACGGACCGGCGCCCTATCTGGTGGCCGAGCTGGACTTCGAGTCCGAACAGGACTTTGGCGCCGGCCTGCAATCGGCGGAGGGTCAGGCTGCCGCAGGCGATGTTCCCAACTTCGCCACCGGGGGCGCGAGCATGAGCCACTTCGAGGTCGACGACGTCACCTCCTGACCTCCCGCCGGCGCCGCCCGGGCACGGGCCGCGCTAGAAGTCATGGGCCTCGTCGTAGCCGAAATCCTGGTCCGGATCAGGCTTCGCCGCGGCCGGTGACGCGCCGGCCCGCTCGCGGTCGCTCGGGTCGTCATGTGCGGCCGCACGAGCGATGTTCTCGTGCGCCAGGTCGTACCCGTAGTCCCCGGAAGGTTCGCGGTCGGGCTGCGTCATGTGCGCTCCTCGCGGGAACTCCGATGCCCGGCCGGACGGCCGCGCCGTGCCGCGATGCTTCTCCCCGCCCCCACGGCCCACAAGGCCCGGCGCCGGCCGGGCGTTCCGCCGTGGGGACAAAGGCGACGTCGATTCGATCGGCGCCGCACGGGCCCAGGTCGGTCCGGAGCTGCTCACCGCCGATCCGGACATCCGCCCGGCCTGGCTCCGCGGCCGGCGTGGGCAGATCCGCGTTGCGCGCGCTATCGGCCGAATGACCGATGCCGAGAGTCCCCTGGCAGCGATTAGCTCTCACAGACCTCCGGCCATCTCGCCCGAACGTCCGAAGTCCGTTGCCATGGCCGACGCCTGAGCTCGGGGGCGCGATGAACAGCAACCCGATCCACACCCTTCGCGGCTGGCTCCAGGAATGGCCTGTGTATCGCCAGGTGACTGGTCCCGACCGCTTGGGACGTGGCGCCGCCGCCCAGTCCCCCCGCTCCCGGCAGCTGCGCGCACGCACGGCGACGGCGGACGAGCCTGCCCGATCGGTCTGCCCCTACTGTGCTGTGGGCTGCGCCCAACTCGTCTACGCGCAGGACGGACGGGTGACCCAGATCGAAGGTGACCCGGACTCTCCCGTTTCCCGGGGCCGGCTGTGTCCCAAGGGGTCGGCCAGCCTGAGCCTGGTCACCGGGCCGCAGCGGGAGGAGAAGGTCCGATACCGGGCGCCGTTCGCGACGGAGTGGACCGACCTGCCGCTGGACACCGCGATGGACATGGTGGCCGACCGGATGCTCGATGCCCGGCGTCGTGGCTGGCAGGAGACGGACGAGCAGGGCAACGTGCTGCGCCGCACCATGGGCCTGGCCGGCCTCGGGGGCGCCACGACCGACAACGAGGAGAACTACCTCTTCAAGAAGCTGTGGACCGCGATGGGTGCGGTGCAGATCGAGAACCAGGCCCGCATATAGCACTCCGCCACCGTCCCCGGTCTGGGGACGTCGTTCGGCCGCGGCGGCGCCACGGACTACCTGCAGGACCTGGTCAACTCCGACTTCATCCTGATCATGGGCTCGAATATGGCCGAGGCCCATCCGGTCGGGTTCCAGTGGGTGATGGAGGCCAAGCTCCGCGGTGCCCGCGTCGTCCACGTCGACCCCCGGTTCACCCGCACCAGCGCCCTCGCTCACCAGTACGTCCGGATCCGGGCGGGCACCGACATCGCCTTCCTGGGCGGCGTCGTGAACCACGTGCTCAGCAACGACCTGGACTTCCGGGAGTACGTCGCGGCGTACACCAACGCCGCGTTCCTCGTGAACGAGCAGTTCGCCGACACCGAGGACCTCGACGGCCTGTTCAGCGGCTACGACCCCGCGACAGGGGACTACGACACCACCACCTGGGACTACGAGGGCGCCAGCCAGCGAGAGACCGGGCCCATGGAGACGGGCATGGGCGGCCCACGCATCGCCGGGGTGGCCGAGATCGCCCAGGACCCGTCGCTCGAGCACTCCCGCTGCGTCTTCCAGATCCTCAAGCGGCACTTTTCCCGCTACACGCCGGAGATGGTCGAGCGGGTGTGCGGCGTTCCCCCGGATCAGTTCCGGCAGGTGTGCGAGGCCTGGACGTCGAACTCCGGCCGCGAGCGCACCGCGGCGCTCATCTACAGCGTGGGCTGGACCCAGCACACCGTGGGCGCGCAGAACATCCGCGCCGGGGCGATCGTGCAGCTGCTCCTGGGCAACGTCGGCCGGCCGGGCGGCGGGATCTACGCCCTGCGGGGTCACGCGAACATCCAGGGCTCGACCGACATCCCGACGCTGTTCGACCTCCTGCCCGGCTACCTCCCGATGCCCCGCGCCGGGCAGGCCGACCTGACGGCCTACCTGGACCGGGTGCGCGCCCGGACCCAGAAGGGCTACTGGGAGGAGGCGGATGCCTACTTCGTCTCGCTGCTGAAGGAGTACTTCGGCGACGCGGCGACGAGCGACAACGACTTCGGCTTCGGCTGGCTGCCGCGGATCAACGGTGACCACGGCACCTACCGGACGACCATGGACATGATCGACGGCCGGGTGTTCGGCTACGTCGTCATGGGGCAGAACCCCGCCGTCGGTTCAGCGAACGGCCGGCTTCAGCGGCTGGCCCTGGCGAACCTCGACTGGCTCGTCGTCCGCGACCTCGCGATGATCGAGACCGCCAGCTTCTGGAAGGACTCCCCCGAGATCGAGACCGGGGAGATCGCTCCGGAGCAGTGCCGCACGGAGGTCTTCTTCTTCCCCGCAGCGTCGCACGTGGAGAAGGCCGGCACCTTCACCCAGACCCAGCGGATGGTGCAGTGGCGGCAGAAGGGCGCCGAGCCGATCGGCGACCAGCGCTCCGACCTGTGGTTCTTCCACCAACTGTGCCGCCGGATCCGGGACCGGGTGGCCGACTCGACCGATCCCCGGGACGTTTCCTTGCAGCGGCTGGCCTGGGACTACCGGACAGAGGGCAGCGGGGACGACGCGGAGCCGGACCCCGAGGACGTCCTGCGGCGGATCAACGGGATCGACCTGGCCACCGGGCGAACGGTGGACACGTTCACCGACCTGCGCGCCGACGGCAGCACCGCCTGCGGCTGCTGGCAGTACTCCGGGATCTACAAGGACGAGGTCAACCAGGCGGCCCGTCGCAAGCCGCACGTCGAGCAGGGCCCGTACGACCCCGAGTGGGGTTGGACCTGGCCGGCCAACCGCCGGCTGCTCTACAACCGGGCCTCCGCCGACCTGGGGGGCCGGCCCTGGAGCGAGCGCAAGAGGCTGGTCTGGTGGGATCCGGACCGCGGGCGGTGGACCGGGAACGACGTCCCCGACTTCCCCGTGTCCACCCCACCCGGCTACGTCCCGCCCGAGGGCGCCCGCGGCCCGGAGGCCCTGCGCGGGGACGACCCCTTCATCATGCAGGCCGACGGCAAGGCCTGGCTGTTCGCGCCGGCCGGGGTGATCGACGGGCCGCTGCCGACCCACTACGAGCCGCACGAGTCGCCGGTCCGCAACCCGCTCTACGGGCAGCAGAGCAACCCGACCCGCCGGGTCTACCCCCGGCCCGAGAACCCGTACGACCCGTCGCCACCCGAGCCGAACACCGACGTCTTCCCGTTCGTGCTGACCGCGGCCCGGCTCACCGAGCACCACACGGCCGGCGGCATGAGCCGGCTGCTGCCCTACCTCTCGGAGCTGCAGCCCGAGCTGTTCGTCGAGGTCTCCCCCCAGCTCGCCAGACTCCGGGGCCTGACCCACCTCGGCTGGGCGCACGTCGTCACCAGCCGGGCCGCGGTCGAGGCACGGGTGTACGTGACCGACCGGATGGCCCCGCTGCGGCTCGACGGACGGGTCATCCATCAGGTGTGGCTGCCCTACCACTGGGGCCCGACGGGGCTGGTCACCGGTGACGTGGTCAACGACCTGCTCGGCATCGTCACCGACCCGAACGTGCTCATCCAGGAGAGCAAGGTCGCCACCTGCGACGTCCTGCCCGGCCGTCGCCCTCGCGGGGCCGAGCTGACCGCGCTGCTGGCGCGGCTGCGCAGCCGCGCCGGCATCACTCCCATCACCGGTACGCAGCTGGTCACCACCGGCACCGAACCACCCGAGGAGGGTCCGTGACCGAGAGGAACCTGCTGTTCGGCCCGGAAGACGACGTCTCCCGGGACTCCGGATACGACGAGCACCCGCCGCGCGTCGGCTTCTTCACCGACACGTCGGTGTGCATCGGCTGCAAGGCGTGCGAGGTGGCCTGCAAGGAGTGGAACCACGTCCCCGAGGACGGCCTGGACCTCCTGGGCATGTCGATGGACAACACGGGCATGCTCGGCGCGAACTCGTGGCGCCACGTCGCGTTCGTGGAGCAGCGACGCCCGGCCGGGCAGGAAGGCGGCTGGTCGCTCCCGGACGAGATGACCGCCCAGGTGGAACCCCGGCTGCGGGCCGCTCCTCGCGGCGGCTCCGAGCTCGGCACGACGCCGCTCCCCTCCCCCGGCAGTGGCGCCGTCCAGGACCTGGGCATGCCGACGTTCTCCCGGCCCGGGGACGGGACGGGCGCGGAGGCGCGCACCGACTTCCGCTGGTTGATGGAATCCGATGTGTGCAAGCACTGCACCCACGCGGGCTGCCTGGACGTCTGCCCGACCGGCGCCTTGTTCCGGACCGAGTTCGGCACCGTCGTCGTGCAGCAGGACATCTGCAACGGCTGCGGCTATTGCGTCTCCGGGTGCCCGTACGGCGTGATCGACCGGCGGCCCGGCGACGGCCGGGCGAACAAGTGCACGCTCTGCTACGACCGGCTGCACGACGGCTTGGAGCCGGCCTGCGCGAAGGCCTGCCCGACCCAGTCGATCCAGTTCGGCGAGCTCGACGAGCTCCGGGAGCGCGCCGACCGTCGGCTGGCGGAGCTGCACGGGCAGGGCGTGGCGGAGGCCGAGCTGTACGGCCGGGACCCGGACGACGGCGTGGGCGGCCACGGTGCGCTGTTCCTGCTGCTGGACAAGCCCGAGGTCTATGGGCTGCCGCCTGACCCGGTCGTGCCCACCCGCTTCGCGCCGGAGATCTGGCGCCGGGTGGGCACAGCGGCGGCAGCGTTCGCCGTGGCCGGCATCGGGGCGTTCGTCTCCGCCGCGTTCGGTAACCGCCGGTGAACGGCGACCACTCGCCGGCCCACGGACCGCGGCGGGCCGTCGCGGAGGTGGCCGGACAACCGCCGGGTGACGTCGCCAGCTACTACGGCCGGCCGGTACTCAAGACTCCGGTGTGGGAGTGGAAGGTCGCCGCCTACCTGTTCACCGGCGGCCTGGCCGCCGGGACGGCCGTCATCGCGGCGGGCGCGGACCTCACGGGTGCGGCGCGACTCCGCCGCGCCTGCTGGCTGGGGTCTCTCGGCGCGTTGCTCGCCAGCCTCGTGCTGCTCGTCGCCGACCTCGGCCGGCCGGAGCGGTTCCATCACATGCTGCGGGTGGCCAAGCCGACGTCGCCGATGAGCGTCGGGACCTGGATCCTCTCCGCCTTCGGCCCGGGTGTGGGCGCGGCGGCGATCTGGGAAATGGTCCCGGTCCGGTGGCGGTCGTCCTGGCCGGCCCGGCTGCTGCGCGCCGTCTCCCGGGGTCTCGGCCTGGCGTCGGCCGCCACCGCACCGGGTGTCGCCACGTACACGGCGGCGCTGCTGTCCCATACGGCCGTGCCCGGCTGGCAGGAGGTTCGCGCCGAACTCCCCTTCGTGTTCGCCGGCTCCGCGGCGGCCAGCGGTGGCGGGTTCGGCATGCTCGCCGCTCCGGTGCTCGAAGCCGCTCCCGCGCGGCGCTTCGCGGCCCTCGGGGCGACCGGTGAACTCGTGGCCTCACGGCTGATGGAGCAACGGATGGGACTGATCCGGGAGGTCTACCACCAGGGGGCCGCGGGCCGGCGTAGGCGTGGCGCTGAACTGCTCACTCTCGCCGGGCTGGCCGGAACCGTGCTCGTCGCGGGCCGCAGCAGGGCAGGCGCCGCCGCGTCCGGGCTCGCACTGCTCGGCGGTAGCGCTCTGCAGCGTTTCGGGGTCTTCGAGGCCGGCGTCGCCTCCACCAAGGACCCCAGATACACCGTGGTGCCCCAGCGCGAGCGCCTCGACGCAGCCGCGCGCGATCGGTCTGCGGTCACCGGCTGAGAGACCCGCCGTTACCGCCCGCCTCCCGCGGCGGGCGCCTACCCGCGGGCGCCCCACTGGACGGGTTCGGGCTAGGCGGGCGTCCTCGGCCGCCGCTGACGGCGCCAGCGGAACCCCCGGGACGACGTGGCGGCGAGCATTCCCGTCCGAGCCTGTCGCGCTCGCCGCCGGGCGAGCCCATGGCGGTGGGCCTCCTCGGCCTCCTGGGCCGCCTTCCGTTCCCGCTCCCACCGCGCGGTGCGGCCTCGCGCCAGGACGACCACCAGAACGGTCACCAGAATGAAGGCGGCGGCGCTCATCATTGACCACAGCATGTTCCACCCCCGGACGGCCGGAGACGTTCCGGTTCCGGATCGTCCGCGCAGCGCTGGCGCCACGATCTCGCTGCCGCGGCTCGCGGACAACCCCTCAGCCGACGCCGGGGTGTTTCCCGAAGCACCTCGTCGGCGCGCGCGCACGGATCGTGCCGCTCGCCCACCGGCGTATCGGGCGGTGTGGCACCAACGTGTCGCAGGGCCCCTAGACACGCTTGCCGATTGATCCCGGGGGCCCCTCGTCCGCGTGCTCACGAGCTGGTTCCGGCTCGACGGGCGCGAGATCCTCGTGGATCTGGACGACGAGGTCCGCGTGGTCCCGAGTCGCGCGGATGGCTCGGGCGTTGGTCTCGTCGCTTCCGGCGACCCAGGCGGCGGCCGCGGCGGGCGTCTTGCCGAACTGGATGTGCCGCCGGACGAGCCGGCGGCGGCGCGTTTCCGCGTCGGCTTCGATGTACCAGACCTGGTCGAGCATCGACCGCACCGCGCGCAGGTCGGGATGATCGGACAGCAGATAGTTGCCCTCGGTAATGACGATCGGCGTGCTGCGTGGGACGGCAATCGCGGCGCTGACGGGTTCCTCGAACTGCCGGGCATAAGCCGGGGCGTACACCACGGGCTCGTCGGCTTGCCGCAGCCGCTGGATCAACAGGCGGTAGCCGATGAGGTCGAACGTGTCGATCGCACCTCGTCGCTCACGCAACTCGTCGCTGTCCAGGAGGTTGCTGGCGAGGTGGAAGCCGTCGAACGGGACCACCACTGCACTCGCGCCCAGCGCCGCGGCCAGATAGGCGGAAACGGTGGATTTCCCGGCACCGGGCTCGCCGGCGAGGCCGAGGAGAAAACGCCCGCGTTCGTAGCCCGGCTCGGTAAGCCGGGCGACCAGTTCACGAAGCGGGCCGGCGAAGAGGGGTGGCGAGGAACTCACGGGATGGCCCGGCAACGGGTGGACGGGGGGATCAAGCGTTCGCTCACCTTCGCAACAGAGTGCGGGGAATCAGATTGTCCGCGTGGCGATTCGCCCGCTCATTCCAGGTTCGTGTGGCGTGACCGCAGCTCCTCCACCGACTCGGCCCGGCGGCGGCGTACGCCATTCGTGATCAGGTCGACGAGCACGAACAGGGCAATCTCGTACGCGCTGCCCATCGGGAGCGCCGCCGCGGATTCCCGATCGTCGGCCATCGTCTGCGCGGTGACGCGGACCACGCTGTCGGCGAGCTCGGCCGGCGGGTTCTGAGGTTGCGCGGTCAGGTACAGCAGCCGAGCGCCGTCGCGTTTCGCCACCCCGGCGAGCGCCTCCACCATGGAGATCCGCCCCGGTCCGCACGAGAGCACCACCAGGTCGCCAGGACCGACCGCCGGGGTGGTCATGTCGCCCACGTAGTGCACGTCGAGGCCGGCGTGGAAGAGCCGCATCACCAGCCCCCGCATGACGAGGCCCTCTCGACCTCCCGCGTAGCAGGCGATCCGGCGGGCCGCCAGCAACTCGTCGACGATCCCCTCGATCTCGGGCTCGGACACGCTGCGGACCGCATCGACGATCTCCTGCAACGCGCGGTCGGTCTCGCTGGTCATTCGCGCAGTCTCGCTGGTCACTTGCGACCCTTCCGGTACGTCTCGATGAGGCTGTGGCCCGTCCGCAGGCGCTGGGCCGGGAGCCGGATCCGCTCGGTCACGCCTGCCGCCCGCTGGTCCTGCGCCGTTTCACCAGGCGGACCTGTAGGAGCACGACGACGAGCAGGAACGCGCCGCGGATCACGGACTCCCAGTACGAGCTGATGTTGATGTCGCCCTTGCCGTTCTCGAAGACGATGAGGTTGAAGATGAGCTGCAGCAACAGCACGCCGACCAAGGTCGACAGCACCGACCCCTGGCCTCCGGTGAGCAGCGTGCCGCCCACCACGACGGCGGCGATAGCCGTCAGTTCCCAGCCGAGCCCGGCGGCTGTGTCGACGGAGCCGTTCTGCGAGCCGAGGAAAACGCCGGCGCACCCTGCCAGCCCGCCCGAGAGCACGTAGACGCTGAACGTCGTGCGGCCCACCGGCAGGCCCATCAGCTTGGCGGCGTCGACGTTGCCCCCGATCGCGAGGACCTGCCGCCCCCAGGCCGTGTAGTGCAGCACGGCCGCGCCGACAAGAAAGGCCAGGAACATCGCCCACGCCGCAACCGGCAGGCCGAGCAGCGACCAGCTGCCGAGCTTCTGGAAGCCGCCTGGCGCCGCGACCGCGGCGTGGGCGCCGGCCAGGTTGAGTGCAAGGCCGCGGATGGCGAGCAAGGTGGCCAACGTGACGATGAAGGGCTGCAGCCTGAGCTTGGTGATGAGGAAGCCGTTGAGGGCGCCGACCGCCGCGCCCGCGGCGATGCCGGCCAGGAGCCCGGGCAGCAGCCCCTGCGGGCTGACCTTGATCGCCACGACGCCGCCGAGGGCGGCCACCGAGCCGACCGAGAGGTCGATGCCACCCGTCATGATCACGAAGGTCATGCCGAGCGCCACCAGGCCGTACTTGGCGGTGTCGCCGGTGAAGCTGGTGAGGTTGTAGCCGGTGGCGAAATCCGCGCCGTAGCGCAGTGCGCCGAAGGCGATGAGGATGACGAGCGCGATGAGGGCGCCCTGGCGCTGCAGCAGCAGGCCGGCCTGGATGCGGCGGCCCGGGGACCTGCCTTCGGGGGCCGAAACAGTGGTTGTCATGGCCGTCCTCATGCCTCGTGCCGCTGGAGCCACAGGGCGCCCACGATGACCGCGCCCTCGATGATCTGCGCGACCTCTTTGGTGATGCCGTGCGCGATGAGCGTGTTCTGCAGCAGCTTGAGCAGGACGGCCCCGACCACGGCGCCCCAGACGTTCACCTTGCCGCCGGTCAGCGGAGTCCCCGCGACGGCCACCGCGGCGATCGCGTCGAGCTCCATCCCCACACCGGTGTTGTTCGCGTCCGAGGCCGAGGTCGCGCTGACTGCGATCAGACCGACCAGCCCCGCGAGAACGGCGGAGGTCACATATGCAAGCAGCTTGACCCGGGCAACCGGCACGCCCGCGAGTCGAGCTGCCGTCTCGTTTCCGCCGACGGTGAGCACGTGGCGGCCGAAAACGGTGAACCTCATGACCGACCACGCGCCGAGGGCCACGAGGAAGGCGATGATCACCTGCACGGGTATCTCGAAGGGCCGCGCCAGGCCGATCCACTGGAAGTCAGGGTTGGACAGCGGTTGCAGCTCGCCGCCGGTGATGAGTTGGGCGATACCGCGGCCGGCGATGAAGAGGATCAGCGTGGCGATGATGGGTTGCACCCCGAACCACGCCACCAGAGTGCCGTTGAAGAGCCCGCACACCGCCGAGACCAGCAGGGCGGCCACGATGGCGAGCAGGAACGGGTGGTTGTGGAGCACCAGCGTCGCGCCGACCTGCCCCGCGATCGCCATCACCGAGCCGACCGAGAGGTCGATGCCTCCGGTACCGATGACGATCGCCATGCCGACCGCGACGATGGCGATAGGGGCAGCCTGTCGCAGCAGCACGAACACCAGCGACTGGCGGGTCATGAAGTAAGGGGTGTCGATCGCGTTGTAGATGAACAGGGCGACGAGTGCGGCGATCGCTCCGTAGCGCTGTGCCCACACCGTCCACCGGACCTGGCGCCCTGTGCCGGCGCGCGGTACGGCGGCCGTTGCGCCGCCGGCCGGCTCGGCGACAGGTCGCTCGACGGCGGGCGGGGTCATGGTTGCTCCTGACTTGTCGGGACGGGAGCCGGTCGCACGCGGGTCACTCATGACCGGTTCCCGTTCGAGCCGGCGTCGTCCACGGCAGCGCCCGTAGCCATTGCCTGCATGAGCGCGTCCTCGGTGATCTGGTCGCCGGTGAGCCCGGCCACGGAACGGCCGTCGCGCATCGTCACCACTCGGTCGGAGTCGGCGATGATCTCCTCCAGCTCTGAGGAGATGAGGAGAACCGCCAGCCCCTCGTCGGCGAGCTGCCGTATCAGCACCTGGATGTCGCGTTTGGCGCCGACGTCGATGCCGCGGGTGGGCTCGTCGAGGATCAGCAGCTTCGGGTTGGTACACAGCCAGCGAGCGAGCAACACCTTCTGCTGGTTGCCGCCGGAGAGCTCCCGGATCGGTTGGTCCGGGCTCGAGCACTTGATGCCGATTGCCGTGATGAAGCGGTCGACGATCTCCGCCTGGCGCTTGCGGTCGACGATGCCGTGCCGCCGCAAGTGCGGCAGCAGAGCGAGGGTGAGGTTCTCCCGCACGGAGAGCTGCGGGATGATGCCCTCCGTCTTGCGGTCCTCCGAGGACAAGCCGATCTTGTGCTCGACGGCGGTCCTGGGCGACTTGACGTGCAGGGGCTTGCCGTCGATGCGAATGGTTCCCGAGTCGAGCGGGTCCGCACCGAAGATGGCGCGCGCCGTCTCGGTGCGTCCGGACCCGAGCAGGCCAGCAAGCCCGAGGATCTCGCCGGGGCGGACCGACAGCGAGACCCCGTCGAGGGCGCGACCACGTCGGAGGTCGACCGCCTCGAGCACTGCCTGCCTGTCGGCGAGGGCACCCTCCTCGTCGGCCCGCCGGTGCGAGAGCTGTTCAGCCAGCTCGCGGCCGAGCATCTTCGAGACGAGCTCGAACCGGCTGATCTCCGACATCGGCCGGTCCTCGATCGTGCGCCCGTCGCGCATCACGGTGACCCGGTCGCTGACCGCGTAGAGCTCGTCGAGCCGGTGTGAGACGAAGACGACCGAGATGCCCTCGTCCTTGAGCTGGCGGATGACCCGGAAGAGCGTCTGGACCTCCTGCTCGGCGAGCGCGGACGTCGGCTCGTCCATGATGACCAGCTTGGCCTCGGTCGACAGTGCCCTGGCGAGGGCGGTCATCTGCTGGGTGGCGATCGAGTAGTCGTTGAGCGGCCGGGTGACGTCGACGTCGATGTCGAGCCGGTGCAGGATCGCGGACGCCTCGCGGTTCATGCGTCCCCAGTCGATGAGACCGAAGCGTTTCGGCTCCCGGTTGAGAAAGACGTTCTCGGCCACGGACCGGAAAGGCACCAGGTTGACTTCCTGGTAGATCGTGGAAAGGCCCGCCAGCTGAGCAGCGTGCGGCGAGGGGAAAGCGACCTCGCGGCCGTCGAACTCGATGCGTCCGGAGTCCTTGGCGTAGACCCCGGTGAGCACCTTGATCAGGGTTGACTTGCCCGCGCCGTTCTGGCCGATCAGCGCGTGCACCTCGCCACGGGCCACCTCGAAGTGGGCGTCGCGCAGCGCAGGAGATCCGAGGAACTGCTTGTTGATGCCCTGCATCGAGAGCAGGGGCGATGAGCGGTCGGCCACCGAGAGCCCTTCCTGTGTGCTTCGCATGGGGCCGCCGGGGCCCGGGGGGGCATCGCCTCCCCGGGCCCCGGCGGGATCGTCGCCGGAGCCCGAGCGACTCGCGCCGGGCCAGGCCGAACAGCAAGCCCGGTGCTGCCGGTGGCGGCTCAGTAGGCCTTGGCGACGTTGTCCGCAGCGTTGTCCTTGGTGAACAACTGGTCGGAGTTGATGATCAGCGTCTTGACCGGCTTCCCGGCCGCATAGTCGGTCATGGTCTGGAAGGCGATGGGGCCGAAGCGCGGGCTGCACTCCACCGTGGCGTAGAGGTCGCCGGCGGCGACGGCCTTGAGACCGTCCTTCTCGCCATCGACCGAGACGACCTGGATGTCCTTGCCCGGGACCTTGCCGATGGCCTTGATGGCCGCGATGGCACCGAGCGCCATCTCGTCGTTGTGCGCGTAGATGGCGGTGGCGTCCGGGTGTGACTGCAGCAGGGTCTCGGCGACCGACTGGCCCTTGGCGCGGGTGAAGTCACCATCCTGCGACACCACGATCTGCATGCCGGAGCACTGCTTGATCGCCTCGTCGAAGCCCTTCTTGCGGTCGATCGCGGGAGATGCGCCGGTGGTGCCCTCGAGCTCGATGATCTTTGCGTTGCCGTTGGTGGCCTTGGCCATCTGGACCGCTGCCCGCTTGCCCTCCTGGATGAAGTCGGACTGCATCACGCTGACGAAGTCCTTGCCAGGAACGGCGATGTTCGTGTCGACGGCGCGATCAAGGAGGAAGACCGGGATGCCCGCCGTGGCGGCATCCTTGACGACGTTGGCGATCTGCTCGGTGATCGGGGCGATGAAGAGGGCGTCGGGCTTCTGGGCGATGAGGCCCTTGATGTCGGAGACCTGCTTCGACTGGTCGTTGTTGGCATCGGTGATCGTCAACTGGAGGCCCTGCTTGGCCGCCTCGTCCTTCATGCTCGCGGTCTCCGCGAGGCGCCAGGGGTTGTTGCTCGCGTTCTGGCTGAAGGCGATCTTCAAGCCCGACGTCTTGGTCAGCTTGGGCGCCTTGTCGGCGGTCGGCACCCCGGCGGGGGCCTGCGAGTTGCCGGGATCAGCCGCACTCGTGAGGGGACAGGCGGCGCCGGACGAGCCGCCTGACGCGGCGTTGTTGCTGCTGCCGCCGCAGCCGGCGAGGAGACTCACCGAGAGCACGGCGACTCCGGCGAACGGCGCGAACTTCCTGAGATCCACGAGACCCTCCATCGGGATGTGTCCCAGCGCGCGGAAGCCGGGAGCTGTGACCTGAGTCTCACCAGGATGGGTGAGCGCGCAAACGCTTGTACAGCCGCCTGCCAGTCACGAATTGATAACGGCGTCGTTTCGGCGACGCCACCGCGAGGCCGCAGCTGACCGGCCACGACGCGTCCCACGCCTCGCCTTCCCGCACCGCGAAAGGCAGAGTGACCGTTGTGGGAGAAGGTGCTCAGGCCGGTCGACCACGCCACGACCTCCCCGGGAGCACCCGCCATGAATTCCTCGACCGGTGCGGGCGCAGACCGGCTCATGGCGACTCCTGCCGCCGACCCCGTGGTGGCCATCCTGCGAGCCCGGCCACGCCGGCCACCTGGTCGCCGCGGCCGGGCCGGGTTGCCACTGATGGAGCACCACGACGAGGTCCTGCGATAGACAAGGGAGATCCCCCGTGAAGATCGTGCGACTCACCCTCTACCCGGTGCCGCCACGGTGGCTGTTCCTGCGCGTGGACACCGACGAGGGGCTGACCGGCTGGGGCGAACCCGTCGTGGAGGGGCGTGCCCACACCGTGGCCGCCGCCGTCGAGGAGTTCGCCGACTATCTCGTCGGGCAGGACCCGCTGCGGATCGAGGAACACTGGAACGTGCTGGCCAAGGGCGGCTTCTACCGCGGGGGCCCGATCCTCTCCAGCGCCTTGGCCGGAGTGGACCAGGCGCTGTGGGACATCGCCGGAAAGGCGCTCGGTGTCCCCGTCTCCCAGCTGCTCGGCGGGGCCGTGCGCGATCGCGTCCGGGTCTACTCCTGGATCGGGGGCGACGACCCGGCCGACGTCGCCGCGGCGGCCAGAGAGAAGATCGACGCGGGGTTCACAGCGGTGAAGATGAACGGCTCCGGCGCGCTACGCCCCCTGGACACGCCGGCCGCGGCACAGGCGGTGGCCGATCGCGTCGCGGCGGTCCGCGAGGTCCTGGGGCCCGGCCGGGACGTCGCCGTCGATTTTCACGGCCGGATGAGCCTCGCCATGGCCCGCCGCACATTGCCGCTTCTCGAGCCGGCTGCTCCGCTGTTCGTCGAGGAGCCCACCGTCCCCGAGGTCAGCGAACTCATCGGGCAACTGGCCGCCTCGACCCCCATCCCCATCGCACTGGGCGAGCGCCTCTACAACAGGTGGGACTTCCGCCGCGTCCTCGGCTCGGGTGTCGCCGTGATCCAGCCCGACCTGTCGCACGCCGGCGGGATCTCCGAGGTCCGCAAGATCGCCACGATGGCCGAGGCCTTCGATGTCGCGCTCGCCCCGCACTGCCCCCTGGGCCCCATCGCCTTGGCGGCGAGCCTGCAGGTCGGCGTGGTCAGCCCGAACCTGCTCATCCAGGAGCAGAGCCTCGGCATCCACTACAACGCCGGCTCCGACCTCCTCGACTACCTGCTCGACGGCTCGGTCTTCGCCTACACCGACGGCTACGTCCCAGCACTGACCGGACCGGGCCTGGGCATCGAGATCGACGCCGAGGAGGTGGAGCGAGCCGCGAAGATCGGTCACCGGTGGCGCAACCCGATCTGGCGCCGCGACGACGGAGCGTTCGCCGAGTGGTGACGCGGAGCGGGTTGCGTCGCCCGGGCGCAGTCCGATGGCTGCGTCACCCCGCGAGCGGGGGCAGGTGGACACCCGAGCGCCCGGGGAGCAGGACCGACAGCTGGGGATAGGCCGTGGACGCGTAGTCGACCAGCTCTCCCGGCGAGCCGGTGTTGCCGAGCACCCCGTCGAAGTGCACGGGAATCAGGACCTCGGCGCCACACGCGGCGGCGAGGTCGGCGCTCTCCCGTGCGGTCAGGTTGCCCACCAGACCACGTTCTTCGCGCAGCCAGTCCCGGCCGTTGATGGGCAGTAGGCACGTGTCGACGCCTGCGGCGCGCAGTCGCTCTGCCAGTCCGGGCCACATGACGGTGTCCCCGCCGTGGAAGAGCACGCGCCCACCGCTCCGGACGACGAACCCGACCGCCCGATGGGCTCCGCCTTCGTCCAGCCATTCCTTGTAGTGGCCGTAACCGTCACCGGCGAACGCGTGCGCTGCGGGCAGCACGACGACGCCGAAACCACGCACATCGACGTCCTCCCCTACCTGGACCGGACGCAGTGCCGAGGCCGGGTAGCCGCATGCCTCCGCCGCGGGCAGACATCCCTCCGGCAGGAAGACCGGGATCCGGGCCGCCGTGAGGGCATCGGCCAGGCCGGGGTCGAGATGATCGGGGTGCTCGTGGGTGACCAGCACGGCGTCCACGAGCTCCGCCAGCTCCTCCGAACGGAGGCGCGCCGGGCGCTGCCGCGCCACAGGCTCAGGATTGGCGGCACTGCGGGTCTCCAGCCATGGCGACGTCCAGGGGTCGATCGCAATCCGCCGGCCTGCCGCGTCCATCAGGAGCACGCCCGCGTTGCCGAGCAGCCAGACGGTGACGCCGTCTGCCGGGCGGGCCGTCCGCACCGCATCGGCGATGCTCAATTCGGGTCTCAGCACAGGTTGTCCTCCAGACGTGGCCGGATGATGGCCCGTGGTCACGGTGTCAGGGCCGCCGCACGGACGCCGGCAGGTGGTCCGGAAGGAACGAGCGCGGCCGGAGCGTGAGCTCCGACCGCGCTCGGGGGCATGGGGCCTGGCGGGCTCAGGCCTCGCCCATGACCAGCCCCTCGATCTGGTGCTTCTGCACGATCGGGGTCAGCTCGTCGACGATGGGGCGACGCAGGTGGGCCCGGACCTGCTCGGGCAGGGTCTCCCAGTACCGCTTCGTGACTGCCATGTCGTGGTGTTCGGCGTTGCCGGCGCCCGGCGCGTCGATCCCGAGCACCAGAACCGGACGCGGCTTCTCGGAGTGGTTGATGGTGCCCCGGTGGATGGTCAGCGCCGAGCGCGCCGAGATGTCGCCCATCTTCGGGTACTTGCGGACCGCCCGCTCCTCGTACCGCCCGTACAGCTCCTTGGGCGGGAACATCTCGTGCTTCCAGTTCTCGTCCGACGCGTCGTACTGCGTGCCCTGCGCGATCTCGAAGGGCCCCATGTCCTCCTCGGTGTCGACCGCGGTGAGGTTGAACGCCAGGGAGGTGTAGCGGTGATCCTCGAGGGTCTCCCGTGGCGAGGGGAAATCGCGGTGCCAGGGCTGGTTCATCGCACCGGCGAAGGGGATGTCGAACCCGACCTCGACGATCTCGTAGTCGGGGCCCAGGACCGACTCGCACACCGACGTGACCCACGGGTGGGTGACCAGATCGACGAAGCCGCGCAGCTGTTCCGGGTGGATCTCCACGTAGTAGCGGTTGGGCCCGCGCCCCACCGCCCCACCCTCGCGTCCACGGGCGTCGGCGAAGGCCGCGTCGATGTCCTCGGCCATGCGCTGCGCCCATTCGCGGCTGAAGGCGCCCTTCTGCGCGGTGACCCCGTCCCGGCGCAGCGCCTCCAGTTGCTCGGCGGTGACGGCCTCGAGGTTCACACGGCTGTCGGTGGTTGTCTCCATGGCTCTTCCTTCGTGAGTCGACCGTGGCCCGGTGGTTCCCGCACCGAAGTCTTGCAACGTTGCAAAGGGACCGCAAGTGTTTGGCAGAATGGCATCGCGTCCGACGCCTGGCTCGGACAGGAGGAGGCCGTGGGCGACATGAGCCTGAAGGATGTCGCGGCGATCGCGGGCGTCTCCGTGCGAACGGTGTCGAACGTCGTCAACCGGTTCCCGCACGTCGCACCCGACACCCGGGCCCGGGTCGAGCGGGCGCTCGAGCAGCTGAACTACCGCCCCAACCTCGCCGCGCGCAACCTGCGCCGCGGCCGTTCCGGGCTCATCGGCCTGGTGGTCCCCGAGATCGACTCGCCGTACTTCAGTGAGGTCGCCGCGCACCTGGTCCTCGCCGCCGAGGAACGGTCGTGGACCGTGCTGGTCGACCAGACGGGTGGGGATCCCGCCCGTGAGCGCGCGTTCCTGGAGGGAGCGGCCGCGGGCTTCGTCGACGGGCTGGTCTTCAGCCCGTGGGGACTCGGCGCAGCCGACCTGCGCCGCGGTGCGGAGGACATCCCGCTGGTGTTGCTCGGTGAGCGGACGAGCGACGGCGTGGCCGACCACATCGCCGTCGACAACGTCGCCGCGGCCGTCGAGGCGACCGAACACCTCATCGGGTCGGGCCGCCGCCGCATCGCCGCCATCGGCCTGCAGCCGCATCTGACCAACGAGACCGCGCGGCTGCGCCTCGAGGGCTATCGCGCGTCTCTGCGAGCGGCCGGTCACCCCTCCGACGAGCAGCTCGAGATTCGGGTCGCCGCACTCCATCGCCCGGACGGCGCCGCGGCCATGCGGAGCCTGCTCACGCTGCCCGAGCCACCCGACGCGGTGTTCTGCTTCAACGATCAGCTGGCGCTGGGAGCCATGCGGGCCGCGCGCGACGCCGGCCTCGACGTCCCGCGTGACCTTGCCGTGGTCGGGTTCGACGACATCGAGGACGGCCGCTACTCCTTTCCGTCGCTCACCACTGTTTCCCCGGACAAGTGGGCGATCGCCGTCCGGGCGCTGGAGTGCCTCGCCGAACGTCTCGACGGGAAACGGTCCGAGTCCGCGCGGGACATCGTGGTCTCGCACCGCTTGATCGTCCGGGAGAGCAGCGGGCCGGCGGGGTCCCCCTAGGCCGGGATGCCGCCCTGGGTCCCGCTTCTCACCGACCGCCGGCGGTGCATCCACAGGAATCCCGATGCACGAACGTCGGCTTCAGTCGCACCTTCCGCGTGGGGCCTTCCGGATCAGCCAGACGTGCCAGAAGCATCGCGACCGCCCGCTCCCCCATCTGCTGCGTGGGCTGCGCGATGGTCGTCAGGCGGGGGTGGAACAGGTCCGCCCAGGCGAAGTCGTCGAAGGCCACCAGAGCCATGTCACGCGGGACCTCCACCCCGGCGGCCCGCAGCCCGGCCATGGCGCCGACGGTCATCAGGTTGTTCCCTACGATCAGCCCCGAGGGCCGGTGTTCCAGGTCCAGCAGCGCACGCACCGCCCGCTCCGCCCCCACGTCCGACCCGTCCCCGGCGACGAGGAGCTCCGGGTCGAACCGCAGGCCACTGCTGCGGAGCCCGCGCTTGTAGCCGGCGATCCGCTCCTCTGTCGTCGCGAGGTGGCGGCGCCCCGCGATCATCGCGATCCGCTGGTGCCCCTGGCCGGCCAGGTGGTCCACCAGCTGCGCGGTGGGCGCAGCGTTGTAGCAGCCGACCTGGTCCAGAGGCGCCTCGATCACGCGGTCTATCAGCACGACAGGGACCTTGGCCCGGGCCGCGCTCGTCAACGACCGACTCGGGTCCTCCGACGGAGCAAGGATCACCGCATCCACTCGACGGCTCAGGAGCGACGCGACCGCCTGCTGCTCCTCATGGCTGTTGTCGTGCGTCTCGGCGAGCAGCAGCGAGTACCCGGCGTTCGAGAGAGACTGCTCGATCGCGTGCAGAAAGTCGGCGAAGTACGGGTTCGACATCGCAGACATGGCGACGCCCACCGTCATCGTGCCGCCGGTGACCATGGACCGCGCGATGGTGTCATGGATGTAGCCGGTGCTCTCGATGGCGGCTCGCACCGCCGCCTCGGTCTCGGGGAGCACGCGACGCGTGCCGTTGAGAACATGCGAGACGGTGGAGGCCGACACGCCGGCCACGCCGGCCACCTCCGCCATCCTCACCACGGTGAGCACCTCTCCCGCGTGGAAACGTTGCGCAAGCGTTTGACCGGAAGGCTGTCACGAGTATGGCGGACGACGCCGTCCTCCGGACAGCCTTCGTAACGTCTCCCGCCCACGGCCCCTGAGCGTGCTCTGTCGGGGCGACCGGCTCGTGTCGAGCGCAGCCGCACAGGTGCGACGGTGGGGGCTACCTGATCCGGCGCCGGCCGGAGGTGCTCTCCCGCACCGCGAGGGTGAAGGGGGCCGACACCTCGTACGGCGGCTCGGAGGCGCGGCCCAGCCGGGCTGCCAGTAGAGGTCGCCGGTCACGGGACGCTGGTCCGTCCGGCGGATGAGGGCGGCGCCATCGATGCCTCGACGTTCGCCGATGAGGACGGAGGCCGCTACCTGCTCTGGAAGAACGACGGGAACTGCTGCGGCCTCGACACCTGGCTGTACATCGCACCGCTGACCGCGGACGGCCTCTCCCTAGCCGGGACATCGACCCGGCTGGTCAAGCAGGATCAGTCATGGGAGGGCGATCTCGTGGAGGCCCCGACCCTGGTGAAGCGCGACGGCACGTACACGTTGATGTACTCGGCGAACGACTACGGCGGGAACGGGTACGCCATCGGCTACGCGACCGCGGACTCCGTGACGGGCCCCTACACCCAAGGTGCGGAACCGCTGCTCACCACGGACGCCAGCGGGGGCCGGTACATCGGCCCGGGCGGTCAGGACGTCGTGGTCGCACCCGACGGAACCGACACGTTGGCCTTTCACTCCTGGTACGGCGGAAAGACCTACCGCGGGATGAACCTGGTCGGTCTGCGTTGGGAGCGGGGGCGCCCCGTCGTCGCGACCGGCGGCGGGTGAGTCCGCCGGGACCGCCCCCGGCTACCGACACACGCGAAGGCGCAACAGCCTCGCCAGGCGAGCGCACCACGGACCGGGGCCCTCTGTCGCCCACCTGGCGAGGTGGTCTCAGTCTGACAGCCCGCGCGGCGGGCCGCCGATCAGCGGACCGCGCTGCGCGGCCGGGGGATGCGGCGAACGTCGAGGTCACGAGCCACCCGCACCATCGCCTGGCGATCGGCGACGTGGAGCTTGCCCTGGATCCGGCGGATCCTGGTGCGGACGGTGTTGCTGGAGACGGACTGGACCGCGGCGATCCGGGCCGTCGAATTCCCGGCGGCCAGGCACCTGAGCACCTGGACGTCGCGGCAGTTGAGCGCAGAGAGGGAATCCGGACGTGTGGTCTCCGTGACAAGCGGACGCTGGGTCATGCTTGCCTCCTCGCCGTCATCGGGGGCTCATCCGGTCGGGACGGAGGCGTTCGCGCTGACCACGTCGAGGCAGGATCTTCTCCTGCGAACCTAGGAAGGGATCAGCGGTACCGCTATACGGATCCGGTCCAACCACTTACCTTTTCGCGCATAGCCGAGGGATCGGTGATGCGGCCTCGCATCCGAACCAACACGCTGACCGGGTACGCAGGGCTGGCCCGCTCCTTGCGGCTGGACCCCACGGACCTGATGGCCGACGTGGGCCTGGACGTCGCCGACCTGGACGTCCCTGACCGCTGGCTCCCCGCCGCCCCTGCCGCCCGGCTGCTCCAGCTGTCCGCGCAGCAGGCGGATTGCCCTGACTTCGGCTTGCGCATGGCAGAGCTCCGCCGCCTCGGGTCTCTGGGCCCCCTCAGCGTCGTGCTGCGTGACGAGCCGGACCTGCGAAGCGCCGTGGACCTGCTCAGCAGGTACGAGCGCGCCTACAACGAGGCGCTCCACCTGCGCCTGAGCGAGGCCGATGGGCAGGCGACGATCGAGGTCTGGCTCGAGTTCGCGGAGCCCGCACCGCACGATGAGGCGCTCGATCTGGTCATGGCGGCGTTGCTGGGGATCATCCGAGCGCTGGTGGGCAGCGACTGGCGGCCCGCGTCCGCTGTCTTCTCCCGGCCGTCGCCCCCGGACGCCGGGCCGTGGCGCCGGCTCTTCGGCCCCGGGGTCGCCTTCGATCGCGAGCTCACTGGCCTGCGCTTCCCCGCACGAGAGCTCGCGACCCCCGTCGTCACCTCCGACCCCTCGCTCCGCCCGTACACGCAGGAGTTCCTCCGCACGGTCGTGGCCCCCCGGGCACCGGCGGCCGCCGGCGGCCTGGCGGACGTGGTGGAGGCGGTGGAGCGCCTGCTGCCGCTGCGGCAGCATTCGATGCAGCAGGTGAGCCGGGAGCTGGGCCTGCGTCCCAGGGGGCTCCACCGGTACCTGGCCGACCGGGGGGAGACGTTCTCGTCCATCGTCCACGGCACCCGGGCGCGCCTAGCGGAGCGCTACCTCCCGAACGAGCGGTACACGCTGACGGAGGTGTCACAGCTCCTGGGCTTCCAAGCGCCCAGTGCGTTCTCCCGCTGGTTCCGGCAGCAGTTCGGCACCAGTCCCAAGGAGTGGCGGAGAGCACCTCGTGCCGGGCCGCAGGCCGGGGTCACCTCGGACGGGTCGGGCCAGGTGCCGAACCACGGCGGAACCGTCCGGGAGGGGTGATCGCCCGGCGCACCGGGACGGCGATCATCGTCGGACAAGGATCGGCCGTGGAGGTGCGCCGTGGGTTCGATGCGAGCCCGGCGGTGGTGTGCACGGGGCTCTCTGGCACTGGTTGCCCTCGCATTCCTCGTCCTGCTGGCGTTCGCCGGCCGTCGCGGCCTGTGGCTGGTGGTGGTGACCGCCGCGGCCGCCGCCGTCGTCGTCGCCGCCCTCTTCTGGTTCCTGTTCCAGCGCGGCCCCCTGCGGTGGCTGGCGCTGACCCTCGCCCTGGCCGCACCCGTGGCTGTGCTCGTGTGGTTCGCGTCGGACCGGCTGCTCTGGGTGGCCCTGACCGCCGCCGCGGCCTGGGCCGTCGGGATCGCCGCGGCCCATACGGCGCTGCGGCCCGACCGGTCGGAATGGGTGCTGAAGACCGTCGGCGCGCCGGCGCCGTCGCACCCGTTCCTCGTCATGAACCCGCGCTCGGGCGGCGGGAAGGTGGGCCGGTTCCGGCTGCGGGAGCGAGCCGAGGAGCTCGGTGCGGAGGTGGCTCTGCTGGACCGGCCGGGTACGGACGTCCAGCAGCTCGCGCGCGATGCCCTGGCCCGGGGTGCCGATCTCATCGGCGTGGCCGGCGGGGACGGCACCCAGGCCCTGGTGGCCCAGGTCGCCGCCGAGCACGACGTGCCCTTCCTCGTCATCAGTGCGGGCACCCGCAATCACTTCGCCCTCGACCTGGGGCTGGACCGCCGCGATCCGGCGCGGTGCCTCGACGCCCTCCGCGACGGTGTGGAGGCGAGGATCGACCTCGGTGACATCAACGGCCGCACGTTCGTGAACAACGCGTCCTTCGGCGCCTATGCGGAGATCGTGGAGAGTCCCGCCTACCGGGACGACAAGGGTGGCACCACTCTCGACGCCCTGCCGGATCTGCTCAGCCGCCGGCGCGGTGCCCAGCTGGTCGCCGACATCGGCGGGACGAAGGTGGACGCGCCGCAGGCACTCCTGGTCAGCAACAACTCCTACGCGGCGTCCGACACCGCGGGGATCGGCCGACGGTTCAGGCTGGATCGCGGGGTTCTCGGGGTGATCGCCGTGCGCGTGGACAGTGCGCGGCAGGCCGTGGGGATGCTGAACGGTGCCCACCGGCAGGGACTGCGGCTGGCCGAGGCCCCGGAGGTGCTGGTGACCGCGGACGCTGCGGAGATCCCGATCGGCGTCGACGGTGAGACGGTGCGGCTGACGACGCCGGTGCGGTGCACGAGCCGACCCGGCGCGCTGCGGGTCCGGCTGCCCCGCGAACGGCCGGGCGTGAAGCCGCCGCGGGGCCGTCTCGACTGGGCGGCGCTGTGGGATCTGGCGACCGGCCGTCCGGTCGTGGTGGGAGGACAGGCGGGTGCCGGACGCGCGACGTCCGTGCGCGTGGACGGCACCGGCCCGTCGACGGGCAGCGAGCCCTGAGCGTCACGTTGGACTGGTCGAGTCGCGTTGCTCCGACGGGGTGGCGGATGGGTGTGGCCTCGGTTCGGGCAGTGCCGCCGGTTGGGGCAGTGCCGCCGCCTCCGCCGTCGTGCAGGCAGCCCCGTCGGGCCAGGCGACGCCGGTCTTGGCACGGAAGCTCTCGACGGCCGCCTCGACGGTCGGGAAGAAGTGCTGGGGCTCGATCTCGCGAGCGAGCCCGTACCGCTCGATCTTGCGCCGCACCGGGTCCTTCATCTCGGCGAACACCAGGGTCTGCCGGCGCTCGTCCAGGAGGCGGTCCAGGTCGAACAGCACGTCGGCCGCCGTGGTGTCCACGTCGGTGATGGGCTCGGCGGCGACGACGATCCACCGCGGGGACGGGGCGCGCCGGGCGACCGCGGTGATCTCGTCGCGGAACGACTTGACGTTGGCGAAGAACAGCGGGGCGTCGAAGCGGTAGATCACCGGGCCGGGGAGCTGCCGTGCGGCCGGGTAGGACCGGACGTCGTGGTAGCCGGCCAGGCCCTCCACCAGGCCCAGCGTCGTCTGGTACGGACGCCACGCGCGGCGGAAGACGTTGAGGATCGACAGCCCGACGGCGACGACGATGCCGGGGAGGACGCCGAGGAGCGCGACGCCGAGGAAGGCGACGATCGAGAGGCTGAACTCGACCTTCCGCTGACGCCAGAGCCGGGCACTGGCGGGCACGTCGGCCAGCGACAGCGCGGCGGTGATCACGACCGCGGCCAGCGCGGACTGCGGCAGGTCCTGGAAGAGCCCGGGCAGGAACACGATCATCACGATGATGAGAGCGGCGCCCGTGATCCCGGTCAGCTGCGACCGCGACCCGGCGCGCTCGGCGACGGCGGTGCGGGACGCGCTGGTGCTCACCGGGAAGCCCTGGAAGAGACCGGCAGCGAGGTTGGCCACGCCGATGCCGATCATCTCCTGGTCGCCGTGCACCTCCTGCTCGGTGCGGGCGGCGAAGGCCGACGCGGTCGAGATGGTGTCGGCCAGCGACACGAGCGCGATCGCCACCGCGCCCCCGGCGAGCGGCACCAGCTCGGACCAGTGGACGCCGGGAAAGGTCAGCGGCGGAAAGCCTTGCGGCAGCACCCCGATCAGTGTCACGCCGCGGTCGCCGAGCCCGAGCACGCTGCTCACGACGATCGCCAGCACGACCATGACCAGCACCGCGGGCACCTTCGCCCACCACCGCTGCAGGACCAGGATCACCGCGATCCCCCCGAGGCCGACCGCGGCGGCGGCGGGGACGACGTCCCCGTGGGCGAGCCCCGCGAGAAATCCGGAGAACTCCCCGATCAGACCCTCGCCGTCGGCCGAGAATCCGAGCAGCTTGGGCAGCTGCCCGACCACGATGGTCAGCGCCAGCCCGTTCATGTAGCCGATCATGGTCGGCTAGGAGAGCAGGTCGGCGACGAAGCCGAGCCCGACGGCGCCTGCCGCGATCATGACGACCGCGGTCAGGAGGGCCAGCATCGAGGCCACCGCAACGGCGCGGCCTGGGTCGCCCCCGGCGGCGGCCAGCGGCAGGACCGTGGCCGCGATCATCGGGCCCAGCGAGGAGTCGGGCCCGAGGACCAGGATCCGCGACGGTCCGAACACCGCATACCCGAGCAGGCAGGTGATCGTCGTGTACAGGCCGGTGATGGGCGGCAGCCCGGCCAGCTCGGCGTAGGCCATCCCCTGCGGCACGAGCAACGTGGTCAGCACCACGCCCGCGACGAGGTCCTTGGCCAGCCACCGACGGCGGTATCCGCGAAGCGCCAGGACACCGGGTGGCGCCAGGTCCACCGTCCTCACCCTTGCGGTCGACGGAAGGTCTGCCGCAGCCGCTTCTCGACCAGGATGGGCACGAACGCGTGCACGCGGGCGGACGCGAACGACGCGAGCACCTCCAGCGCGACGCGACGGATGTGGTCGGGGTCCACGCCGAATTCGGCGTGCACGCGCGCGACGAGGCCGTCGAGGAACGACGCGTTGAGAGATGCAGGACCGTGGAGCGGGCCGGTGACACCGGCGACGGCCACGGTGGCGGTTCCGGACACCTCGTCCTCCTCGCTGTCGCCCTCCGGGGCGGACTCGGCGAGCGTGACTCCGACCGAACCGGCGGGCATCACCCGCTCCGGATGAAGGCCGACTTCCCAGCTCAGCGACGTGCCTCAGCCCCGCGGGTCCAGCCGCCAGGCGACCAGGCCGACGAGCACCCCGAGGGAGTTGGTGGCCCAGTGCGCCCCGGCGCTCGCGAGCACGCTGCCGCTGCGCCGGCGCAGCTCGCCGAAGACCAGCCCGCCGATCGTCGTGAGAACGACGGAGCCCACGACGACCACGGCACCGCCCGCTCCCCCGACCGCCTGGGACACCCCCCGGTTGGACGCTCCCACGTGCAGGGACGGCAAGACGTGCCAGAAGCCGAAGATGACCGAGGTGGTGACCAGCACCTGGCCCTGCCGGAGGTGTCGCGACAGGAAGCCCCAGAGGACGGATCGGAACGCCAGCTCCTCGAGCACCACCGTGCCGAGCGGGATGACGACGAACGCCGTCCGCAGGGCCTCGGACAGCGGCTGGTGGTACCGGACGTCCTGGAACGCCGGCCGCGTCAGCGGCAGCAGGACACCGACCACGTAGACGCCCGCGGTGACGCCGATGGCCCCGAGCGCCCACCGGCAGCCGGAGGCCAGCCGGTCCCGCCCGAGCCCGAGCTGCGACCAGCTGAGCCCGTCGAGGCGGGCCCAGGCGAGCAGGCCCACACCCTCCAGCGCACGGACCCACCAGGGCGGGTGCAGCAGGTGGTCGGTCACGTTGCTCGCGGCGAGCGTCAGGATGACCGCGCCGGAGACCACACGGTCGTGCGTCCGCCGGGCGGCGGCCCGGGTCACGCGCGCACCGCTCACTCCCCGCCGACGACGGGCCGCAGCCGGGCCGTGTCGGCGTCGGTCCAGCCCGGCGGCTGCGCGACGTCGGCCCACCCGTTGACGTAATCGGCCCGGTAGGAGTGCCCGTGACCGTCGGGCACGCCGGTCGCGAAGGCCAGGTCGGCGGTGACCTGCCAGAACGTGACGAACGGCAGCCAGACCATGCTCCGGGAGACGTCCGGCCCGCGCTCGCCGCGCAGCCAGTCGGGGCGGTTCAGGATCAGCCGCGGCGACCACCACACGATGGGGTCCGATGCGTTCTGCAGGTAGACCACGCGCGGCTCGCCCCAGGGGCCGGGCGGCCGGGCGAGGTCGGGGGCCTCGTCGGCGAACCGGACGGTGCGGCCGCCGTCCACGATCGGCAGCCACTCCGGGGAACCGCTCTCGCGGTCGGCCACGATCCCGCGCCACAGGTCGTTGAAGTTGGGCGGCCCCGCCCACAGCACGCCGTCCGTGCGGTTCTCGATGTCGGCCAGCCCGCTGAAGGCCGCCTCTCCCCCGAAGGTGCCGAGGCTCTCTCCGAACACGTAGAGCTTCGGGCGCGCGCGGGGCGGAAGCTGCGTCCAGGCGCCGTAGACCGCGTCGAACAGGGCGCGGCCGGCGTCCCGCGCCTTGACCTGGTCGACCAGGAAGGACATCCAGCTGGGCAGGTAGGAGTACTGCATCGCCACCATCGCGGTGTCGCCGTTGAACTCGTACTCGAGCGAGTCGCTCGCCGCGGGGTCGACCCAGCCGGTCCCGGTCGTCGTGACGACCACCAGCACGGACCGGTGGAAGCCGCCGGCCCGTTCCAGCTCACGGACGGCGAGCGCGGCGCGATCACCGACGTCCGCGGCGCTGGCCAGCCCGACGTACGCGCGCACCGGCTGCGTGGCCGGCCGGCCCGAGAACGCCTTCAGGTTCTTGGGCGTCGGTCCCGTCCCGGTGAAGTTGCGCCCCTGCAGGCCCAGGTCCTGCCACGGCACCAGGGACGCCGGGCCGCCGGACCGTTCGGGGACCGTCGGCTCGACCGCGCCCTGCTCCGTGCCGCCGTCCTTGACGCTGAACGCGGAGTTCATGGCGTTGACCAGCCCCTGGAACAGGACTCCGTTGACCAGGAAGATCACCAGGGCGGTGACCACGACGACCCCGAGCGGCCGGGCGACGCGTCGCGGGAGGATCCGGCCGAACAGCCGCACGAGCCGGCGTCCGAGCCTCAGGATGCCGCGGCCGATGGCGACGAAGAGGGCGAACACCAGCACCGCCAGGACGACGATGCCGACCGAGGTGTAGCCCGCGGGGGCCTGCAGACCCATGAGCTCGTGGATGTCGCGCTGCCAGCCCGCGCCGAGCCACAGCATGACGAGGCAGAGCAACCCGCCCGCCGCGGCCAGCACCTGCCAGGCGCGGTGGCGGATGCCGCGCGAGATCCGGCTCTCGGTCAGCTCCGCGACGAACCAGGCGACCGTGACACCCGCGCCGTAGCCGATCGCGGCCGTGATGCCGGCGATCAGGCCCTGCAGCACCCAGCC
This sequence comes from Blastococcus sp., assembly GCA_025465355.1. Classification (GTDB taxonomy): domain Bacteria; phylum Actinomycetota; class Actinomycetes; order Mycobacteriales; family Geodermatophilaceae; genus Blastococcus_B. The sequence continues at coordinate 4,802 of JAODNN010000086.1, read as the reverse complement.
CCGCGGCAGCAGCGACGGCGTCAGCGAGGCGCAGCCGAACAGCACCGCGCCGAGGGTGCCGCTCCAGGTGTATCGCGGCAGCCACCGCCGCCATCGGCGGGGCCGCGGAGCCTCGCCCGACTCTGGCACAGGGGGCGGCGGCGGGGCGACGTCCGTGCCCCCCTGGGTAGGCCTCGTCGCCGGTTCCGCCGTCATGCCCGTCTCCGCTCGTCCGAAGATCGACCGTAGGAGGGATCGGAGCGGCCAGGACTCCTACCGGGAGGATGAACCGCGCGGGCGCTCACGGCGCCACCATCCAGCCATGAGTCGTGCGGGACGGCGGAGCCGTGGGTGGCGGGCGACGACGAACAGCGCCCAGGACGTGGGGCTGGTCGTCGCCGCGGCGATGGCCCCCGGCACGTTCGCGCCGTCCCTGTCCTCGCGCACCGCCCTCGACCAAGGGCTCGTGACCGGGCTCGCCACCGGCCTGCACTTCCTGCTCACGACCGGAGCGCAGGACGCGCTGGCCGGCACGGCGCGGTTCCTGGTCGACGGGACGCCCTCCCCCGCCGCTCATCGCACGGCCACGATCGCGGTGGACGCCGCGGCGTTGCCCCTCGGGCTCGCGGTGCTCCGCGCACTGCCGCCGCGGGTCGACGACCCGCTCCGCGGAGCCGTGCGCCAGGCGGCGTGGCGGCTCGGTGCGAGCGGTCTGAGCGGCGCGCTGCTCGGCGCCGCCGAGATCGGCACGCACGCGCTGGACGAACGCCTGCGGCTGGGTGGACGCCTCACCGCCGTCCCGCTCGCCTTCCCCGTGGGCCTGGGCATCGCCTACCTCGTGGACCGGCTGCGGGCGGGTGAGAACGCCGATCGCACCGACGGGGCGGAGCCCGCGCCCCCGCTGTCGTCCGTCGGCGTCGCGGCGGGGGTCGTCGGGGGCCTCGTCGGCGTCGCCTACGGCGAGCACGCCCTCACCGACCTCCTCGCCCGACGGCTGGCGGCGGTGCTGCCCGGGTCGCCGGATCTCTGGCGACTGGCCGGCCACGCGGGCTTCCTCGCCGGGTTGGGGATCGGTGCCTCCGCGGTCTGGCACCGGGCGATGCGGCAGATCGAGGCGCGGACCTCGGCCGACGTGCCCGTGATCGAGCCGGGCCACGACCAGCGGTGGGTGCCGTCGACGGTCAGCGGGAGCTCCGGGAGCCTGGTGTCCTGGGCGGGCATGGGGCGCGACGGCCGGCTGCACGCCCTGGCATCGGTCCACCCGCGGCCGGTGCCGAACCTTCCGGCCGATGTGCCGGACCTGTCGCTCGCGACCGTCATGGGCGCGCCCGCACGCGGCACCCCCGTGCAGGTCTACGTCGGGCTGGACAACGCCCCGACCCCGCGGCAGCGGGTCGACCTCGCCATGGCCGAGCTCGAGCGGACCGGCGCCCTCGACCGGTCGCTGCTCGTCCTGGTCTCCCCCACCGGCACCGGCTACGTCAACTACGTCGCCGTCGCCGCCCTGCAGTACCTCGCGCTCGGCGACGTGGCCACCGTGGCCCTGCAGTACTCGCGTCGACCGTCGCCGCTGTCCCTCGGCATGATCCGCGGCGGCCGGGAGCAGAACCGGCTGCTCTGGCTGCGGATCCTCCAGCGCATCCGCGACCGGCCCGGTCGCCGCCCCCGGGTCGTGCTGTTCGGTGAGAGCCTCGGTGCGCACACCAGCCAGGACGTGTTCCTGCACTGGGGCACGCTGGGTCTCGACGCGATGGGCATCGACCGCGCGCTCTGGATCGGGACGCCGTACGGGAGCAAGTGGATGCGCCAGGTCACCCGCGGCGACCGCCTCGACGTCGACGCCGACTCGGTCGCCGTCGTCAACGACTTCGCGCAGTTCGCCGCCCTCGCCGAGCGGTGCGGCTGCCCGCCACGTTTCGTGCTGCTGAGCCACGACAACGACGGCGTGACGAAGTTCGGTCCGGACCTGCTCTGGTACCCCCCGGACTGGCTGGGCCCCGACCGGCCACGCCCCGAGCCGATCGCCGCCGGGAGCCCGCGCGGCATTCCGCCGGCCATGCGGTGGCGGCCGGTGACGACGTTCTTCCAGAGCCTGGTGGACATGAAGAACGCGCAGACGGCGGGGGCCTTCGGGGCGTGGCAGCACGACTACCGCGCCGACCTGCCGCGCTTCCTCAGCGAGGTGTACGGGCTACCCGCGTCCGAGGAGCAACTCCTGCGGATCGAGGAGACGCTCCGGGTGCGCGAGACCGTGCGCGAGCGGCTGTTCGCCGTCGTCCCCGGAGCCGTCGGCTGAGCCGGCCGCACATCCCCCCGCAGTTCCCCCGCCCTGGCTGCGCGTCACCAGGTAGGAGAGCGAGCCACGACCAGGAGCCGACGTTCGCGCCGGACGCCGTCGTCCGGCCTCATCCCCCGCGGATGACGCACCGGCCACCCCCGGAACGGCACCGTCGGGGCATGAGGAGATTCGAGGGCGCGGTCGCGGCGCTGGGCCCGGGCCTCGCCGCCTGCTCGTCGGGCCCGACCTCCGACACCGCCGCGACGACGTCCGGCGCCGGAGACATCTGTGCGCCCGGCGATGACCTGCCCACGCCCCTGGCCTCGCTCCGGGACGCGCAGATCGTCCAGCACGGAACCGCAGCCGTGGAGCAGGCGTGGTCGACGGTGGGCACTGCCGTCAGCGCCTTCCGCCAGGACGTCGGGGCACTAGCGGACGAGGTGAAGTCAGCGTGTTGACCGTCGACCAGGCCGTACCCAGCCAGCCCACCCAGCAGACGGCCTCCCCGTCGACACCGCGCCGGGCACCCGCGGAGCGACGAGCCGCGGGGAAGGCGCTGCGGGGCACCACGCCACTCCAGGCGCACGCCGGGTTCGCCTGGACGCCGACATCGCGGAACGCCCTGGCCCTGCTCGAGGAGCAGGCCAAGGACCGACTCCCGGATCTCGCGCCCATCCGGTACGGCCGGATGCTCGACTCCGAGTTCGCCTATTTCCGCGGCGCCGCCCGGGTCATGGCGGCCGACCTCGCGGACGCCCCGCGGTCCGGGCTGACCGTGCAGATGTGCGGTGATGCGCACGTCTCCAACTTCGGCCTGTACGGCTCCCCGGAGCGACGGCTGGTGTTCGACGCCAACGACTTCGACGAGACCCTCCCCGGACCGTTCGAGCACGACGTCAAGCGGTTGGTCGCCAGCCTGGTGATCGCGGCCCGCGGGAAGGGCATCGGGCGCAAGCAGCGGCGCAGCCTCGCCGTTTCCGCCGGAGCGCGGTACCGGCAGGCCATGGCGCAGTTCGCCGCCGCCCGGGACATCGACGTCTGGTACTCGCGGATCGATGCCGACGAGCTGCAGCAGCAACTGGCTCCGCAGCTCGACGGCGGCCCGCGCAGGAGACTGGCGCGCGCTCTGGAGAAGGCGCGGACCCGTGACACGCTGCAGGCATTCGGGAAGCTCACCGAGGTGGTGGACGGTCGGCCGCGGATCCGCGCCGAACCGCCGCTGCTCGTGCCGCTGCGCGACGTCGTCCACGGGGCCGAGGGGCAGGATCTCGAGTCGGCGTACCACGGGCTGATCCGGCAGTACCGGACGTCGTTGCAGTCCGACCGCCGGATGCTGCTGGAGCGGTACTCGTGCGTCGACCTGGCCCGCAAGGTCGTCGGCGTGGGCAGCGTGGGGACGCGGTGCTGGGTCCTGCTGCTCGTGGGCCGCGACGACGACGACCCGCTGCTCCTGCAGGTGAAGGAGGCCTCGCCGTCGGTGCACGCGGAGTTCGTCGGCCGGAGCCGGTACACGAACGAGGGCCAGCGGGTGGTTGCCGGGCAGCGGCTGATGCAACAGGCCAGCGACGTCTTCCTCGGCTGGCAGCGCACGACCGGGATCGACGGCGTACAGCGCGACTTCTACGTCCGGCAACTGCGGGACTGGAAGGGCTCGCTCGAGGTCGCCGACCTGCGCCCGGAGGGGCTGCGGATCTACGGCGAAGTCTGCGCTTGGTGCCTCGCCCGGGCCCACGCCCGCTCCGGCGACCGCATCGCCATCGCCGGATACCTCGGCTCCTCCCCCGCGTTCGAGAACGCGCTCGCGGACTTCGGCGAGGAGTACGCCCGTGTCACCGAGCACGACCACGGTGAGCTGGCGGACGCCGTGGCGGAGGGCCGGGTGGAGGCGCGCTCGGATCTCTGAGGAGTGCTCACCCGACCGGGATGATCTCTGCCGGCGCCCCGGCCGTGAGCATGCCGGGTGTGGAGGGGCACCCGCGTACCTCTCGTCCGGAGCGGGTGAGGACGGGCGGCGCCGCACTGGCGACGCTGGTCGCCGTCCACCCCGCCCGTCTCAGGAGGAACCATGACCCAGCCCGCCACCGACAACGCCCTCGACCGCATCGCCGCCGGGGACGCGCCGGTCCTCGAGACGGTTCTCCAGATGAACCTCGATGCGCTGGAGCGGTCCGGTCTCGACGCCGAGACCTACCTGCTCGTCCGGCTCGCGGCGCTGGTCGCGATGGACGCCGCCCCGATGTCGTACCTGGTGACCCTGGGAGCCGGCGCGGACGCCGGCCTCACGATGGAGAAGGCCCAGGCCGTACTCGTCGCCATCGCGCCGGTCGTCGGCAGCGCCCGCGTCATCGCCGCGGCCGGCGCCATCATTCGCGGCGTGCTCGGTGCGGCTGCCCTCACGGAGCAGACGGTGCCGGAGCAGCGCACCTCCTGAACCGAGGACCGTCCGGCGCCGCTCCCGATCCGGAGGACGACCGATGATCAGGACCGGCGCCGACGGTGCGGCAGTGGCGACGGCAGGCGCCGTCGTCCTGCCGCTCGCCCTCGC
>JAODNN010000074.1 GCA_025465355.1 Blastococcus sp. | reverse complement strand
CGCAGGCTCGGGGCGTTGACCACGTGGCCGTGCTCGGCGATGAACTCGACGATCGCCTCGATCTGCTCGTCCTGGTAGCCCAGGCTCTTCAGCGCCCGCGGCACCGTCTGGTTGACGATCTGCATCGAGCCGCCGCCGACCAGCTTCTTGAACTTGACCAGCGAGAAGTCCGGCTCGATGCCGGTCGTGTCGCAGTCCATCATGAAGCCGATGGTGCCGGTAGGGGCGAGCACCGAAGCCTGCGCGTTGCGCCAGCCGTTGTCCGCGCCGATCTCGAGGCACTCCTGCCACTGGGCCGTCGCGGCCTTCAGCACATCGGCGTCATCGGCACCCACCGGACGGATCGCATCGTTCGCCGCGGAGTGCTTGCGCATGACCCGCGCGTGGGCGTCAGCGTTGCGGGCGAAGCCGTCGTAGGGACCCACGATGCCGGCCAGCTCGGCGGAGCGCCGGTACGCGGTGCCGGTCATCAGCGAAGTGATCGCCGCGGCCAGGGTCTGGCCACCCCGGGAGTCGTAAGCGTGACCGGTCGCCATCAGCAGCGCGCCCAGGTTGGCGTAGCCGATGCCCAGCTGGCGGTAGGCGCGGGTGGTCTCGCCGATCGGCTCCGTCGGGAAGTCGGCGAAGCAGATGGAGATGTCCATCGCCGTGATGACCAGCTCGACAGCCTTGACGAAGTTCCGCGAGTCGAACGTGCCGTCCGCCTTGAGGAACTTCATGAGGTTCAGTGAGGCCAGGTTGCACGAGCTGTTGTCGAGGCTCATGTACTCCGAGCACGGGTTGGACGCGTTGATCCGCCCGGTCTCGGGGTTGGTGTGCCAGTCGTTGATCGTGTCGTCGTACTGGATGCCCGGGTCGGCGCACTCCCACGCGGCCCGGGTGACCTTGCGGAACAGCGTCTTGGCATCGACGGTCTCGATGACCGACCCGTCGATGCGGGCGCGCAGACCGAACTCTTCGCCATCCTCCACAGCGCGCATGAACTCGTCCGAGACCCGGACGGAGTTGTTGGCGTTCTGGTACTGGACGCTGGTGATGTCCTTGCCGCCGAGATCCATGTCGTACCCGGCGTCACGCAGGGCGCGGATCTTGTTCTCCTCGCGCGCCTTCGTCTCGATGAACTCCTCGATGTCGGGGTGGTCGATGTCGAGGACGACCATCTTGGCCGCGCGCCGGGTGGCCCCACCCGACTTGATGGTTCCGGCCGACGCGTCGGCACCGCGCATGAAGCTGACCGGGCCGGAGGCGGTGCCGCCGGAGGAGAGCAGCTCCTTGCTGGAGCGGATGCGCGAGAGGTTCAGGCCGGCCCCGGAGCCACCCTTGAAGATCAGGCCCTCCTCGCGGTACCAGTTGAGGATCGAGTCCATCTGGTCGTCGACGGCGAGGATGAAGCACGCGCTGACCTGCTGCGGAGCACTCGTACCCACGTTGAACCAGACCGGCGAGTTGAAGCTGAACACCTGGTGCAGCAGCATCCAGGTGAGCTCGTGCTCGAAGATCTCGGCGTCACCCTCGGTGGCGAAGTAGCCGTGCTCGCGACCGGCCGCACCGTAGGTGAGCACGACCCGGTCGATGAGCTGGCGCAGGCTGTTCTCCCGCTGGGAGCTGCCGACGGCACCGCGGAAGTACTTCGTGGTGACGATGTTCGTGGCGTTGACGCTCCACTCGGAGGGGAACTCGACGCCGCGCTGCTCGAAGTTGATCGAGCCGTCCCGCCAGTTGGTCATGACGACGTCGCGGCGCTCCCAGGTCACCTCGTCGTAGGGGTGCACCCCGGCGGTGGTGAAGACGCGCTTGATCTTCAGGCCCTTGGGGCGGCTCGTCGCCTTGGTGCTGCGGCGGGCTCGGGTGCCGGCCAAGCGGTCGTCGGTCTCGGTCATGGTGCGGAGCTCTCCCTGGTCGTCATTCGTGCGGTCGTCTCACTGGCTTGGATCGGACGGCGGCTGGGGAAGAGCCGCGATCTGGATTGCTCTGGTCGATGTCTAGCGGGGGGTACTGACAGTTCTGGGACGCCCGCCGCAGCTCACGGGACGGGGCTGCCGGACCCGACGGAGTCGGGTGACAGCGAGACGGGCGGGGCGCCCCCGGCCTGGCGGGCCTTGAGCTCGGCGATCTCCTTCTCGAAGTCCGCGAGCGACGTGAAGGACCGATAGACGCTGGCGAACCGCAGGTAGGCCACCTCGTCCAGTTCACGCAGCGGCCGGAGGATGGCGAGACCGACCTCGTGGGCCGGCACCTCGGCCGCGCCGGTGGCGCGGATGGCGTCCTCGACCTGCTGGGCCAGCACCTGCAGCTGGTCCTCGTCGACCGGACGGCCCTGACAGGCCCGCCGGACGCCGGCGACCACCTTGGAGCGGTTGAACGGCTCACTCACGCCGCTGCGCTTGACGACGGCGAGGACCGCCTCCTCCACGGTCGTGAAGCGCCGGCCGCACGCGGGGCAGGACCGACGACGACGGGTGGTCGCCCCTTCCTCGGCCTCCCGCGAGTCGATCACTCGGCTGTCGGCGTTGTGGCAGAACGGGCAACGCATCGCGGTTCTCCTCCTCCCCCACTGGCCGTGGGACACGACCGGCGTGCTGCCGTTCGCTGCTCCGTCGGCCGGTCGTCCGGGCCGATCTGTGGACTCTCCTGGGGACATCCGGTGGATGCCCCGGGGAGAACCTGAGGATCAGCCTGTGGACAGGCTTACATCTCTGTAACTACTAGATGTAGGGGAACCCTAGGCCGGGTCACACAAGATGTGCAAGCGATCCGCGAACCGGCGTGTTCCGTCGAGACACTGCGGTCACCAGGGAGAACATCGCTCCCCAGGAGCCACACGACACGCCCGGACTGCGCGCCGACGACGAGCTACCCGACAGGGATGCCAGGACGCCACGAAGAGCGCAGCTCGGTGACGCGGACGCGCCGTCCGCTCGGCAACCGGCGCTGGAGCGCCGGCAGGTCAGAGGCTGCGAAGACCGTCCAGCCGGGGGCGACGCGAGTGCGGCGCGTGGTCGCTGAGCCGCATGGGCCGCGTCAGCAGATCGGGCTCGACACCCGCCGGCACCGTCCATCCCATCCGCGGAGGCAGGGTCAGCGAGCCGTCTGGGCGCTCAGCCGGACCGGATGTCGCCGTGCCGGCATCCGCCGACGCCGCGTCGGCCGACACGACTGCGAAGAGTCCGGTGTCCGCGGCGCGGTGCCGACCTGGGTCTGCCGGCGCACGATGACGCCCCCGGGCCGGGGCAGGAGCCGACACCGCAGCGGGTGCCTGAGCCGCCGGCAGGGAAACCGGGCCAGTCTCCGGGGCGCGACGGCGACCACCGGCGGGGTGGTTGGCAGAGCGTTCCCGCACCATGGGCAGGCTCACCGTCGCCGAGGGATCGGCATTCGCGGAGACGTCACGCAGCCGGACAGGGCTCCGGGGCGTCGGCATCTCGCGAGTCCCCGGCGCACCGGCCACCTCCGGCGCGACGCTCAGGTGCCGCTCGGGCAGGCGCAGGGTGCCGAGATCGGTCCACGCGGTCTCCTCGACACCGCCGAGCACGACGCGCACCCAGACCTGACAGGAGCCGGCGTCGTCATGCCGCCAGCCGAGCAGCTCCCCGGGCCACCAGCCACCGCTCTGATAGACCTCCACGGCCTGCGGCTGACTCGTGAACACGGCTGCACGGTTTTCCAAGGCGCCTGACACACGACGACCGTATGCGGCAAACCGACCACAGACGGTGAACGCGCCCACACTCAGGGTTGACGAAGTCGCGCGCTGAGGTTGTAGAGCAATTGCCGTGGCGCGCGGGTCGAGAGGGTCACCCGGCGCTTCGCCCACGGGCGTCACGGCAGTTGCAGGACCTGGCCGGGCACCAGATCGACGCTCCGGAGCGCATTGAGCCGCCTGATCTGGTCCACCACCGCCCGGACGTCCGAGTTGCCCGATACCGAGGACGCGATCGACCAGAGCGTGTCGCCGGATTCCACGGTCACGCTGCTCACGCCGGCCAGACGAAGGTCGTCCCCGCCACCGCCGCCGAGAAGTGGGGCGAGCCACGAGCCGAGCGCCACCCCGGCGGCCAGCGCCAGCACGACAGCGAGCCGGCGCGCTCGGCGAGTCAGCCGCAGCCGCTCGGGACCCCGGCGGCCGATGATGGCGCGGGAGTCGCGCCCGGGCCGGGCCGTCGACGCGCCTGGGGCCGGCAGGCGCCCGCCGGGCGCGGGGCGGCGCCGGCCCGGAGCCGTCGGGTATGCCCCGGTCACAGGCGCGCGGCAGGCACCCACCCTCGAGGCGTTCCGCCGGGAGGGGTGTGGCGGGAGGGGGCGCACCGTCGCAGGCTGACCGGCGGCCCCACCGATCGAAGGCTCCGACACCAGCCGTGGCCGCCACGGCGCCTGGACCTCCCCGTCGAACTCCAGCACGGCCTGCTGCACACACCCCATGACCCGTCCTCCGTTCCATCGAGTTGCACGTCTGCGGCATCGAACGCGTGTTCGATTCGAACTTCTGTTCGATGTCTACCGCACGGCGGCGACAGAATCGACCCGACACGGCAGATTGTTCGAACACGTGTTTGAAACCGATCCCGTTCAGCGCTACGGTTCCGGTACGACGCGACGAGGACGTGCTGCAGCGGCAGCCGGCGAGGAGGAGACGTGGCGGGGACGAGCGGAACGCCGGGCGGCCGGAAGGCCCACGGCGCCGGGCCGCGGCGGCGTGCCACCGGGTCAACGGTGGACGACACGGCCGACTCGACGAACGACTCCAGCGGCCGATCCGGTACACCGGCGGCCGACGACAGAAGCGCCTCCGTGCGCTCGTTCCCCGACCGCGGCACCGACGGCGACGGCCTGACCCAGCGCCAGCGTCGCGTGCTCGAAGTCATCCACGACTCGATCGAGCGCCGGGGCTACCCGCCCTCGGTGCGGGAGATCGGTGAGGCGGTCGGCTTGTCCTCAGCGTCGTCCGTGGCGCACCAGCTGTCGGTGCTGCAGAAGAAGGGCTGGCTGCGGCGCGACCCCAACCGTCCCCGCGCGCTCGATGTGCGGCTGCCCGGCGACGCCCTCCGGTCCACCGCGGCATTCACCGAAGTTCCTGGCTCGGCGGATGAGGGCCAGGTGCCGACGCCCACCTACGTGCCGCTCGTCGGCCGCATCGCCGCGGGCGGTCCGGTCCTCGCCGAGCAGGCGGTGGAGGACGTCTTCCCCCTGCCTCGCGAACTCGTGGGCGAGGGGACGCTGTTCATGCTCAAGGTGGCCGGTGACTCGATGGTCGAGGCGGCCATCTGCGACGGCGACTGGGTCGTCGTGCGCCAGCAGCCTACGGCGGAGAACGGGGAGATCGTCGCCGCGATGATCGACGGCGAAGCGACCGTCAAGACCTACAAGCGTCGTGACGGTCACGTGTGGCTGCTGCCGCACAACCCGGCTTACGAGCCCATCCCGGGAGATGACGCGACCGTTCTCGGCCGCGTCGTCAGCGTCCTGCGCCGCGTCTGAGTTTCCTGCCTGACGTCGCCGGGCTCGGCGACGTCAGGCAGGCACCGGCGGCGCTGCAGAGGTCACGTTCGGGCTGGAGAGGTCAGGCGCGGGGTTGGCGGCGCAGTTTCCCGGCCACCCACACCAGCACGGTCGCCACCACCGCGGCGATCACACCCGAGGTGAGCGGCGAGAGGCCGGAGCGGGAGAAGTCGGTCAGGCCGGGGACGGGGCCGGTCGACCTCGTGCCCGCCACAGCGGCCGTGCGCCGGGCGGGCAGGGGGACGACGCTGATGTCGCTCGGCAACTGTTCGCTCGCAACAACCAGCTGGCGGCCATCAGCCGTGAAGCTGATCGCCTCACCCTGCGGGGAAGGCGGCAGCGCAATGCGCTGCGGGGCTGCGGTGAGCGCGCCGGCGACGTCGGAACCGGTCAACGGCCAGACGTAGGCGTCGGTATAGGTCCGGAGCGCCAGGTGGTGCCCGTCGCTGGAGACCGCTCCGCCGGTGATCATCAGCTGGCCGGCACGCCCGACCGGACCGCCGGGGGTTCCGGTGAGCGTGACGTTGACCGTGGCGACCTTGCCCATCCCCACCGTCGCACCCTGTGCGAGGGCGGTCAGCGGCCGGTAGACGCCGCTGGAACCGAGCACTTCCTTGGTCACGATGTAGGGCGTGCCGTCGGGAGCGAGCAACAGCGCCTCGGCGTCGTGCGGACCGTCCGGATACGTCATCCGGTACACGCCGGTGGAGCCGTTGGGTCGCAGTGCGAGCAGGGCGACGGTCGGCCGGTTCATCGAGTTGTCGCCCGTATCGGCCAGCCACACGGTTCCGTCGGCACCGACCGCCATGTCCTCGGGGTCGTAGGGATCGATGGGTGCGCTGTGCACATCGACCACCCGGCAGCCGCCATCCAGGAGGTAGACCGCCGCCCGGTCGCCGCCGTCGTTCATGGCGAGCATCCGGTTCCCGACAACCACCAGGCCGGACAGCTCTGGCAGTCGGGGATCGGTGAGATGGCAGCGGGTCGTCGCGCGGAGCGCGGGTGGATCCGTGGCACCGGTGGGCGCTGCCACCTCCGCAGCGGCGGGCACGGCCGACAGGAAGACCAGTGCCGCGCCGAGGGCGCCCGCGACGGCAAGCAGCCCTACACCGCTATGTGGCCTGCCGGCCCGCCCGGACACGCACCCAGCGTGACAGAACCGCTGTATCGAGTGCGTGAACCACGCCCAACATCAACACGCCCACCGCAGCGCCGGCCACCGCATCCGTCACCCAATGAAAGTCCAGCGACACCATGGCGATCCCGGTCGCCACAGGAGCAGCCACGCTCAGCAGCCAGAAGATCCGCTGCACCCTGGCCGGCAGGCCGTACTCCACGGCCTGCCAGCGAGCGACCCCCCACATGAGCACGGCGTTGGCCACGTGCCCGGAGGGGAACGAGGCGCCGTCCGGGTGGAAGAAGAAGGAGCCGGGAAAACTCGGCGCGGTGCGCCCTATCGCGCTCTTCAACGCGTAGACGGTCACGGTGAGCAATGCCAGCGCCAGCAGCACCCGGACCAGCGGAAGCAACACCCGTCTCCGCCAGCCGAGGTAGCCGACCAGTGCCGCGAGGACGGCGAGGATCGTGACTCGTCCGCCGACCTGGGTGACCAGCCAGACCACGGGATACGCCCCTGAGTCGGCCAGCCCCCAATGGCTGACGATCTCCGAGGCTCGGAGATCCAGACGCTCCAGGAAACCGCGGCGCAACAGGTCCGCGGTGACCAGGACGCCGACGATGAGGGCAACAACCATCGACCAGCGGCGCGGGCGCCCGATCGTCACAACGGGGGTGCGCTCTCGCGGGCCGGCGTCGCGAACCGCAGCCCTCGTCACCAGATCACCGTACCGGGCTGTGATCGGACCGTGACCTTGGAGAGCGGACCCCGGGCCGGCTTCCGACCACCCGGGCCCCGCCGGCCCTCAGGCGACGGGGGCGCCGAACTGCTCGAGTGCCGCGGCCAGAGCCCCGTCCACCCGAGCGGTGAGCCGGGTGCCGGCCTCCTCGTGCGACTCGTTGAGCACCTCGCCGTCCCGGTGCACGCGAGCGACGAGGTCGCCCCGCCCGTAGGGCACGAGCACATCGATGTCCACGTCGGGGTGCGGGAGGCGGGCGGCGATCAGCTCCCGCAGCCCTTCGATGCCGGCACCGGTACGGGCAGACACCCAGACCGCTCCGGGCAGCGCCCGGCGCAGTGTGAGCACGTCGTCCTCGGTCATCGCGTCCACCTTGTTGACGACGATGAGCTCGGGCACGGCGGCTGCGTCGATCTCCCCGAGGACCACATGGACGGCGTCGATCTGCCCCAGCGGATCGGGGTCGGAACCGTCGACCACGTGCAGCAGCAGGTCGGCGGCCGCCACCTCCTCCAGCGTCGAGCGGAACGCGTCGACGAGCTGGTGCGGCAGGTGACGGACGAACCCCACCGTGTCGGTGAGCGTGTACTCCCGGCCGTCGGGGGACTCGGCGCGGCGGACGGTCGGGTCCAGGGTCGCGAACAGTGAGTTCTCGACCAGGACGCCGGCACCGGTGAGCTTGTTGAGCAGGCTGGACTTCCCCGCGTTGGTGTAACCGGCGATCGCGACGCTCGGCACGGCGTTGCGCCCACGGCTGGACCGCTGGGTCGCCCGCGCCGTCGCCATCCCGGCGATCTCCCGGCGGAGCTTGCTCACCCGCGCGCGGATCCGTCGCCGGTCGGTCTCGATCTTGGTCTCACCCGGGCCACGGGTACCGATCCCGCCACCGCCCGCGACGCGGCCACCGGCCTGCCGGGACAGCGACTCACCCCAGCCGCGCAGGCGCGGAAGCATGTACTGCATCTGCGCCAGCTCGACCTGAGCCTTGCCTTCCCGGCTGCTGGCGTGTTGGGCGAAGATGTCCAGGATCAGCGCGGTCCGGTCGACGACCTTGACCTTGAGGAGCTTCTCCAGCTGGTTCAGCTGGCCGGGGGTCAGCTCGCCGTCGCAGATCACGGTGTCGGCACCGGTCGCCGCGACGATGTCGCGGATCTCGACCGCCTTGCCGGAGCCGACGTAGGTGGCGGCGTCCGGCTTGTCACGCCGCTGGCTGACCGCCTCCAGAACCTCGGAGCCCGCGGTCTCGGCGAGCGCGGCGAGCTCGGCCAGCGAACGGTCGGCGTCGACCTGCGTTCCCTCGGTCCAGACACCGACCAGAACGACGCGCTCGAGGCGCAGCTGCCGGTATTCGACCTCGGTGACGTCGGCGAGTTCGGTGGAGAGGCCCGCTACCCGGCGGAGCGCTCCGCGCTCTTCTCGGACGTAGGACCCGGTGGTGTCGTCCTGCTCCTCGAACTGGGCGGCGGGAGTGGGCCGCGAGTCGGCGTCATTGGTCCCCTCGACGTCGAAGGAGGGGTTGTGTGCGGTTGTCATCGGGTCCAGCGTGGCACGACCCGGCGAAGGGGTCACGTGAGTTGTTGTCATCGCCGGGTACAACGCATTCCCGGCCCAGGTGCATCCCGGCAGGAGTGAGGGTTTTCCGGCCGGGTAGTGGCGGACGAGTGACCGGACCGTGAGGAGTGACCGATGACTGAGCCCGACACCGACAATCCGACCCCCGGCGACGAGCTCGACGACCCTGGGCGCGACCCGAAGGGGCTCGATCCGCCGCGGAACCTGTTCGGCGGCGGGCCGGATCAGGACAGTGGGCGCGGCCAACCGAGGGACACCAGCGACACCGGCCCGGCAGACAAGCCCGGGCCTCCGACGGAGGACCCGGAGACTCCGGGGGACGCCCCCGACGAGCCGGCCGAGGACTGAGCCGGATCAGCCGGCGAGCCACTCCGGGGCGAGCTCACCCGAGGCGACGATGGCGGCTGGGCCGGTGAGCACCGTCTTCCGTGGGCCCACCTGCACCGACAGACGGCCCCCGGGGACGTCCACCGTCACCGTGCCCTCCATCGCTCCCTCGGCGGCCAGGGCTGCGTAGGCGGCCGCGCATGCGCCGGTCCCGCAGGAGCGGGTCTCCCCGACACCGCGCTCGAACACCCGAAGCCGGATGTGTGCACCGGACTCGAGCACGTTCACGATCTCGACATTGACCCCATGCGGGAACAGGTCCGCATCGAATCCGGGCGCCGACGTCAGGTCGAGGGTGTCGACCGGGACATCGGTCAGGCAGGCGAGGTGCGGATTGCCCAGGGACACGGCCAGGCCGGGGAAGACCTGACCGGAGAGCTCCGCCTTCCCGGAACCGAATTCGCGCGCGGGACCCATGTCCACCCAGTACCGGCCGTCAGGCGTCGCACCGACGCGGCGGGGACCCCCTCGGGTGCCGACCAGGACGCCGGCGACGCACTCCTCCCGGCTCAGCAGCCCCTCGGCGACGAGCACATGGAGGAAGAGCCGGATGCCGTTGCCGCACATCTCGGCGTAGGACCCGTCGGCGTTGCGGTGGTCCATGAACCAGGTGCACGCATCCAGCTCCGCACCCAGCACGTCCCGCGCGTCGGGCACGCGCTCGCTGCGGACGACGCGCAGCACACCGTCGCCCCCGAGGCCGGCCCGGCGATCGCACAACCGGCGGACCAGAGCCGCGTCCAGCCGGTCCTCCGACCACACCGAGCCGTCGGGGTCGGGAAGGACGACGAAGTCGTTCTCCGTGCCGTGCCCGATGAGCACCCGGGGCGCCGGTTGGTCGATCACGACTCGATCGTACGGGCGGCGATCTTCGCGCCCACGGCGTCCACGAGGTCGGGGCGTGCTGCGTCGAACCAGCTGACGGCCGGGTCCCGGCGGAACCAGGAGCGCTGCCGGCGCACGAACCGGCGGGTGGTGCTGACGGTCCGCTCGCGCGCCTCCTCCGGCGTGAGGTTGCCGTCGAACTGGGCGAGCACCTGCGCGTAGCCCAGCGCGCGGGAGGCAGTCGGCCCGTCGCGGAGCCCGTCGGCGGCCAGCGCCTCGACCTCGGCCACGAAGCCGGCCGCCCACATCCGGTTCACCCGGACGGCGATCCGCTCGTCGAGCTCGGCGGGCTCGCGGTCGAGCCCGACGACGTGGGCCGGATAGTGCGGCTGCGGCGCGGGGAGCCGCGCGCGGAAGGGGCCGCCGGTCAGCTCGATCACCTCCAGGGCACGGACGATCCGCCGTCCGTTGGTGGGGAGCACCGCCGCGGCCGCGGCCGGATCGAGATCGGCCAGCCGGGCGTGCAGCTCCGCCGCACCGACCTCGGCAAGTTCGTCCTCGAGCCGGGTCCGCACCGCCGGATCGGTCCCGGGGAACTCGAGTTCGTCGAGGACGGCGCGCACGTAGAGCCCCGACCCGCCAACCAGCACCGGCACGGTGCCCGCAGCCCGCAGGCGGTCGATCTCGCCGCGGGCCTGCTGTCGGTACTCCGCTACCGACGCCGGTTCGCGCACCTGCCACAGATCGAGCAGGTGGTGAGGCACACCGCCGCGCTCGGCGAGGTCGGGCTTGGCGGTACCGATGTCCATGCCGCGGTAGAGCTGCATCGAGTCGGCGTTGATCACTTCACCGCCCAGCCGCTGCGCGAGTGCGACCGCGAGCGCCGTCTTGCCCGTTGCGGTCGGGCCGACGACGGCGAGCACCGGCGGCGCGCTCCGCTCGTCCGTCACGCCAGTTGCCAGTCGGTGACGAGGTAGCCCACGCCGAACGGTGCGTCGTCGTAGTGCTGCCGCGCGGTGATCCGCCGCCCGCCCACCACGGTGCCCACGGCCTTCCAGGTCCGCGTTCCGGCGGCCAGCAACCGGTCGCCCTCGGCCGGGTCGAGTGCGGCGAGGGTGTCGGCGTCCCCGGATGCCAGCGCGGTCGCGACAAGCCGGTCGAACGGCTCGGCGGCGGCGTCCAGGTAGCCCGGTGCTTTGGGCGTGCGCCGTGCCGACCCGTCGCCCATCGCCAGGATCCCCACGCGGCCCGGGAACTCTGCGCTCACGGTCGCGAGGGAGCCGGGGGCCACGCCGATCCGCGTCCCCGAGTAGCCGGCCTGGTCCAGGAGCCAGGCCCCGACCGTGTGCGCGAGGGGCAGCCGGGCGCTCCCCGCCCGGACGGGGCCGGCGAACCCTATCTCGACGTGGACACCGAAACCGTGCAGATCACCACCGTCACCCGGGCCGAAGCAGGCACCCGGATCGGCGCCACCGCCTACGACGACGACGACCTCCGGGCCGGTGGCGAGCATCGCCGATACCGCCCGCGCACAGGCCCGGCGGAGTACGTCTGTGTCGGCAGCCGCCCGGCCCTCGACCGCGGGATGCAGCACCGGCGGGCAGGGACAGAAGGCCACGGACGCGACCGCTGAGGCGGTCGGACGCGGTGGTCCGGCGGGAAGGGCAGTCACGCGAGCAGTCTCCCGGATGCGACGTGGGACACTGCCGAGCGTGTCGAGCACGGAGAACCCCGGGAACGGGGCGCAGCAGGTCACTCCGCCGATTGCGGAGCATTCCGAGACGACTCCCCCGGAGGCGGTGAACCAGGAACCAGAGGTCCCTGCGCAGGATCCCCTCGCGCCGAGCACCGAGCCGGCGGAGGGACCGGACGAGGTCGCCACATCTGAGGCCGCCCCCGAGGCTGCCACACCGGACGCCGTCACACCGGACGCCGGGACCCCCGAGGCGCCGTCCCCCGCGGACGCCGCCCTGCCCGACCCGACCACGGAGACGCCGGCGACCGAGGTGACCAGCCCCGAACCGACACCGGCTGCGACTGGGACGCCGGTGCCGACGCCCGGTCCGGTCCCCTCCCCCGCAGCCGTCCACTCCGCGGCATCGGTGCACCACCCCGTGGTGCCGGCGCCGGCCGAGGTGCCGCCGCCCCCGCCCAGCGACCCCAGCGAGTGGGGTCGCGTCGACGAAGACGGGACCGTCTACGTCCGGACCGCGGACGGCGAGCGGGCAGTCGGTTCGTGGCAGGCCGGAGAGCCGGCAGCCGGATTGGCTCACTACGGACGCCGTTTCGACGACCTCGCCACCGAGGTGTCGTTGCTCGAGGCTCGGCTGAAGGCGCACACCGGCAATCCCGCCGAGCTCAAGAGCAAGGCACAGGCGCTGGCGGAGTCGATTCCCACCGCTGCGGCCGTCGGCGACCTCGAGGGGCTGGCCGCCCGGGCCCAGGCGATGGTGGGCACCGCTGATTCGGCCGCGGCCGAGTCGCGCGCCGAGAAGGCAGCCGCTCGGGCCGCGCAGGTCGCCCGCAAGGAGGCGCTGGCCGCCGAGGCGGAACAGATCGCCGCCGAGTCGACGTCCTGGAAGGCCGCGGGTGACCGGCTGAAGGCCATCGTCGAGGAGTGGAAGACGATCCGCGGGATCGACCGCAAGAAGGACGAGGCGCTCTGGACCCGCTTCGCCGCGGCCCGGGATGCGTTCGGTCGCCGCCGGGGCGCGCACTTCGCCTCGCTGGACGCTCAGCGCGGCGAGGCCCGTGCCGCGAAGCAGGAGCTCATCGCGGAGGCCCAGCGGCTGTCGGCGTCCACGGAGTGGGGCCCGACCAGCGCGGCCATGCGCACCCTGATGGACCGCTGGAAGGCCGTGCCCCGGACCGGCCGCGACGGCGACGACGATCTCTGGAAGCAGTTCCGGGCCGCCCAGGACGTCTTCTTCGCCGCCCGCACCGAGTCGGACAAGCAGCGCACCGGCGAGGAACAGGCCAACCAGAAGCTGAAGGAGGAGCTCCTCGCCGAGGCGGAGAAGATCGATCCGTCCAGCGATCTGCGCGGGGCCCAGAGCGCGCTGCGCAAGATCCAGGAGCGCTACGACGCGATCGGCCACGTCCCACGTGGGGCCATGCGTGCTCTGGAGGACCGGATGCAGGCGGTGGAGCAGAAGGTCCGCGGCGCCACCGACTCCTCCCGCGCCCGCACCGCTCCGGAGAACCCGATGGTGACGTCCATGCGGGCCGCCGTCACGAAGGCCGAGGAGCAGCTGGCCAAGGCGGAGGCCGCCGGCGACAGGCGGCGGATCGAGGAGGCGCAGGCCAACCTCGCCACCCGCCGCGAGTGGCTGGCCGAGGCCGAGAAGTCCGCCTCCCGCCGCTAAGGCCCCGTCCAGGGCCCCGCCCTGAGCGTGCAAAGGGTGGGGAGGACGGGGTCCTTGGTCAGGCGGGGGCGCCGATCCGGGGCATCCCGAGCAGGATGCCCGGCGTCGTCGGCCGGGTGCCGGCTTCGCTCGCGTCGCCGGCCCGGGTGCGCCGGTGGGAGAGCAGTACCCCGTCGGCCACGAGGAAGTGCGGGGCCGCCTGGGTCACGACCGTCTCGACGATGTCGCCGGGCCGGACGCCGTTCGCCGCGGTGAAGTGCACGAGCCGGCCGTCGCGGGCCCGGCCGGAGAGCCGTCCGGTGGCCGCGTCCTTACTGCCCTCGCCCGCGGCGACCAGCAGCTCGACCGTGCGGCCGACCAGCGCACGGTTCTCCGCCCAGCTGATCTCGTCCTGCAGCGCGGTCAGCCGCAGGTAGCGCTCCTGGACGACGGCCTTGGGCACCTGGCCATCCATCTCCGCGGCGGCCGTTCCGGGTCGCTTCGAATACTGGAAGGTGAACGCGCTGGAGAAGCGCGCCTCGCGAACGACCTCGAGGGTCTGCTCGAAGTCCTCCTCGGTCTCCCCGGGGAAGCCGACGATGATGTCGGTGGTGATCGCCGCGTCCGGCATGGCCGCGCGTACCCGGTCGAGGATGCCGAGGTAGCGGTCCCGCCGGTACGCGCGGCGCATCCGCTTCAGGACGTCGTCCGAGCCCGACTGCAGGGGCATGTGCAGCTGGTGGCAGACCGCCGGGGTCTCGGCCATCGCGGCGATCACGTCGTCGGTGAACTCCCGCGGGTGCGGGCTGGTGAAGCGGATCCGCTCCAGCCCCTCGATCCGCCCGGCCGTGCGGAGCAGGTCGGCAAACGCGCCCCGGTCGCCGAACTCGACGCCGTACGCGTTGACGTTCTGGCCGAGCAGGGTCACCTCCAGCACGCCCTGGTCGGCCAGCGCCTGCACCTCGGCGAGGATCTCCCCCGGCCGGCGGTCCTTCTCGGTGCCACGTAGCGACGGGACGATGCAGAACGTGCACGTGTTGTTGCAGCCGACGCTGATCGAGACCCAGCCGGAGTAGGCCGAGTCGCGCTTGGCGGGGAGGGTCGACGGGAAGACCTCGAGCGACTCGACGATCTCCACCTGGGCCTCGGCGTTGTGCCGCGCGCGCTCGAGCAGCGCCGGCAGCGAACCCACGTTGTGGGTGCCGAAGACGACATCCACCCAAGGAGCACGCCGCACGATCTCGCCGCGGTCCTTCTGCGCCAGGCAGCCGCCGACGGCGATCTGCATCCCCGGGTGTGCGTCCTTGACCGGCCGCAGATGACCGAGGTTGCCGTAGAGCCGGTTGTCGGCGTTCTCGCGCACGGCGCAGGTGTTGAGGACGACCACGTCGGCGTCGCTGCCCTCCGGCGCCGCCGCGTAGCCGGCCGCCTCGAGCAGGCCGGACAGGCGCTCGGAGTCGTGCACGTTCATCTGGCACCCGTACGTGCGCACGCGGTAGGTGCGCGCAGGGCCCTGTACCTCGGTTCCCATAACGGCCAGAGCCTACGGCCCGCTCGAGGACATAAGGATTGACGTTGGCAACGACCATCGTGATCGTGCCCCGTGGCGACGAGGACCGCGAAGACCGGCCGCCGGCCTGCGGGGTACTCCGCCCCCGGCGACCTGTTCGCGGTGGAGCGGGCGCCGACGTGACCGTGACCGACTGGTCCGTCGCCACAACCGACCCACCCTTCACCGACGGCGCGCCGTGGGCGTGACCGGTCTCCTCCCCCGCGACACTGCGGACATCATGGAGACCATGCACGCCGCTGGGCGGCGCAGCCTGCCCCCCGTTCCGCGCAACGGGGCTGAGCTCGAGGCCGAGCCGGACGCCGCTCAGGCGTTCGTCGCGCGGCTGCGCTCGGCGGCGGCCGACTTCGCCGCGGCAGCAGGGGCGGAGAGCGCGGTGGTCCGCGAGGCCGTGCCCCCCGCCCGCCACCGGCGGTCACGATGCCGGGTCGTCCTGCGCTACGCCGACGGAGCGGAGAGCGACCTGACGTTCCTCGGCGCGGTCGGCACCCCGGGCCGGCAGGCTCGGCTCGGCTTCGACCGCCAGATCCAGCGCTGGCTGGGTGCCGGTCAGCTGCGGGAGGCGTCCTGGCTGGTGGCCGACCAGGACGCCCCGGACGGCATCGCGGTCGACGTCAGCGCCTGGCTCGCCGCGAGCTGATCTTCCCCGGCGACCCGGCCCTTCTCCACCGCTGTTCGGGTTTCCCTCGGCCGCCGGATGCGCGACGATGGCCTTGCCGCTCACGAGAGAGCGACGAGCTGACCGCGCACCTCCGGGTGCCCGCGAGAGGACTCGGGGGCCGCTCATGTCCCACAGCGTCGAGGAGCTCCGGCGAGTGATCGCCGGATCGCGGCGGGCGGAGGCGGCGGCATGACCGCGATCGCCCCGCGGCCGATCATCAGCCGGCCGAGCCCGGTCGTGGAGGCCCGCAAGGGCTCGCGGCTGCTGAGCCTGCTGCGGACCACCGATCACAAGGTGATCGGTCTGATGTACCTCACCGTGTCGTTCGTATTCTTCATCCTCGCCGGCCTGATGGCCATGCTGATGCGGGCCGAGCTCGGTCAGCCGGGAATGCAGTTCCTCTCCCCGGAGCAGTACAACCAGCTGTTCACCATGCACGGCACTCTGATGCTGCTGATGTTCGCGACGCCGCTGTTCTTCGCGTTCGGGAATCTCATCATGCCGTTGCAGATCGGCTCCCCCGATGTCGCGTTCCCCCGGCTGAACGCGCTCTCCTTCTGGTTGTTCACCTTCGGCAGCACCATCGTGGTCTCCGGCTTCTTCACCCCTGACGGAGCCGCCGATTTCGGCTGGACCGCCTACGTGCCGCTGTCCACAGGGGTACAGACGCCGGGAGTCGGCGGCAACCTCTGGGCCGCGGGCCTCGCGGTGAGCGGCCTGGGCACCATCCTCGGCGGGGTCAACTTCATCACCACGATCGTCTGTCTGCGCGCACCGGGCATGACCATGTTCCGGATGCCGATCTTCACCTGGAACTCCCTGGTCACCAGCATCCTGATCCTGGCGGCGTTCCCCATCCTCACCGCGGCGCTCATGGCTCTGCTGGCCGACCGCAACCTCGGCGCTGCGGTGTATTCCAGGCAGGACGGCGGCCCGATGCTGTGGCAGCACCTGTTCTGGTTCTTCGGGCACCCGGAGGTCTACATCGTCGCGCTGCCCTTCTTCGGCATCATCACCGAAGTCATCCCGGTCTTCAGCCGCAAGCCCTTGTTCGGCTACAAGGGCATGATCGGCGCGACGATGGCCATCGGCTTCCTCTCGCTGGCGGTCTGGGCACACCACATGTTCGCCACCGGTGCGGTGCTGCTGCCGTTCTTAGCGTTCCTGACCTACCTGATCGCCGTCCCGACCGGTCTGAAGTTCTTCAACTGGATCGGCACGATGTGGAGAGGGCAGCTGACCTTCGAGTCGCCGATGCTGTTCTCCATCGGATTCATGATCACCTTCCTCCTCGGCGGTCTGACCGGCGTCCTGCTGGCCAGCCCCCCACTGGACTGGCACGTCACCGACTCGTACTTCGTGGTGGCGCACTTCCACTACGTGCTGTTCGGCACCGTCGTGTTCGCGGCCTACGCGGGCATCTACTTCTGGTTCCCGAAGATGTGCGGCCGGATGATGGACGACAGGCTGGGGAAGCTGCACTTCTGGTTGACCTTCATCGGCTTCCACGCCACCTTCCTGATCCAGCACTGGCTGGGGGCACAGGGAATGCCGCGCCGCTACTCGGACTACGCGTCCACCGACGGGTTCACCACGATGCACGTGATCTCGACGATCGGCTCGTTCGTCCTCGGCGCCTCGATCATCCCGTTCCTCTACAACGTGCTGAAGTCGTGGAGGTACGGGCCCCTCGCGCTGCGCGACGACCCGTGGGGCGCGGGCAACTCCCTCGAGTGGGCGACGTCGTCGCCACCGCCGCGGCACAACTTCATCGAGATCCCACCGATCCGTTCCGAGCGGCCGGCGTTCGAGGCGCACTACCCGCAGCTCGTCGAGCGGCTGCACGCCGAGGCCCACGCCGGAAGGCGGCACGAGCCCTACACCGAGGAACTGGTGGGCGGCACCGGCAGGCGGCAAGGCCCGAACGACCCCGACCCGACCTGACCGGCGCGACCACCCGGCGCGCCCTGAGACGCAACTGCGGTCCGGCGGCCGTCAGGGCAGCGGACCGTCGTCCTCGAGCTCCTCCAACCCGTCGGCACCGGGCCCGGTATGCCCCGCCCGGTCCAGAGCCTCACGGACCACACCGGCGGCGAGCCCACCGCCGTAGCCCTTGCGAGCCAGCATCCCGATGAGCCGCCGGGTGGCCGTCGTCCGATCGAGTCGGCTCATTCCGCGCAGCCGCCGCTCCACGAGCAGCCGTGCCGTGGCTCGCTCGTCGTCGTCGTCGACCACCTCCACGGCCTCGGCGGCCACCTCCGGGTCGACTCCCTTGGCGCGGAGTTCGGCCTTCAGCGCCCGGCGGGCCAGCCCGCGCCCCGCCTGCCGAGAGCTGACCCAGGCGCGGGCGAACGCGGCGTCGTCGATCAGTCCGACCTCGCCGAACCGGTCCAGTACCGCGACGGCGGCCGGCTCGGGCACTCCCCGTCTGGTGAGGAGATCGGCGAGCTGCTGGCGGGTCTTGGGCGCGCCGGTCAGGGCACGGAGGCACAGGGAGCGAGCCACGGCCTCCGGGTCACCCATGTCGTCCTCGGGTGACCCGGAAGCCTGCTCGGGCGTCGTGTCGGCCGAACTCGATGACCGTCCCCCGAATTGCCGTCCTCCCCGTCGGGCGGGGGGACGGCGCGTCGAGGCGTCGGAGGATTCCGGCCAGCCGCTCATCAGGGGACTCAGAAGTCGACGGGATCAGCCGGCGCCGGCGCGTCGAGCGTGGCACCGATGCCGAGCTTCTCCTTGATCTTCTTCTCGATCTCGTCGGCGAGGTCGGGGTTGTCCTTCAGGAAGTTGCGGGCGTTCTCCTTGCCCTGGCCGAGCTGGTCGCCCTCGTAGGTGTACCAAGCACCGGACTTCTTCACCATGCCCTGCTCGACCCCGACGTCGATCAGGCCGCCCTCGCGGCTGAAGCCCTGGCCCCAGAGGATGTCGAGCTCGGCCTGCTTGAACGGTGCCGCGACCTTGTTCTTGACGACCTTGACGCGCGTGCGGCTGCCGACGGCGTCGGTGCCCTGCTTGAGGGTCTCGATGCGGCGGACGTCGAGTCGGACCGACGAGTAGAACTTCAGCGCACGACCACCGGTGGTGACCTCGGGCGAGCCGTAGACCACACCCACCTTCTCGCGCAGCTGGTTGATGAAGATCATCGTCGTGCCGGAGTTGCTCAGGGCGCCGGTGATCTTGCGCAGCGCCTGGCTCATGAGGCGGGCCTGCAGACCGACGTGACTGTCACCCATCTCGCCCTCGATCTCGGCACGGGGCACGAGCGCGGCCACCGAGTCGATGACGATGATGTCGAGCGCACCGGAACGGATCAGCATGTCGGCGATCTCGAGCGCCTGCTCACCGGTGTCGGGCTGGCTCACCAGCAGGGCGTCGGTGTCGACGCCGATGGCGCGGGCGTACTCCGGATCGAGCGCGTGCTCTGCGTCGATGAAGGCCGCGATGCCGCCGGCGGCCTGGGCGTTGGCGACGGCGTGCAGGGCGACCGTCGTCTTACCGGAGGATTCCGGGCCGTAGACCTCGATCACCCGGCCGCGCGGCAGGCCGCCGATGCCGAGCGCGATGTCCAAGGCGATCGAGCCGGTCGGGATGACCTTCATGGCCACCTCGGGGCTGTCGCCCAGGCGCATGACCGAGCCCTTGCCGAACTGCTTGTCGATCTGGGCGAGGGCCATGTCGAGGGCCTTGTCGCGGTCGAGCGTTGCCATGGTGCTCACCTTCGGTTCGCGGAAGCGGGTCGGGACCGACGCTAGGACGAGGCACCGACAGTTCTGGCCGATCGGGCGGAGTTGTGGAAAGCCAGCCGGCCTGTGGACGCAACTGTAGAACGAACAGGTGTTCGATTGCCAGGCCGACACGCGGGCACTTGTGGGCGCCCGCGGTCAGCGCTCCTTCGGCGGCACCTCGTACTCCTCGCAGATGGCCAGCCAGACCTTCCGCACCGCGATCCCGGAGTCGAGCGCGTCGACGGCCGTGCGGCCGCCGAGCGCGGCGAACACGTGGTCGCGGGCCACGCTCTGAGCACGCATCGAACCGAACTGATCGTCGAGCCGGGACCAGAATTCCTGCAGGCGCACTCCCCGACGCTAACCTGCGCGCCGGAACGCGGGGGTCGCCACGACCTAGGCTCGGACCATGATTCCCGGCACCGGCTCGGCGGGATGGGACACCGTCCTGCAGATCGCCATCGCCTGCACGCTGCTGGTGTCGATCGTCCTGCTGATCAGGAACTACCGCGGCCGCTGAGCGCGACGCCTCCGCCGAGGACGCCGGCGGTGCCGGCCCGGCGCAGGGTCGGCCGCAGCCGTCGCAGGATCGGCCGTAGCCGCCGTGCTCACAGCCCCATCGACCGGCCGATGATCTCCCTCATGATCTCGTTGGTGCCGCCGTAGATCGACTGGACGCGGGAGTCGCGCCAGGCCTTCGAGACCGGGTATTCGTCCATGTAGCCGTAGCCGCCGTGCAGCTGGAGACAACGGTCGGCGACCTTGTTCTGCAGCTCGCTCGTCCAGTACTTGGCCATCGAGGCATCGACGGCGGTGAGCTCACCGGTGTTCAGCTGGCGCACGCACTCGTCGACGAACGTCCGGGCGATCGTCGTCTCGGTGTGCAGCTCGGCGAGGACGAACCGGGTGTTCTGGAACGAGGCGACGGGCCTGCCGAACGCCGTCCGGCTCGTCACGTATTCGCGGGTGATGGCCAGCACGCGTTCGGCCGCCGCGACCGCACCGACGGCGATCGAGAGCCGCTCCTGCGGCAGGTTCTCCATCAGGTGGAAGAAGCCGCGGTTCTCGGTGCCGAGCAGGTTCTCGGCCGGGACGCGCACGTCGTCGAAGAACAGCTCGGCGGTGTCCTGGGCCTTGAGGCCGACCTTCTCCAGATTGCGGCCGCGGGAGAAGCCGGGCATGTCCCGCTCGACGACGAGCAGGCTGATCCCCTTCGAGCCGGGGGCGTCCGGATCGGTCCGGGCAACCACGATGACCAGATCGGAGTTGATGCCGTTGGTGATGAAGGTCTTCGAGCCGTTCAGCACCCAGCCGTCGCCGTCCTTGCGGGCGGTGGTCTGAATCCCCTGGAGGTCGCTCCCGGTCCCGGGCTCGGTCATGGCGATGGCGGTGATCAGCTCCCCGGCGCAGAACCCGGGCAGCCAGCGCCGCTTCTGTTCCTCCGTGGCGAGGTCACGCAGGTACGGGCCGACGACGTCGTTGTGCAGCCCGAACCCGACGCCGCTCGCGCCGATCCGCGTCATCTCCTCGTCGACGACGGCGTTGTACCGGAAGTCGCGGACCCCGCCGCCACCGAACTGCTCGTCCATGTCCATGCCCAGCAGCCCCTGCCTGCCGCCGGAGAGCCAGACCTCGCGCGGCACGATGCCGTCCTTCTCCCACTGCGCATGGAAGGGCGCGACGGTCGTCTCGGCCCAGCCGCGGACCATGTCGCGGAACTCGTCGTGTTCGGCCTCGTACAGGGAGTGGCGCATGCCACTCAGTGTGCCCGAACGGCCCGACGGCAGACCGGCAGGACGAGACCTCGTTCACGGTCGACAGCGGAACTGTCGTACCCGCGTGGACACTGGAGAACGTGTCCGCTCTCCGCCGGTTCTCCGAGCCCACCCGGGCCTGGTTCAGCGGCGCGTTCGAGCAGCCCACAGCGGCCCAGGAGGGCGCCTGGGATGCGATCAGCAGTGGCGAGCACGCCCTCGTCGTCGCCCCGACCGGCTCCGGCAAGACGCTGGCGGCGTTCCTCTGGTCGCTGGACCGGTTGGCCGCGACGCCGCCGGCGGATGAGCAGAAACGATGCCGCGTCCTTTACGTGTCCCCGCTCAAGGCGCTCGCCATGGACGTCGAGCGCAATCTGAGGGCACCGCTGGCCGGCATCGGCCAGGCCGCCGCCCGGCTCGGGCTGGAGCGCCCCGAGATCCGCGTCGGCATCCGGTCCGGCGACACCCCGGCCGACGAGCGACGCGCCTTCGCCCGGCGGCCGACCGACATCCTCATCACCACGCCCGAGTCGCTGTTCCTGCTCCTCACCAGCTCGGCGCGGGAAGCACTGCGCGGGGTCGAGACGGTGATCGTCGACGAGGTGCACGCCGTCGCGGCGACCAAGCGGGGTGCGCACCTCGCGGTGTCGCTCGACCGCCTCGACGAGCTGCTGGAACGTCCGGCCCAGCGGATCGGCCTGTCGGCCACGGTGCGCCCGATCGAGGAGGTCGCCACCTTCCTGGCCGGCGGTCGTCCCGTGCAGGTGGTCGCGCCGCCGTCGACGAAGGAGTGGGACCTCTCCGTCGTCGTCCCGGTCCAGGACATGAGCGAGCTGGGACAGCCCACCGGTGAGCTGGAGGGTTCCGCGGCCGGGCATCAGCCCCGGACGTCGATCTGGCCGATGGTGGAGGAACGGGTCCTCGACCTCGTCCAGGCGCACCGCAGCACCATCGTGTTCGCGAACTCACGACGGCTGGCCGAGCGGCTGACCAGCCGGCTCAACGAACTTGCCTACGAGCGGGCCACCGGCGAGACCGTTCCACCGGGCACCAACGCAGCCGCGCTCATGGCGCAGGCCGGCTCGGGGGGCGGCGTGCCGGAGGGGATCACGCCCGTCGCGGCGGCCCACCACGGCTCGGTGTCGCGCGAGCAACGGGCGATCGTCGAGGAGGCCCTCAAGTCCGGCCGGCTGCCCGCGGTCGTGGCCACGTCGAGCCTGGAACTCGGCATCGACATGGGTGCGGTCGACCTCGTGATCCAGGTCGAGGCACCGCCGACGGTGGCCTCCGGGCTGCAGCGCGTCGGCCGGGCGGGACACCAGGTGGGCGCGGTCAGCCGCGGGGTGCTGTTCCCGAAGTACCGGGGGGACCTCGTCCAGAGCGCGCTGGTCGCCGAGCGGATGAAGGCCGGGGCCATCGAGTCGATCCGGTACCTGCGCAACCCGCTCGACGTGCTGGCCCAGCAGATCGTCGCGATCGTGTCCGAGCGCCCACGGACCGTCGGCGAGGTGGCGGGAGTGATCCGTCGATCGGCCGCGTTCGCCTCGTTGCCCGAGTCCGCGCTGCACGCGGTGCTCGACATGCTGGCCGGCCGGTACCCCTCCGATGCCTTCGCCGAGCTGCGGCCGAGGCTCACCTGGGACCGCGTCACGGACACCCTCACCGCCCGGGCCGGTGCCCAGCGGCTGGCCGTCACCAGCGGCGGCACCATCCCCGACCGCGGGTTGTTCGGCGTCTTCATCGTCGGGTCGGAGGGCACCGGCGGGCGCCGGGTGGGTGAGCTCGACGAGGAGATGGTCTACGAGTCGCGGGTGGGCGACGTGTTCCTCCTCGGGTCGTCGTCCTGGCGGATCGAGGACATCACGCACGACAGGGTGCTGGTGAGCCCGGCCCCCGGGCAGGCCGGGAAGATGCCGTTCTGGCACGGCGACACACTGGGCCGGCCGCTGGAGCTGGGCCGGGCGCTCGGCGCGTTCCTCCGCGAGGTCGGCTCGGCGACGCCCGAGGCGGGGCTCGCCCGCGCGCGAGCGGCGGGGCTGGACGAGTGGGGCGCGGCCAACCTGCAGGCGTACCTGGCCGAGCAGAAACAGGCCACCGGGCACCTTCCCGACGACCGGACCCTGCTGGTCGAGCGGTTCCGCGACGAGCTGGGCGACTGGCGGCTCGTCGTCCACTCCCCGTTCGGCGCGCAGGTCAACGCCCCGTGGTCGCTGGTGCTCGCCGCGCGGCTGCGCGAGCGCTACGGGGTCGACGTCGCCGCCATGCACTCCGACGACGGAATCGTGCTGCGACTGCCCGACACCACCGGAGAGCCGCCCGAGGCGGATCTCGCGATCCTCGACCCCGACGATGTCGAGCGCGAGGTGACCGCCGAGGTCGGCAACTCGGCGCTGTTCGCCAGCCGGTTCCGCGAGTGCGCGGCCAGGGCCCTCCTGCTCCCCCGGCGCGATCCGCGCCGCCGCACGCCACTCTGGCAACAGCGCCAGCGCGCCGCCCAGCTCCTGGCGGTGGCGAGCGACTTCGCCTCGTTCCCGATCACCTTGGAGGCTGCCCGCGAGGTGCTGCAGGACGTCTACGACGTCCCTGGTCTGGTCGAGCTCATGCGTGACGTCCGGGCGCGCCGGGTTCGCGTAGCAGACGTGCAGACCGACACCGCGTCCCCGTTCGCGCAGTCGCTGCTGTTCGGCTACGTGGGCCAGTTCATCTATGACGGCGACGCCCCGATGGCCGAACGGCGCGCCCAGGCGCTGGCACTGGACACCGGATTGCTCGCCGAGCTGCTCGGCCGGTCGGAGTTGCGCGAACTGCTCGACGCCGAGGCGATGTCCGAGATCGAGGCCGAGCTGCAGCGGTTGCCGGTCGAACGCCACCCGCGGGACGTCGACGGCGCCGCCGACCTGCTGCGCATGATCGGTGATCTGAGCGTGGCGGAGGCCGCAGGCAGAGGCGTGCCGCAGTCGTGGCTGGAGGAGCTCGTGGCCGCCCGGAGGGCGCTGCAGGTGCGGATCGCCGGGCAGGAGAGGTACGTCGCGATCGAGGACGCGGGCCGGTTGCGTGACGCCCTGGGCACCGCCCTCCCGGTCGGCGTGCCCGAGGTCTTCACCGAACCGGTCGAGGACCCTCTCGGGGATCTGGTCGGTCGGCACGCGCGCACCCACGGCCCCTTCCAGCCGGGTGAGGTCGCCGTTCGCCTGGGCCTCGGCGTGGCGGTCGTGGTCGCGACCCTGCAGCGGCTCACCGCTACCGGGCGGCTGGTCACCGGTGAGTTCCGTCCCGGCGGGTCCGGCCAGGAGTGGTGCGACGCCGAGGTGCTGCGCATGGTTCGCCGGCGCAGCCTGGCCCGGCTTCGCCAGGAGGTGGAGCCGGTCCCGGTGGAGACGCTGGCCCGTTTCACCCCCTCCTGGCAGTCGGTCGGCGGCCGGCTCCGCGGGACCGACGGCGTCCTGGCGGTGGTCGAACAGCTGGCCGGGGCCCTGGTGCCGGCCAGCGCGCTCGAGTCGCTGGTCCTGCCGGCCCGGGTCCGCGACTACTCCCCCGCGATGCTCGACGAGCTGACCAGTGCCGGTGAGGTGCTGTGGGCCGGCGCCGGTGGTCTGCCGGGTGGCGACGGGTGGATCAGCCTGGTCCCGGCCGACCTCGCGCCGCTGTTGCTGCCGGAGCCACTCTCCATCCCGGACGAGGGGGCGCCGATCCTCGAGCACCTCGCCGGCGGCCAGGCGCTGTTCTTCCGCGGGCTGTCCGACCTCGTGGGAGCCACCGATGACACCGCGCTCGCCGACCTCGTCTGGGACCTGGTCTGGGCCGGTGCGCTGACCAACGACACGCTCGCCCCCTTGCGGACCCGGTTGGGCGGGCGTGGCACCCACCGCCGGGCGGCGGCGCCGCCACGGGTCCGGCTCGCCGGCGGCCGACACGGCCGCGCGCGGCTGGGCCGCCCGTCGATGCCCACCCGGACCGGACCCCCGACGGTGGCCGGCCGCTGGTCCCGGCTGCCGGACCGGGAGACCAACGCGACGCGGCGGACGACGGCGCGCGCTGAGGCACTGCTGGAGCGGCACGGCGTGCTCACTCGCGGTGCGGTGATGGCCGAGCAGGTGGCCGGCGGGTTCTCCGCGGTCTATCCCGTGCTGCGGGCGTTCGAGGAGAACGGCCGGGCGCGGCGCGGGTACTTCGTCGAGACACTCGGGGCCGCCCAGTTCGGCACCCCCGGATCGGTCGACCGGCTGCGCAGCTTCGCGTCACCCGACCGCCAGCCGGGGGGTGCGGTCGTCCTCGCGGCCACCGACCCGGCGAATGTGTACGGCGCGGCACTCCCCTGGCCCGAGCGTCCTTCCGCCGGTGACCCCGCCTCGGTCGACGTCGGTGAGGGCACCGGCTCAGGCCCCGGACGGCGGACGACCGGGCACCGGGCCGGCCGCAAGGCGGGGGCGCTCGTCGTCCTGGTCGACGGCGAGCTGGTGCTCTACGTGGAGCGCGGTGGCAAGACCCTGCTGTCCTGGACCGAGGACGAGCACATCCTGAAAGAGGCGTCGACCGCCCTCTCGAGTGCCGTGGCCGCCGGAGCACTGGGCCGGATGGTCGTGCAGAAGGCCGACGGCGCGTCCGTGCACGAGGCCACGCCGCTGTCAGCAGCCCTGCAGGCCGCCGGGTTCGCCGCGACGCCGAGAGGCCTGCGCCTCCGCGGCTGACCGAACCCTCACGGTCACCCGCCTCGAGGGAGCCCCCCGCTGACCGGCGTGGGCGTGCTCAGTTCCGGGAAGGGCGCAACCAGCGGGCGAAGAGGCGGGTCAGCACCGGCATCACGACGTTCCCGAGCAGGACCACCACCACACACGCCGACAGCAGCAGCCGAGCCTCCAGCGGCCACGACATCAGGTGCGGCATGACGAACTGCTGCAGCACAGAGGTGATGGCCAAGACCGCCACGATCGTGAGCACGGTCAGCCGCCACCGGGGGCCGGCCTCCGGCAGGCGGGTGAAGAAGCTCTCGAGGCCGGCGACGCGGGCGTACCGCACGTCGTCCACCATCGTCTCGGCCCGCGCGAGCGCGGTCCGGCGCTCCGGCGACCGCTCCCACGCGGCGAGCGACTCGTCGTCGATGAAGCGGTACACCAGGTGGTACTCGGAGCTGTCCGGGCCCGGGTGCAGGAGCGAGGTGCCCAGATTCCCCGGGAAGGCCGCGGCGAGCGCCAGCAGGTCCTCGGCCCAGCGCTCGAAGGCCGCCCGCTGGTCGGGCCGCACCACGCGGGCGACCGTCACCGTGACGGGCTCGGGGTTGACAGCCGGTGCGTCGGCTCCGAGGCGGGCACGCAGTCGCAGGGGGACGCTCACGGAGACACAGAGCGCGGACCGGCCCGCGTCTCATCCCGGTTGTCAGAGGTCTCACACCAGCGGGGCAGAGCGCCACGGGAGCAAGGGACACTGGAGACGTGCCCGAGGGAGACACCGTATGGCTGGCCGCGAAGCGCATGCAGACGGCGCTGGCCGGCGCGACGCTGCGTCGCGGCGAGTTCCGGATCCCCCAGCTGGCCACCGTCGACCTCGAGGGTGTCACCGTCCGTGAGGTCCTTCCGCGCGGCAAGCACCTGCTGATCCGACTGGACGACGGCCGGACGCTGCGCACGCATTTCCGCATGGACGGCAGCTGGCACATCTACCGCCCCGGGACGACCTGGAAGGGCGGCCCGGCCTACGAGATTCGCGTCCTCCTCACCACCGACGAGTGGGAGTGCGTGGGTTACCTGCTGCACGACATCGACCTGGTGCCGACCGCCGAGGAGGAGCGGCTCGTCGGCCACCTGGGACCCGACATCCTGGGGCCCGACTGGGATCTCGACGAGGCAGTGCGCCGGCTGCGTGCCTCCCCCGAGGAGCAGATCGGCGTCGCCCTCCTCGACCAGCGCAACCTGGCCGGCATCGGCAATCTCTACAAGGTCGAGTCGCTGTTCCTGCTCGGCCTCCATCCCTGGGCTCGGGTGGCCGACGTCCCCGATCTGACGGGGCTGGTCGATCGCGCCCGCACCCTCATGCGGGCCAACCTGCAGCACCCCGAGCAGAACACCACCGGCGACCGGAGGCGGGGGCGGGACCACTGGGTGTTCGGCCGCCAGGGCAAGCCGTGCCGGCGTTGCGGAGCGGCGATCCTGCTCGGCGAGCAGGGGCCCGCAACTCAGGAGCGGGTGACCTGGTGGTGTCCGACCTGCCAGGCAGCCCGCTCTCCGATCGACCCGACGGCCCGCACCGGGGAATCCGGACATCCGCGCCCGCTGACAACCGGCGGCCCGCGTCCCCTACGGGCGGCCACCCGGAAGGTCTAGCGGCGTCCCCCGCCGCATTCGGGGGCCGGCCTCCCCCGCCGAGCCGGAGCAACTCGGCGGGGGGTGGCTCGGTCCCGCGGTCCTGACCCGGGGCCCGGAACTCAGGCCGGATCGGGGCGCTCGGCCGGCTGGGCCTCGCGCTGTTCCGTGACCGGCTGCTGGACCTGCGGTGCGCCCTGCTCGATTGCCGGGGCCGCCGACGTGCCCTCGATGGCGTCCGGACCGCCGCCCATCGACGCACGGATCTGGTCGAGTCGCGTGGCGCCTGCGACGTCCAGCGTCGCCTTCTGCACCTCGAGCATCCGGCCCTCTACCGAGGTCTGGGCCAGCTCCGCCTGACCCAGCGCGGTCGCGTAGCGCGCCTCGATCTTGTCGCGGACCTCGGAGAGAGTGGGCGTGTTGCCCGGTGCCGACAGTTCGTTCACCTGCCGCAGCGAGTCGGCGACCTTCTCCTGCATCTTCGCCTGCTCCAGCTGGCTCATCAGCTTGGTGCGCTCGGCCAGGGTGGTCTGCAGCCGCATCCGGCTCTGCTCGACCGCACCCCGTGCCTGCTCGGCGGCCTGCAGCGCCTCGTCATGGCTGCGCTTGAGGTCCTCCATCGACTGCTCGGCGGCGACCAGCTGGGTCGCGAACGCCTGGGCGGCGCTCTCGTACTCGGCCGCCTTCGCCGCGTCGCCGCTCGCGCGGGTCTTGTCGGCGAGCACGAGCGCCTGCCGCGCGGAAGCCTGCAGCTTCTCCACCTCGCCGAGGGTCCGGTTGAGCCGCATCTCCAGCTGCCGCTGGTTGCCGAGGACGGCGGCGGCCTGGTTGGCCAGCGCCTGGTGCCGCTGCTGCTCGGCCTCGATCGCCTGCGCAATCTGGATCTTGGGATCGGCTCGCTTGTCGATCTGGGAGTTCGCGGACGCGGTGAGGTACTTCCACAGCTTCACGATCGGGTTGGGCATGGGTCCTCCTGCTCCGGCGCAGCTGCCGGCCCGGCGATGCTCGTCGCTGTCCATCGTCCCAGGTGATCGGGCTCGGGCGCGAACAAGGGCGGTCGGATCACCCCACACCGTTATGGTCCGCCCGTGACCAGCGGAGTTCCTGCGCCCAGTGACGGGCCGATGCTGACCGTTCTCGGGGAGCTGGTCGTCGACCTGCTCCCGGTCCCGGAGGCCGGCGCCGGGCCGGAGCGGACGGCGCCGCAGTTCGTGGCCCGGCCCGGAGGCAATGCGCTCAACGTCGCGGTCGCCGCCGGACGACTCGACGCGCCGGTCGAGTTGCGGGCGCGGTTGGGCACCGGGCCACTGGGCGGCAATCTGCGCCGGCACGCCGAGCTCTCCCGCGTGGACGTGAGCGGCTTCGTGGCGGCCGCCGAGCCGGTGAGCCTCGCCGTCGTCGGGCTGCGGGCCGACGGCTCGGCCGAGTACGGCTTCCACGTCCTGGGTGCTGCCGACTGGCAGTGGACCGACGACGAACTTGCCGACATCGTCGCGGAGCGCACCGGGATCCTGCACATCGGCTCGATCTCCAGCTGGACCGCCCCGGGGTCAGAAGCCATCGCCCGGCTCGCCGAACGGCTGCACGCGGGCGGCACGCTGATCAGCGTCGACCCCAACATCCGCCCGATGCTCGCCGAGGGCCCGGTCGGCGAGACGCTCGGGAACACCGCGCCCGTCGTCCGGGACCGACTGGACCGCCTGGTGGACCTGGCCGACGTCGTCAAGCTGAGCAGTGAGGACCTTGCCTGGCTCGAACCGGACACCAGTGGTGCAGCGGGACTGGACGAGGCCGCGCAACGGTGGGCCGACCGGGGGCCGGCCCTGGTGATCCTCACGGACGGCGGCGAGCCGCTCCGGGTCGCCCGTCCCGGGCGCGCGCTGCTCCGCCGGCAGCCCCCACCCGTGACCGTCGCCGACACCGTGGGCGCCGGCGACTCGCTCGCGGCTGCTCTGCTCAGCGGCCTGCTGGGGGCCGGGATCGCGTCGCGGACCGCGCTCGAGAAGGTCTCCGACGAGCAGCTGACCAGCCTGGTGGACGACGCCGCCCTGGTGGCGGCGCTGACCTGCACCCGGATCGGCGCCGACCCGCCCACGCGGACCGAGCTGGACGCCGCCCGGTCGGGCCTGTGAACCGCGCACATCGCGTGCCGGACGCCCTCCGGCTGGTCGGCTTCGAGGAGCTGGCGGCCACCACCCTGCGGGACCGCCTGCTCGCCCGGCGGGCAGAGATCTGGTCGGGCACCACGCTGGACGACGAGACGGTCCGCGCGCTGCACGACCCGGTGTTCTTCCATCAGCTCGGCGGCTTCGGCGCGGTGGCGCTGACCTCTGACGAGCAGGACGCCGGCTATCTCCTCGGCGTGGTCAGCGCCGACCGCCTGGCCGTCGTCCACGCGCTGGCCGTGCATCCCGACTGGCGGGGCCAGGGGGTGGCCGCGCGGCTGGTCCAGCGGTTCGGCGTCCTCGCCTCCGGCGTCGGAGCGCGGGTGATGCAGGCGGTCGCCGTCCCGGGCGACCCCGCCACCGACGCGCTGGCAGCGCGATTCGATGCGCACACCGTGCTCTCGCCGGGGCACGCGGGGCCGGGCGCCGACCGGTTGGTGATCACCCGGCCACTGCCGCTGCCCTAGCGGGCTCAGCCGGCGGGAGGCACGTCGCTCAGCATCGTGGCCAGGTACGCAGCGTGCCGGCGCCGGGTGGTCGACCGCCCCGGCTGCAGGACGACGCCCAGGAGCCACCGGCCCGCAAGTTCGGCACCGTCGGGGTTCACCTGGAGGGCCGCGGCGAGCCGGGCGGTCAGGTCGGACCAGCGCTCGGGCGGAACCGCCAGCAGGGACGCGAGGACCTCGGGTTCGGTCTCGGCGAGCCGGCGGAGCACCGGGTGGGCACCCAGTTCATCGGAGAGCGTGGCCAGCGCCTGGTCGCGAGGGAGCCCCGCGGCCAGCGCGGTGAGCCGGTCGAGCTCAGCCGAGAGCAACGCCCGGGCGAGGTCGTCCTTGGTCCGGAAGTGGTTGTAGAGCGTGGCCTTGGCGACGCCTGCGGCCGCGGCGACCGACTGCATGGTGCTGCCGCGGAGCCCCTGGTCGGCGAACGCCCGGGCGGCTCCGGTCAGGAGACCCAGCCTGGTACGACCCATCGCGTTCCCGCTGCGGGTGTGCGCCCCCGGCACGTGCGCCGGCGCAGGCCTCATCGAGGAGAAGCCGGCCTGGGACGGGAGCACGAGTCCTGTCTTGCACCGTCCCCGCCGGGAGTCAAGGACGCCGGCGGCGAAGGCTGCGTGTCGCGGCGTCAGGCCGCGAGCGAGACCGCGCCCTTGCGGAGAGCCGAGCGGGCAGGAGCGCCGCCGACGAGGGCAAGGGCAGGCTCGCCCACGGGCTGCTCCGCGGCCGGCTGGGCGGAGGCGCGAGCGTCGGTGGACGACTCGTCGATCTCCGCCCCGGAAGGGGCGAGACTGCGAACGGCGCCCTCGCGGTCGGTCCGAAGAACACGGAGTTCGAGGCTGACCTCGGCGAGCAGGTCGGCAAGCTCCAGGTCGAGGGCGTCGCAGATCGAGGCCAGCAGCTCGGACGAGGCTTCCTTCTGCCCGCGCTCGACCTCGGAGAGGTAGCCCAGACTCACCCGCGCGACACCGGAAACATCGCGCAGCGTCCGGCGCTGACGCAACCGGTGGCCACGCAGGGTGTTGCCGAGCTGTGTGCGCAGCAGCGTCATGGCCGTCTCCTGTCCTGCAAGCGGGGAAGCGGCGGCGACCTTTCGGTCGCCGTGCGCTCACGGTACGCGGCGTCCGGCAGCCAGGCTGACCGACCTGCGCACGTCCGCTCATGGCGTAACGCACGTCCGCGCGCGAGCCTTCCCGACGACCCGTCAGTCGAGCCTGACGAGCAGCGTCTCCATCGCCGCCGCCACCGCGCCGGCGCGGACCTCAGCCCGGTCCCCGGGCAGGTCCAGTTCGGTCACCGCGGTGTGCCGGCCGTCCGCCACTCCGACGTACACCCGCCCGGGGCCGTGCCCGTCCACCGGGTCGGGCCCGGCGACCCCGGTGATCCCGACGCCCCATCCGGCGGAACACCGGGCCCGCACGCCGTCGGCCAGCGCGGCAGCGGTCTCGGCACTGACCGGCCCGTGCAGGGCCAGCAGACCCGCAGGGACGTCGGCGAGTGCGGTCTTCAGGTCCGTGGCATAGACGACGACCCCGCCGCGCAGCGTGGAACTGGCG
Organism: Blastococcus sp.; assembly: GCA_025465355.1. GTDB lineage: Bacteria > Actinomycetota > Actinomycetes > Mycobacteriales > Geodermatophilaceae > Blastococcus_B. Next base: position 17,407 of record JAODNN010000074.1, on the reverse strand, counting down.
CCGGGCACCGACGCGAGGGTCGCGCAGAAGAGTCCCGCGGTCAGTGACTCGGCTGCCGCGACGGTCTCGCCGCGGCGGAGCAGAGCCTGATGCAGGCGACGGGCGAGCGGATCGACTGCGGACTCACTCACGCGGCGGTGTCGGTCCGTGCACCGCTGGAGCCGGACGGCCCCGCGGCGCGGCGGGCCGCGGCCGCCTGCATGGCGCGGGCGCTCGTCCGACGGAGCGTCAGTGCGCGGTACACGTAGTCGATTCCGGTGACGACGGTCAGCACCAGGGCCGCGGCCATCAACCACCAGCGGCCGGTGGCCGCGACGCCGGTGACCGGAAGGATGTAGAGCCCGATCGCCAGCGACTGAAGGACGGTCTTCAGCTTGCCGCCGCGGCTGCTGGCGATCACCCCGTGCCGGATCACCCAGAAGCGCAGCACCGTGACGCCGACCTCGCGCACGAGGATGACGACGGTCACCCACCAGGGCAGCAGGTCGAGGATCGAGAGCCCGATCAGTGCGGTGCCGGTGAGCGCCTTGTCGGCGATGGGATCGGCCAGCTTGCCGAACTCGGTGACCTGTCCGGTCCGGCGGGCGATGAGGCCGTCGTAGCGGTCGGTGATGATCGCGACGGCGAAGGCGAGGGTGGCCCAGTAGCGGCCCGCGTCGTCGAGCCCGCTGTCCTTGAGCAGGAGGACGGCGAAGACCGGCACGAGGGCCAGCCGGAGCATGGTCAGGGCGTTGGGCAGGTTGACCAGCCTCGCCGTCTGGGGCGGGGTGGCGGCCGGGTCCGCGGCGTCCACGACCGTCACCGTCCGGCCGGTACGGCGGCCGTCACGAGCGCACGGGCGATCAGGTCGACGCCCTCGGTGTCGACCACCTCGGCGGTCAGCAATCCGCCGGCGACCGTGTCCGCGGGGACACCGGTGACCGTGGTGGTGCCGTCGGCGTCCGGGTCCTGGTGGGCGGCGTGCCCTGCCCACGTTCCCGGGCCCTGCTCCGCGGAGAGGTCCTCGGTCAGCAGGACCTCCACCTGCTCACCGATACGGTCCTCGGCGCGCTGGGCGGTGAGTTCCTCGACCAGGTCGGTGATCCGCCGGACCCGCGCATCGATCTCACCCTGGTCGAGCTTGCCCGTCAGCCCCATGGCCTCGGTGCCCTCCTCGTCGGAGTAGCCGAAGACACCCACCGCGTCCAGGCGACCCTCGGTGAGGAAGCGCTCCAGCTCAGCGACGTCGTCCTCGGTCTCCCCGGGGAACCCCAGGATGACGTTGGTGCGGAAGCCGGCGGCCGGCGCCAGGGTACGGGCCCGCTCGATGAGCTGCAGGAAGTCATCCGTGCCGCCGAACCGGCGCATCCGCCGGAGCAGGGTCGGCGAGGAGTGCTGGAAGGACAGGTCGAAGTACGGCGCGACACGATCCGTGCCGGCGATGACCTCGAGCAACCCGGGCCGGAGCTCGGCCGGCTGCAGGTAGGCCACCCGCACCCGCACGATGCCCTCGACGGCGGCCAGCTGGGGCAGCAGCCTCTCCAGCGAGCGGAGGTCGCCGAGGTCCTTGCCGTAGGAGGTGGAGTTCTCGCTCACGAGCACCAGCTCGGTGACGCCCTGGGACGCCAGCCACTGCGCCTCTGCCAGCACCTCGGCCGGCGGCCGGGAGACGAAGGCGCCGCGGAAGGTGGGAATCGCACAGAACGCGCAGCGCCGGTCGCAGCCCGAGGCGAGCTTGAGCGCGGCGGAGGGGCCCGACGCCAACCGCTTGCGGCGAAGCCAGTCGTGGCCCGGGATCGCGGGGGCGTCGGCGCCCGCCGTCACCGCCGTCCGGTCGACCGGGCTGATCGGCAGCAGGGTGCGGCGGTCCCGGGGCGTGTGCGGCACCAGCGGACGACCGGCCAGCACGTCGTCCAGGCGGTCGCCGATCGCGCCGTAGTCGTCGAAGCCCAGGACGGTGGCCTCGGGCAGCGCGCCGGCCAGCTCCGAGCCGTACCGCTCGGCCATGCACCCGACAGCGACGACGGAGGCGCCCGAGTCGGTGGCCGCCAGGATGGCATCGACCGAGTCCTTCTTCGCGGTCTCGATGAAGCCGCAGGTGTTGACCAGGACGGCGTCGGCGTCGTCGGCGTCGTCGACCAGCTCGTAGCCCCCTGCGGCGAGCCGCCCGGCGAGTTCCTCGGAGTCGACCTCGTTGCGGGCGCAACCGAGGGTGACCACCGCGACGCGCCGCCCCTGCGGACCGTGCCCTTCGGAGGACTGGGCAGGGCGGGGCAGAGCTGTCACCGCACCATCCTAGTCACGCGGGACCGGGCGACCGAGCGGACACGGCCCCCTGCAGGGCCCCGCCGCGAGCGTGCGAGTGGCGGGGGGCAGGGGGTCCTTTCTCAGGCCTCGCCGCCGCGCAGCGTGAACAACACCGAATCGAGCTCGTCGGGCTTGATCAGCACGTCGCGTGCCTTGGACCCCTCGGAGGGGCCGACGATGCCCCGGCTCTCCATCAGGTCCATCAATCGGCCGGCCTTCGCGAAGCCCACCCGCAGCTTGCGCTGGAGCATCGACGTCGAGCCGAACTGGCTCGTCACGATCAGCTCGACGGCCTGGAGCAGCAGGTCGAGGTCGCCGCCGATGTCCTCGTCCACGTCCTTCTTCTGCCCGCTGCTGCCGGCCGAGAAGACCTCCTCGCGGTACTCGGGCTCCGCCTGGCGCTTGGTGAACTCGACGACCGCCTCGATCTCGGTGTCGGAGACGTAGGCGCCCTGCACGCGCATCGGCTTGCCGGCACCGATCGGCAGGAACAGCGCGTCGCCCATGCCGATCAGCTTCTCGGCGCCGGGCTGGTCGAGGATGACCCGGCTGTCGGTGAGGCTGGAGGTCGAGAACGCCAGGCGGGACGGCACGTTGGCCTTGATCAGGCCGGTGACGACGTCGACCGACGGGCGCTGCGTGGCCAGGACGAGGTGGATGCCGGCGGCGCGGGCCTTCTGGGTGATGCGGACGATGTGGTCCTCGACGTCACGCGGGGCGACCATCATCAGGTCGGCCAGCTCGTCGACGACGGCCAGGATGTACGGGTACGGGCGGTAGACCCGCTCGCTGCCGGGCGGCGCGGTGATCTCGCCCTTCTCCACCTTGCGGTTGAAGTCGTCGACGTGACGGACTCCGGTGGCCCGCATGTCCTGGTAGCGCTGCTCCATCTCCTCGACCAGCCAGGCCAGCGCGGTCGCGGCCTTCTTGGGGTCGGTGATGATCGGCGTGATCAGGTGCGGGATGCCGTCGTAGGGCGTGAGCTCGACCATCTTGGGGTCGATCAGGATCATCCGCAGCTGGTCCGGGGTCGCGCGCAGCAGCAGCGACGTCAGCAGCGAGTTGATGCAGCTGGACTTACCGGCACCCGTCGCACCGGCCACGAGCAGGTGCGGCATCTTGGCCAGGTTCGCGCAGACGAAGCCGCCCTCGATGTCCTTGCCGAGGCCGACCAGCATCGGGTGGGGGTCGGACTTCGCCGCGCTCGACCGCATCACGTCGCCCAGGCTGACCGTCTCCCGGTCGGTGTTGGGCACCTCGATGCCGACCGCGGACTTGCCGGGGATCGGCGCCAGGATCCGGATGTTGTCGTTGGCCACCGCGTAGGCCAGGTTGCGGGTGAGCGCGGTGATCTTCTCCACCTTGACCGCGGGGCCGAGCTCGACCTCGTAACGGGTCACCGTCGGGCCGCGGGTGAAGCCGGTGACGGCCGCGTCGACGTTGAACTGCTCGAGCACGCCGGTGATCGCCTCGATGGCCACGTCGTTGGACTTGGAGCGGGCCCGCGGCGGCGTGCCCGGGCGTAGCACGCTCAGCGAGGGCAGCACGTAATTGCCCTCGACCGGCTGGATGGTCAGCTGCTGCGGCTCGGAGACCGGCGGGAGGTCCTCGGGCGGCATGGTCCGGTCGACGACCGGCGGCCGGAGCGTGGTGTGTTCCGGCATCGTCGTGACGGTCGCGTCGGCGGCGGCGTCGAGGGCGCCCAGGTCGACCGGGCCGGTGGCGAGCAGGTCCTCGGAGAGCTTCCGCCGGGAGCGGCGCCCGGTCGGCGCTTCCTCCTCCTCGTCCTCTCCCTCGTCGTCGTAGTCGTCGTCGTAGCCCTGGCCGAGCAGACGGTCGCTGATCTCGCGCAGCCGCTCGGGGATCTGGTGGACCGGCGTCGCCGTGATCACCAGCACGCCGAAGAACGCCAGCAGGGCCAGCAGCGCGACGGTGACGATGTCCCCGACGCCGGCGACCAGCGGGGTGCCGACCCCCCAACCGAGCAGGCCACCCGAGCCGGGCAGCCCGTGCTGCGGGTCGCCGTGGGTGCCGAGCACCTGGGCGATGCCCAGCACAGACGCCGTCGAGCACAGCCAACCGATGAACAGGCGCCCGCGGGCCTCCGGATCAGGGCCGCTGCGGAGCAGGCGGAGGGCGGCGAAGAACAGCACCACCGGAAGAGCCATGACCAGCGAGCCGATGACCCAGCGCACGCCACCGGCGAGGGCCTCCCCGACCGGCCCGATGCCGTTGCTCCAGGCGGCCGCGCCCAGCACGATCGCCAGGCCCAGCACCGCCAGGCCGACGCCGTCCCGCCGGTGCTCGGGGGCAAGGGGCTCGGCCTCGTCGGGGCGGGCGACCGAGCGGGCCAGTCCGCCGGCACCCCGCGCCAGCAGATTCCAGCTCCCACTGGCCACGCGCCACAGGCCGAAACCGGAGTTCTTCTTCCGGGCTGCGGGCCTACGGTTCGTGGACGCGCGCTTGGCGGGTGGACGCTTCTTGCTGGCGGCCGTCGAACCCGAGCGGCCGCGGGTCCGCGACGACGAAGATGCCGCCGGACGGCGCGTCGACGTACTGCGGGCAGGCATGTGTCGGACGGTAATCGCCCCGGCGCCCCGGACCCGTCAGGCGGACGGACGTGTCCCACACCTGCCCGCGGGGCGGACGCGGGGCGCCCCCTTACCGTCACACCATGGATTCCCACCTCCGGCACGGCGGCTGGCCCACTCCGATCACCTCCGAGCTCGTGGTTCGCGCCGCCGCGCGGCTGGGCGAGGTCTGCGTCGACAGGACGGTGGACGGGGACGACGTCTGGTGGTCGGAATCACGTCCCGGCGAGGGTGGCCGGTCGGCCGTCGTCCGCCGCTCGCCCGACGGAACGGTCACCGACGTGCTGCCCGCCCCGTGGAACGCCCGGACCCGCGTCCACGAGTACGGCGGCGGCGCGTGGACGGTCCAGGAGGGCACCCTCTGGTTCACCGAGTTCTCCGACCAGCGGCTGTACCGGCTCGAGCGGGGCAGCGACACCCCGGTTCCGGTGACGCCGGAGCCCGAGGTCGCCTCCGGTGTGCGGCACGCCGACCTCCGGACCGCCGAGGACTCGGTGCTCGCCGTCCGTGAGACGCACCCGGCCACCGGCAGCGCCGCCGACGTCGTCAACGAACTGGTCCGCATCGCTCCCGATGGTGACGCGGAGGTGCTGGTCTCCGGGCCCGACTTCATCTCCGATCCGCAGCTCGCACCGGACGGCACGACGCTGGCCTGGCTGCAGTGGAACCACCCCGACATGCCGTGGGACGCCGCGCAGCTCGTCGTCCGCACCGCCGACGGCACGGAGACGATCGTGGCCGGAGGGCCGGGCGAGTCGGTCGTCCAGCCGGTCTGGGGGGCGGACGGCAGCCTGTGGTTCCTCTGCGACCGCACCGACGTCTGGTCGCTGTACCGGCGGTCACCGGACGGCGAGGAGAAGCTCGTGCTCGACGTCGGCAGCGACATCGCCGCGCCGCAGTGGGTGTTCGGCCAGAGCCGGTACGCGCTGCTGGACGACGGCCGGATCGTGCTCGCCTACGGGCGGGACGGGGCCGATCGGCTCGCGGTGCTGGAGCCCGGCCGAGAGCTCCGTGAACTCGACCTGCCCTACACGGCGTACCGCAACGTCAGGGGACAGGGCAGCGCGGTGGTCTGCCTCGCAGCAGGGCCGGGGAGCGAGGCGGTGGTGCTGCGGGTGGACGCCGACAAGGGGAACGCAGAGGTGCTCCGTCCCGCGCGCGACCTCGGGCTGGCACCGGAGTGGTTCTCCCGGCCGGAGCACGTGACCTTCCCGACCCCGGACGACGGCACCGGCATCGGCGTCGCGCACGCGCTGGTCTATCCGCCCACGAACCCGGAGGCACCGGCCCCCGACGGCGAGCGACCGCCGCTGCTGGTCATGGTGCACGGCGGCCCCACCTCCGCGGCGGCCCCGGTGCTCAACCTCGATGTGCAGTACTGGACCTCGCGCGGGTTCTGCGTCGCCGATGTCGACTACCGCGGGTCCACCGGGTACGGCCGCCGCTACCGGGACGCGCTGCGGGGCAGGTGGGGCGTGGTCGACCTCGACGACGTCGTCGCCTGCGCCCGCTTCCTCGTCGATTCCGGGCGGGTGGACCCGAGCCGGATGGCGATCACGGGCGGCTCGGCCGGCGGATACACGACGCTGGCCGCGCTCACGATGCGCCCCGGCGTCTTCACCGCAGGGGCCAGCCACTACGGCGTCGCCGACCTGGGGGCTCTCGCGTCGGACACGCACAAGTTCGAGTCGCGGTACCTCGACGGCCTGGTCGCACCGTGGCCGTCGGGAGTCGACGTCTACGCCGAACGCTCACCCATCAACCACGTCGACGCGCTCGACACCCCGCTGGCTGTGTTCCAGGGCGACGAGGACGAGGTCGTGCCGCCGGCTCAGGCCGAGGTCATCGTGGCCGCCCTCCGGGAGAAGGGTGTGCCGCATGCCTACCGGCTGTTCGTAGGCGAACAGCACGGCTTCCGGAAGGCGGAGAACATCCGTGCGGCCCTGGACGGCGAGCTGTCGTTCTACGCCCAGGTATGGGGCTTCGACCTGCCCGCGGACGAGGGCATCGAGCCGATCCCCGTCACCAGGTGACCTTGACGTTGGCCAGGCCGGTCCGCTCGTAGTAGTCGATCCGCACCGTATGGGTGCCGGCCCTGACCTTCCGAGTCGATCTGGACCTCCCGGGGCCGCCCCATCGGTTGATGATCTGCGTGTTGTCGAGCCAGACGCGGATGCCGTCGTCGCTGGTCGCGGTGAAGGTCCTGTTCCCTGCGGGGAACCTGAAGGTGCCCGACCACCGGGCCGAGAAGTTGTCGGTGTGCGTCCCGACCGGGCCCTTCTTGCCCCAGTTGTGGTTGAGCGGCGCGGCCTCGCAACTGGTCTTGACCGGCGTTCCGGACAGCGTCCGGTTGGCGAAGTAGCGCGACAGGTAACGCCCGACGGCGCACGCGGTCGGCGTGTACGTCGCGCTGACGGAGGCGGCGGCGGATCCCGCCGTGACGTTGTGTGTCTGGATGCCGCCGTCGGACCAGCGCGTGAACGTGTACGACGCGCCCGACAGGTTCTGCGGGGAGGCCGCCGACAGGCTCGTCGTCGACCCGACGATCACGCTCCGGGTGAAGGGCGTGGCCGCCGTGGTGTCCCCGAGGGTGAGCTGGAGCCCCCGGGGCTGCGAGTCGACGGTCAGTGGCACGGTCCGGGGATCAAGCCGTCTGGTGACGGTGGTGGACTGCCCCACGGAGTCGGTCGCGGTCAGCCGGAGCAACAGATACGACGGGTAGGAGTGGTCGGGTGCATCGACGGACCCCCCCTTCACGCCGGGAAACGTCTGCAGGATGTGGATATGGCAGCCCGCCCCCGACGGGCAGTGCTCGATGTCCATCTCCCATCTGAGGGCACTCGCCGGCAACGTCCCGTGCTCGGCATCGGTGGCCGATCCCGAGAAGCTGATCCGGTCGCCGACCTTCCAGGTGCTTCCCACCGCAGGTGTGTCGATCCGCGGCTGCGGCGGGACGTCCGTGCCCGTAGCCGCCCAATTCAGGTGCGCGACCGGAGAGCCGGAGGCGTTGTACCACTCCATCGTGACCTGATGGGTGCCTGCCGCCAGGTACCGCGGCGCGGTGAACGTGGTGCTCGTCGGCTGGTTCTGCCACCGATCGATGAGCAGGGTCCCGTCGACCCAGACGCGGACGCCGTCGTCGGCCACAGCGGTGAAGGTGTACGTCGCGGCGCGGGCAAAGCGGAAGCTGCCGGTCCAGCGGGCCGAGAAGTTGTGCGGCCCCACGCCGACCGGCGTGGCGGTTCCCCAGTCATGTTTCAGCGGCGAGGCCTCGCAGACCCTCGAGGCCGCCGGCCCGGTCAACGTCACGTTCGCGAAATAGTCCGCCCGATACTGCCCCGGCCGGCAGGTCGTGGCGTCGGTCCCGTAGACGATCCGCCGGATCGTTCCGCCCTGGACATCGGCGTAGAAGAGCTCTCCCTGGGGGGAGATGACCAGGTCGGTAGGGCCCGCGGCCGCCGAGACGAACGGTCTGACCGTCGCCGGATCCGGCAATCCGCCGGCGTCCTTCGTCATCACCCAGATGCAGTTGCGGGAGTAGTCGGCGAAGAAGAGGGCCCCGTTGTACGCCGCCGGGTACGAGCTTCCGGTCTCGGGCTGGAACGCGACGCCGGTTATCGACGAGCCGTTCCTGGTGGTGCAGGTGTCCGACCTGTTCAGCGGCCGGCCGTGCGCATAGGTGAAGAACGGCTTCGCAACGGCTGTGGGACGGGCGTAGAGGTTCTTGCACATGTTCAGCCCGGCAGCGTCGAAGGGCGCGTTCCGGCCGTTGCCCTCATAGCAGGGCCAGCCGAAGTTGGTGACCGCGGCCTTCGGGTTCACGAGGCGGTTCGCCTCTTCCCAGTGGTTCGAGCCGACGTCACCGATCCACAGTTCGCCGGTGCCGGGACGCATGGTCGCGCGGAACGGGTTCCGGAGTCCGTAGGCGACGATCCGCCGGGCGTTCGGGTCGGACGCGCCCGCGTTCGGGTTGTCGGGCATTGCCGCGCCGGTGTCCGGATCCACGCGGATGACGCTGCCATCCAGCGACACGGGGTCCTTCGGCGTACGAAGGTCCTGCGCGCGAAGGGAACCTCCCTCGGCCCTCGGCGGTGTCATCGCTCTCCCGGGCGGATCGCCGCACGGGTTTCCGGTCTGGCCGTAGTCGGCGTAGTTGAAGCTGGCCCCCTCACCATGCGAGACGTACAGGGCACCGTCCTGGCCGAAGGTCAGGGACCCGACGCTGTGGCTCGGGAACTGCTGGCACCAGTCATGGATGAGGTCCAGCTTCGTGGTGGTGTCGTTGCTGTTGAGGGTCAGCCGGACCAGCTTGCTGCTCGCGACGCAGCCTGACGAGGTCGCGCCCGGAGGGTTCGGACAAGGATCGCTGTCGGTGCCCGGGGTACCCCACTTGGGTGCGGTCTCGTTGATGGCCCCGTCGTAGGTGTAGAGGGCGTAGAGGTACGGGCGGGCCGGGAAGCCGGGATCGACCGCCAACCCGAGAAGCCCGCGGTCCCAGAAGTTGTAGACCTCGGTGCGCAGGTCGGCGATCCGCGTCGGCGTGGTGTCACTCAGGCTGTCGAACATCTCGACCGTGCCGCGCTTCTCGGCGACGAACACGCGTCCGTCCGGCGCGAAGCGGACGGCCGTGGGGTTCACCAGCCCGCGGAACGCCGTGACCTCGGTGAACCCCGCGGGATGGGCCGCACTCGCCGATTGCGCGGCGCCGATATCGACGGCAAGCGCACCGAGCACCACGAGCGCGGCCGACGCCGCGACAAGGCGCAGGAACGGGCCCGGGCGACGTGCGCAGATCATGGGAACCCCGTGCATGTTCCGGTGCTGCCGGCGTGCCTGGCCGCTTGACGGCGACGGTAACGCCGCATCGCGCCGAGTGGCACACGTTCCGCCGCCGCGTGATGCGGGTCAGACCTCGAGAACGGTGGGGATGATCATCGGCCGGCGGCGGTAGGTGTCCGACACCCACTTGCCGACCGTCCGGCGGATCACCTGGGAGAGGCGGTGCGGATCCACCTCGTCGTCGCCCAGCGCCCGCTTGAGGTTCTCCTCCACGAGGTGCAGCGCACCGTCGAAGGCCGCGGGGTCGTCGGAGAAGCCGCGGGTGGACAGATGCACCGGACGCACGATCGTGCGGGTCGAGGGCTCGATGACGACGGTCAGCGCCACGAATCCCTCGTCCCCGAGGATCCGCCGCGCCTGCAGCGACTCCTCCCCCACGTCGCCGACGTTGAGCCCGTCGACGTAGACGTTGCCGATCGGCACGCTGCCGACGATCGAGGCCTTGCCGTCGACCAGGTCGATGACGACGCCGTCCTCCGCGAGGAGCACGCGGTCGCCGCTCATGCCCGTTTCCTCGGCCAGCACGGCGTGCGCCCGCAGGTGCCGCCATTCGCCGTGCACCGGCATCAGGTACCGCGGCTTGGCCACGTTGAGCAGCGTGCGCAACTCACCGGCCGGTGCGTGCCCGGAGACGTGCACCGGCGCGGTCTCCTTGTGCACCACGGTCGCGCCGAGCCGGGCCAGGCCGTTGATCACCTTGTAGACGGCCGTCTCGTTGCCCGGCACCAGCGACGAGGCGAGGACGACGGTGTCACCGGCCTCGATGGTGACCTGGTGGTGCTCGCCGCGCGCCATCCGCCCGAGCGCGGACAGCGGCTCTCCCTGCGAGCCGGTGCTGATCAGCACCACCTGCTCCGGCGGCATCGCCGCCGCCTCGTCGAGCGAGACCATCAGGCCGGGCGCCACCCGGAGCAGCCCGAGGTCACGGGCCACCCCCATGTTGCGGACCATCGACCGGCCGACGAAGGCCACCTTGCGCTTGTGCAGCTCGGCACAGTCGAGCACCTGCTGGATGCGATGCACGTGGCTGGCGAAGCTGGAGACGATCAGCCGCTGCGTGGCCCGGCCGAAGACGTCGTCCAGCACCGGGCCGATGCTCCGCTCCGAGGTGACGAAGCCGGGGACCTCGGCGTTGGTCGAGTCCGACAGCAGCAGGTCGATGCCCTCGAGGCCCAGCCGGGCAAACGTGCCGAGGTCGGTGAGGACGCCGTCCAGCGGCAACTGGTCCATCTTGAAGTCGCCGGTATGCACCAGGACCCCGGCCGGGGTGCGCACCGCCACGGCGAGCGCATCGGGGATCGAGTGGCTCACCGAGATGAACTCGCAGTGGAACGGGCCTGCGACGTGGTCGTCGCCCGCGGCGACCTCCACCATCGTCGGGTCGATCCGGTGCTCGCGCAGCTTCGCGGCCACCAGGGCGAGGGTGAACCGCGAACCGACCAGCGGGATGTCGCCGCGCAGCCGCAGCAGGTACGGGATCGCCCCGATGTGGTCCTCGTGCCCGTGGGTGAGGACGACGGCGGCGATGTCGCCGAGCCGGTGCTCGATCACGCCGAAGTCGGGAAGGATCAGGTCGATGCCGCGCTGCTCGGCCTCGGGGAAGAGAACTCCGCAGTCGATGACGAGCAGCTGGCCGTCGAACTCGAGGACGGCCATGTTGCCGCCGATCTCACCCAGCCCCCCGAGAGCCATCACCCGCAGGCCACCGGCCGGCAGCGCCGGGGGCGCCTGGAGATCGAGATGCGGCTGGGTTGTCTGAGCCCGGTCGGACGGCCCGGTCACAGCAGGATGCCTCCCGCGGCGAGGTCGCGGCGCAGTTGGGCCACCTGCTCGGGCGTGGCGTCGACCAGCGGCGGGCGCACCGGGCCGGCCGGCAGGCCGAGCAGGTGCAGCGCCGCCTTCACCAGGATGACCCCCTGGGTGCGGAAGATGCCCGTGTAGACGGGCAGCAGGCTCTCGTTGATGGCACGGGCCTTCACCAGGTCACCCGACTCGACCGCCGCGACCAGCTCGGCCAGCCGGGGACCGACGAGGTGGCCGACGACGCTGACGACGCCCACCGCGCCCAGCGCCAGGAGCGGGAGGTTCAGCATGTCCTCGCCGCTGTAGTACACGAGGTCGGTGCGGGCCAGGGTCCAGGCGACCGCGCCGAGGTCACCCTTCGCATCCTTGACCGCGACGATCCGCGGGTGCTCCGCGAGCCGGACGAGGGTCTCCACCTCGATCGGGACGACGGTGCGCGGCGGGATGTCGTACAGCATCACCGGCAGGTCCGTGCTCTCGGCGATGGCGGTGAAGTGCTTCAGCAGCCCGGCCTGCGGAGGCTTGTTGTAGTACGGCGTCACGGCCATCAGTCCGTGGGCACCCAGCCGCTCGGCGTCCTGGGCCTTCTCGATGGAGTGCGCGGTGTCGTTGGTGCCCACCCCGGCGACGACGGTGGCGCGGTCACCGACCGCGTCGAGGACGGCCTCGAGCGTCGATCGCTGCTCGGCGTCGCTCAGAGTCGGGGACTCCCCCGTCGTCCCGTTGATCACCAGGCCGTCGTGTGCACACCGGTCGACCAGGTGGGCGGCCAACTCCTGGGCGCCGGCGAGGTCGACCGTTCCGTCCTCGGTCAGCGGGGTGACCATGGCCGTGAGCACGCGCCCGAACGGCCGGGCGGGGTCGGTCGTCATGAGAGGAATCTACTCAGCGCGGCCGGCCGCGGCCCGCATGTACTCGTTCACCGCGTACCGGAGCCCCGTCGTCGACGAGGACCAGCCCGCTTCCGGCGCGCGCGCCGCCCGACGCCACTCGGGACCGATCGCGGGCGCCCAGGCGTCCCCTTGGACCAGCACGTCGACGTCGGTGACGACCAGACGGTCCGCGTGCGGCAGAAAGGCGGCATACACCGACGCGCCGCCGATCACCCAGACGGAGTCGTGCTCGCCGAGGACGTCGGCCACACAGCTCGCCCGCCGCGCTCCCTCGCCCGACCACTCGGGGTCGGAGGTCAGGACGACGTTCGTCCGGCCGGGCAGCGGACGGAAGCGCTCCGGCAGCGACTCCCAGGTGCGGCGACCCATCACGACCGTGGAGCCCATGGTCAGGTCACGGAACAGCGCGAGATCCTCCGGCAGGTGCCAAGGCAGCTTCCCGCCGACGCCGATCACCCCACCGTGGGCCTGGGCCCAGACCAGCCCGACGCTGCAGCGTCCGGCACGTGACGTCGACAGCCCGGTCACACCGCCACGGCTGCCCTGATCGCCGGGTGGTGCCGGTAATCGCGCAGGGTGAAGTGTTCGTAGGTGTAGTCGAACAGTGACGGCGCCGGCGCAAGGTCCAGCGACGGGAACGGCAGGACCGCCCGCGACAGCTGTTCGCGAACCTGCGCCGTGTGGTTGTTGTAGATGTGGCAGTCCCCGCCCACCCAGATGAAGTCACCGGGGGCGAGACCGACCTGATCAGCGACCATCCGGGTCAACAGCGCATAGCTCGCGATGTTGAACGGCACGCCGAGGAACATGTCGGCACTGCGCTGATACAGCTGGCAGGACAGCCGGCCGTCGGCCACGTAGAACTGGAACAGCGCGTGACACGGAGCCAGCGCCATGTCCGGCAGTGCCGCCACGTTCCAGGCCGAGACGATCATGCGTCGCGAGTCGGGGTCGGACCGCAGCGTCGAGAGGAGCGTGGAGATCTGATCGACCTGTTCCCCGTCAGGCGTCGGCCAGGACCGCCACTGCACGCCGTAGACCGGGCCCAGCTCCCCCTCCGGCGACGCCCACTCGTCCCAGATGGTGACGCCCTGATCCCGGAGCCAACCGACGTTGCTGTCCCCGCGGAGGAACCACAGCAGCTCGTAGGCGATCGAACGGAAATGGACCGACTTCGTCGTCACCAGGGGGAAGCGCTCGGAGAGGTCGTAGCGGAGACGCTCGCCGAACAGGCTGACCGTGCCGGTGCCGGTCCGGTCCTGCTTCGGCGTTCCCTGCTCGAGGATGCGCCGGAGGAGGTCCTCGTACTGAGTGTCGACGGGTTCCGCTGGTGCACCTTCCACGGCCCCGAGGGTACGGGCGGGCACCGACGTCGACCAGCGCCCCACCCCAGCTGCACCACCGACCCGTCGGTTCCCGCGTGGGACGCTCAGCCCTCGCTGACGTACGGGCTGGCCGCGACCTCGGTGCCATCGGGGAGCGAGCTGATCCGGAAGTCCTGGAAGACGTGGCCGGCCACTCGCTGCAGCTCCCGCAGGCAGGCGAGGGCCAGCTGACGGATCTCGACGTCGGCATGCTCGCTCGCCCGCATCGCGGTGAAGTGCCGCCAGGCACGGTAGTTGCCGGTGACGACCATGCGCGTCTCCGTCGCGGCAGGCAGGACCGAGCGGGCGGCTTGCCGTGCCTGCTTGCGCCGCAGGGTGGCGTTGGGAACGTCGGCGAACTTCTTCTCCAGCCCGTCCAGGAGCTCGCGGTAGGCGGTCAGCGCCGCATCGGTCGCGGCGAGAAACTTCTCGTGGAGGTCTGGGTCCTCGGCGATGACCGCCGGCTCGACGACGGTGCCGCCGTCCTCAGGGGCGTAGCGCTGCGACAGCTGGCTGTAGGAGAGGTGCCGGTGCCGGGTGAGCTCCTGGGAGAGCGACCGCGAGATGCCGGAGACATACATGCTCACCGTGCCGTGCTCGAGGACCGCCAGGTGGCCGACCTCGAGGATGTGCCGCAGGTAGCCCTCGTTGGTGGCGGTGGCGGGGTTGGGCTTGTCCCAGGCCTGGTAGCACGCCCGGCCGGCGAACTCGGCAAGCGCCTGCCCGCCGTCGGCGTCGGTGTCCCAGGGCACGTCCGCCGGAGCGTTGAACTGCGTCTGGGCGATGACCTGCACACGGAGCCGCACGATCTCAGGCACGGCCCGAGACTACGGCGAGGGCCGCCCGGGCCCATCGGGGCGACACGTGTGACGCCATAGCCCGGAGCTCTCGTCTCACGCGACCCGCCCCGGCCCGCGGACCACCCGGCTGAGTTCGGGCGCGAGATCGCCAGCGGCGGCCACGACGACGTCGTCCAGTTCGAGCCACTCGGCCATCAACCGCAGCTCGTCCGCGAGGGCGTCGGCGACCAGCGTCCGCTCAGCGCCCTCCTCGGCATGCGCCGACTGCACCCGCAGCACGCCCGCCTGCCGGTCGGCCTTGAGGTCGACCCGAGCGACCAGCTGGTCGCCGAGCAGGAACGGCAGCACGTAGTAGCCGTGCACCCGCTTCGCGGCAGGCGTGTAGATCTCCAGCCGATAGCGGAAACCGAAGATCCGCTCCACCCGGGGCCGCTCCCAGACGAGGGAGTCGAAGGGGCTCAGCAGGGCTCGCGCCCGCAGCCGGCGGGGCCGGCGCGCGGCCGGGTCGAGCCAGGCCGGGCGGTTCCAGCCGGTTACGTCCACGGGCACGAGCTCCCCCGCGTCGGCAAGCTCCGCGATGGCCGTCCGGGCGTCGGCAGGGGCGAGGCGAAAGTAGTCGCGGAGGTCCTTCTCCGTCGACACGCCGAGCGCACGGGCGGCGACCCGGACCAGTTCGCGCATCGCGTCGGTCCGCTCCGGTGTCGGCGCGTGCAGCACCTCCACAGGCAGGACCCGTTCGGTGAGGTCGTAGACGCGCTCGAAGCCCGTCGTCCGGGCGCGGGTGGTGAGCACGCCGGTGAAGAACAGATACTCGAGGGCGGCCTTGCCGGCATGCCAGTTCCACATGCTGCCCGGCCGGTTCGGCCGGGCCTCCTGAAGCTGACTGGACTTGATCGGCCCGTCGTCCCGGATGCGCCGCAGCAGTTCGGCCACGAGTTCGGGCCGCTCCCGCTGGACCCGCGTGATCGAGCCCCATGCCTCCTTGTCCGCCGCATCCATCCGCCAGCGCAGGAAGGGATGCAGCCGGACCGGCAGCAGCGACGCCTCGTGCGCCCAGTACTCGAACAGCTCGTGCCGGCGACCGGCGAGATCGTCGAGCGCCGCCCGTGGATAGGCGCCGAGCCGGCTGAACGCCGGAAGGTAGTGCGAGCGCGACAGCACGTTGACGGAGTCGATCTGCACGACCGCCACCCTGTCGATGGTTCGGCGCAGTTGACGGGTGCCCACGGGCCCGGACGGACGCGGATCGGCGAAACCCTGGGCCGCCAGCGCGATCCGCCGGGCCAGTCCCGCGGGCAGTCGCTGGGCTGGGGAAGTGCGCACGCCGGCAGATCATGCCTGGTGGATCCGACAACCGCCGGATCCGCCTTCGCCTGCCCATCCGGGCGCCGCCTACGCTCCCCGCGTGGATCCCGAGACGTCCTTCCCCCGCCTCTCCGGCTCCGCGGACGCCTCGGTTCGGCCGGCCCGGCCGGAGGACGCTCCCGAGATCGCCCGGATTCAGCTGGTCACCTGGCGGACGGCGTACCGGTCGGTCCTGCCCGCCGCGCTGCTGGACGAGTGGGACGAGGACGCCGCGACGTCCGCCTGGCAGAGTGCGGCCGGGTCGCCTCCGACACCGGGCCACGGCGTACTCGTGGCGCGGGAAGGCGAGACCCCGGTGGGTTTCGTCGCCTTCGGGCCCGCCGAGCTGACCGGTGAGGAGCGCCCGCATCCGGCCGGCCCGACGACGGAGCTCTCCACACTCCTCGTCGAACCTCGCTGGGGGCGCCGCGGCCACGGCAGCCGCCTCCTCGCCGCCGTCGTCGACATCGCGCGGGCCGCTGGTGCCGGCCGCCTGCAGACCTGGCTGCTGGAACCCGACGCGGTCTCCGCCGGCTTCCTGCAATCGGCGGGGTGGGCACCCGACGGGTGGGCACGAACGCTGGACACCGGCACGGCTCCGCTGCGCGAGGTCCGCTGGCACACACTTCTGGACGACGGCGCGAGGAGCGAAGCGTGACCTTCGAAGGGTTCCCGGACGAGGGGTTGGTCTTCTACGAAGGCCTCGAGGCCGACAACAGCAAGACCTACTGGACGCGGCACAAGGCCGACTACGACCTGCACGTGCGCGGGCCCCTCCAGGCGCTGCTGGACGAGGTGGCGCCGGAGTTCGGCACGCCCAAGGTCTTCCGTCCCTACCGGGACGTCCGTTTCAGCCACGACAAGACGCCCTACAAGACGCATCAAGGAGCCGTCGTGCATCCGGACGGCGCCGGCGCCGGGTCCTGGTACGTGCAGGTGTCCGCCGAGGGTCTGATGGTGTCCGGAGGTTGCTGGCGGCTGGAGTCGGATCAGGTCGGCCGATACCGCCGGGCCGTCGCCGACCCGGTTCAGGGGCCGCGCCTGCAGAAGGAGGTGGACCGCCTGGCGGCGAGCGGCTGGAGCATCGAGGGCGACCGGCTCGCCCGCGTGCCGGCCGGTTTCGCGGCGGATGACCCGCGACTGGAACTCCTCAAGCACAAATCGCTGCACGGCACCCGCCGGTGGGACCCCGCTGAGTGGCTGCACGACCGCCAGGCCCTGATCCACGTCCGCGACGCCTGGCGTGAACTGCGCACCCTCAACGCCTGGCTGGCCGACAACGTCGGCGCCACGACCAAGGAACCACGCCGCTGATCACCCGAGCGGACTTCCTGGACAGAAAGTCCGCTCTTCCGTTCACGAACATGACGAAGGGGCCCCAGCACGGATGCTGGGGCCCCTTCGGTAATGGTTGTCCGGCGGTGTCCTACTCTCCCACCCCGTCCCCGGGGCAGTACCATCGGCGCTGAGAGGCTTAGCTTCCGGGT
>JAODNN010000062.1 GCA_025465355.1 Blastococcus sp. | reverse complement strand
CGAGCCGCGAAGAGCTGCGCGTGCTCGCCGACGAGCAGGCCGCGCTGCGCCGGGTCGCCACGCTGGTCGCCCACGGGATGCCGGCGGCCGAGGTGTTCGCGGCCGTCGCGCAGGAGGTCGGCCACGTCCTCGGAGCCGACGGCACGACCATCTTCCGCCTCGACCCCGACGGCGCGACGACCATCCTCACCCGCGTCGGCGACCCCGATGAGCTGCCGGTGGGGAGCCGCTGGAAGCCTGAGCCGCCCGTGGCCGTGGCGGTCGCCTTGCGCGCCGGCCACCCGGCGCGCTGCGACGACTACGGCCAAGCCTCCGGCGAATACGCCGACTCCCTCCGCCGGATGGGATTCCGGTCGGGGATTGCGGTTCCGATCGTGGTCGAGGGGCGGCTGTGGGGCGCGATCGCCGTCGGGACACGGCGCGAGCGTTTCCCGGCCGACACCGAACAGCGCATGGCCGGGTTCACCGAACTCGTCGGCACCGCGGTCGCGAATGCCGACAGCCGCGCCCAACTCACCGCCTCCCGAGCCCGGATCGTCGCCGTCACCGACGATGCCCGCCGCCGGATCGAGCGCGACCTGCACGACGGCACTCAGCAGCGCCTGGTCGCCCTCGGCTTCGCGCTGCGCCAGGCCCAAGCCACCGTGCCCGCGGACCTGCCCGAGCCCCACAGGCAGATCAGCCGGGTCACCCACGAGCTCACCGCGGCGATCGAGGAGCTACGCGAGATCGCCCGCGGCATCCACCCCGCCATCCTGTCCGAGGGCGGACTGGGCCCGGCCCTGCGCGGCCTCGCCCGCCGCGCCGCGCTCCCGGTGGAACTCGACATCCAGACCGAAACCCGCGCCCCGGACCCGATCGAGGTCGCCGCCTACTACGTCGTGTCCGAGGCACTCACCAACACCACCAAACACGCCCACGCCTCACACGCACACGTCACCGTCGAACAACGCGACGCCCACCTGCACCTCACGATCCGCGACGACGGCACCGGCGGCGCCGATCCCGCCGGAGGTTCGGGACTGATCGGCCTGCGCGACCGGGTGCAGGCCCTGAGCGGGTCGATCGAGGTCAACAGCCACCCCGGGGAAGGGACGGCGATCCTCGTCGAACTTCCGCTGCAGCCCGACTCACCGCCGACCCGACCTGCGATGCCAGAGGCGATGCCGTGAAGCGCCGCCGGCCTCTGGGGAGTACCGACAGGTCGACAGCTGAGTTGGGGGTGGCGACGGCGCAGAAGGCCCGAACGCGTTCTCTTGTCCGGGGCCAGAACGTCCGCCGCACCCGAGCGCGATCGGCCGTCGGCGGCCGCGGGTCGAAGCACCGCCGATCTGCCTGGTCCCAGCGCGCGCCAAGCGCGTTCGCGGCGTCGTCCTCGGCCGACTACGGTGGCCGCGGCAGGCCGGTCCGGCGCGCACGGCCTCGAACTGCAAAAATTCGCGGCCCACGCGGACAGACCTGCGACCGCCACTCCCGGGCGGTCATCCCACAGATGTGGCCCTGGTGGTCGCGCCGGCTTCCCGGACGTCAACTGCAGCCGCATCCGCCGAAGCAGAACCCGCACCGCGCTGGCGGGCCCGTGCGGGCGCGATCGACGGGGCGGTCCGGGGGGCGGAAGAAGGACGCCGACGGTGGCGTCCGCGCACGGGGTGGGGTCACCGAGCCGCTCGGGCTGTCAGTCGAGGCCGAGGCCACTTCTCAGGGCGGGAGGCCACGGTGTGGGGCGGCCCTCGGTGTCGACATGGATGACGGTGTGTCTGCCTTCGACGCAGAGCTCGTGGTCGCGGAGGAGGTGCCATCCGAAGGTCACCGAGCTGCGGCCGGCCTTTTCGACGCCGAGGTGGACCTCGAACTCGTCGTCGAACTCGAGGGGGCGGTGGTAGACGACTTCGGCGGAGCGGCGTGGGTAAGGGCCGGCGTCGTGGCGGTGTCGTCCGAGCGAGCGGAGTAGGGAGTGTTCGGCCAGTTCGGCCCAGCGGAACACGGCCGACCAGTGGATGCGACCTCCGGCGTCAGTGTCGACCCACGCAACGCGCAGACGCTCGGTGTGCAGGACGTCGAAAGGCTCGACAGGGGCGTTCACGAATCGGCTCCGATCGGGGCGGTGAAGGTGCGTCGCAGCGCGACCTTGTCGAACTTGCCCACGGTGGTCTTGGCGACGGACTCGACGATCTCGATGCGTTCGGGAAGCCACCAGCGCGCCACGTGTCGGGCGATGAATTCGCGTAGCTCGTCGGCGGTCGCGCTCGAACCCGGGTGGAACGCGACGACGGCGAGCGGCCGTTCGCCCCACTTGGCGTCGCTCACGCCGATCACGGCAGCCTCGGCGACCGCGGGGTGGGCCATGAGGGCGCCCTCGAGGACCGGGGTGGAGATCCACTCGCCGCCGGACTTCACCACGTCCTTCGCGCGATCGACGATCTCGACGTAACCGCCGGGAGCGATGGTAACGATGTCTCCGGTGCGGAACCAGCCGTCCTCGGTCCACTGCTGGGCGCTGGCGTCGGGCGAGTCCAGGTACGCAGTGGCGACCCAGGGGCCGCGGATCTCGAGCTCACCCGGTGACTCGCCGTCCCAGGCGACGAAGCCGTCGTCGCGGCGGGCGCGAATCTCCAGGAAGGGCATCGGGCGGCCCTGCTTCAGGCGATGCCGTCGCTGTTCCTCGGCCGGCGCGTGCCGCAGGTCGGCCGAGAGTTCGGCAATGGCGCCCATCATCAGCTCGGTCATGCCCCAGGTGTGGACGAGGTCGAGCTGGTGCCGCTCGGCGTACCCGGTGATCATCGACGGGGGAGCAGTCGAGCCGCCGGAGAGGATGGCTCGCATCGCGGACAGATCGTACCGGCCGGGATCGGCGTCGAGGGTGCGCAGCACGCCCATCCAGACAGTGGGGACCCCGCCGGTGAGGGTGACCCGCTCGGAGGCGCACAGCTCGAGGAGGCTCTCGGGGTCGAGGAACGGTCCGGGCAGGACGAGCTCAGCACCCAGCAGCGCCGCGGTGTAGGGCCAGCCCCAGGCCAGCGCGTGGTACATCGGCACCACCGGGAGCAGGACGTCGGTGTCGCGGATGCCGAGCCAGCCCTGCAGTGCGCTCGACAAGGAATGCACCGCTACCGCCCGGTGGGAGACCGCGACGCCCTTCGGACGCCCGGCGGTGCCGCTGGTGAACCCGACCAGGGCCGTGGTGTGTTCGTCGAGCACGCCGGGCTGCCACTCCGGGTCGCCCTCGGCGAGCAGGTCCTCGTAGCCGATGGCGTCGCCGGTGGCCGTGCCGACGACGATCACCTGCCGGAACGGTGTCGTCTCCCGCATCCGTTCGTAGAGCGGGAGGAAGCTCTCGTCGACGACCAGGACCTCGTCGCGGGCGTGGGTGGCGATGTAGGCGATGTCGTCGACGTGTAGCCGTGGGTTCAGCGGGTGCAGCGCAAGGCCGGCGATGGGCGCGGCGAAGTAGAGCTCCAGGTGCTGGCGATGGCTCCAGCACAGTGTCGCCACCCGGGCGCCCGGGGCCAGGCCGAGGCCGAGCAGGGCAGCGGCGAGCCGCCGGGCACGTGCGGCGATCTCGCCCCAGCTGGTGCGGTGGACGGAACGGTCGGGTTCGCGGGAGACAACCGGGCGGTCCGGTGCGTACCGCTCGGCGCGCCGCAGCATCGCGGCGATCGTGAGCTCGTCGTCCATGACTACCCCACACCGGCTGCGGTCGGGCGGCTGTTGTCGTCGCGTCGGTGCTGGCGGAGGAAGGGCTGCTCGGCGATCGTTGCGCGGATCCGCCACGTCGGCTCGCCCGCGATGCCACCCGCACCCGGGCCGCCCCAGTCGACGGTGACCTCGGCGCCGATCGACAGGTCGCGGTCGATCCGGACGTTGCTGATCAGGCGGCGCAGGGTCGGGCTGTAGGCCCACGCGCTGGCCCACCCGACCTGATCCTCGCCGATCCGGGTCCGCAGGTACTGCATGCGGAACTGGCCCCACGGCAGGTCCGGCGGCGGCGGTGCAGAGCTGTCGCGGAACTGGGCCGCGAACAGGTCCGCGACGTCGTCGGAGTTCCACATCAGCCCGCGAAAGACCCGTGCCGGCCCGCCCCGGTCGGCCTCGCCGGCCAGCGCGTCGCGGCCGAGGAAGTCGCGCGCCACACCGTCGCGGTCCAGGTCGACGGTGTAGCCCCAGCCGACCTCGGCCGGTGTGACCAAGTGCTCGGTCAGGTCCTGGCCGAACACCGCGAACTCCTCGGGGGTGATCCAGAGTCTCGCGAAGCGGGAGAGCCGGTCACGGTCGAACCGGTCGGGGAGGAAGTCGCGGATGATGGTCGGCATGTTCGACTCGGTGTGCCCGACCAGCTGGGCCTTGAAGCCGAGCTCCCGCAGACCGACCTCGGCGCCCGCCTCCCGGACCGCCCGCCAGAGCTCGTGGGCGCGCCCGGTCCCGGTGCGCATCAGCAGCTCGTAGCCGATCTCACCGGTCACGCCCTGCCGTTGCACGATCAGCTCGGCGCCGGCGAACTCCAGCCGACGCCACCGCGAGAACCGCAGGTCATGGAAGTCCTCACCGGTGACGGCCTCGAGGACCTCGAGCGACCGCGGGCCCTGCAGCGCGAAACACGTCCAGTCGGCCGTCTGGTCCTCGAGCGTGACGTCGAGGCCGAGGCGATCCTGTTGCACCCGCAGCCAGTACTGCGCGCCGGACTGGGTGAACAGGTAGTCCCGCTCGCCCAGCTTCAAGGTCAGGCCCTCGATCGCGATCCTGCCATCGGCACTGGTCATCGGCGTGAACAGGGTGTGCCCGACCTCGCACCTCGTGGGGTCCTTGACCGAGACGCGGTCGAGGAAGGTCGTGGCGTCCGGCCCGGTGATGCGGACCTTGTTCAGCCAGCTCCAGTCGCCGAGCACGGCCGTGGTCCGCAGCGCCCGATTCTCCCGCCACCAGCGCGTGTACTCATAGCCGACGAGAAAGCCGCCGTTGAGGTGGGTCCAGGTGCTGCTCGTGTTGGTCTCGTCCTGAGCGGGTGCACCGGGGGAACCGATGTAGGGCCGCTCCTGAAAGGCGAGCTTCCGGTACTGGTTCGCCAGCCGGTACTGCTCGCGGACGTCTACGTGATCCATCGCCGCCACTCGCTCCGTCGCTCGTCCCTGTCCGAAACAAAGCTAGACGCAGTCGAGGACGGTCGTCAACGACGGTATCTAATATTTGGTGTCGGCCTCAGTGCAGAGCTGAAGGGCGTCCGTCGAGCTGTGATGCGCGACGAGTGCCGCCGAGTCGGGATCGCGCCTGGCTAGGACCTCGCGGAACCGCGTCGAGGCGGACGGTCCGAGGCTGTCGTAGATGCTGGTGAACAGCTCCCGGGCGCGCGACTGTGGCCAGCCGTCGGGAAGGAGCTCGCCGGGAAGTTCGGGATCCACGGCCGGGAACCCACGCCATGCGTCGATCACCGCCGTCCGGATGATCAACGCCTCGCGCTCGCCCGGCTCCTCACCGGCGATCCGTTCGGCGACCGGAGCGAAGGATCGGATGAACGCCTCGTACCGCCCTTGCAGGCCGCGCAGGTCCCATGCACGGGTCGGGCTGCCACCGGGGACGAGGTCGGACGATCGCCCGACGAGGATCGTCGCCATGTCGACGCCCAACTTGTTCACCAGCTGGGCCGCGGCCTCGGCGCGTGCTCCCGGGGCGACCCAGACGCCGTCGAACAGCGAGGCGAAGCCCTCCCAGCCAAGTCGGATGCGCAGCGTCGAACGGATCGATCGGTTCTCCTCCGGGATGGAGAAGGCCACCAGGGTCCACCGGCCGTCCCAGCCCGCCGAGTAATCGCCGAAGGTGAAGATCCGCCGGGTGCCCTCGTGCAAGGTGCGCATGGCGCTCGGGCTCAGGGCGTAGGTCGTGCGCCGCCCCTGCCGCCCGGCGACCAGCAGCTCCTTGCGCGACATCCGACTCAGCACCGCCCGAGTGTTGGCCTCGGAGACCTCGAACTCAGCGAGCAGGTCGACGAGCGCAGCGGAGGCGACCGCGTCGAAGCGCGGGTACCAGTAGTCGCCAAGCAGGGTGAGCAGGAGGTGCTGCGGGCCGGACGCCGCGGTCAGCCTCAGCATCTGCTGGTCGACACCCACCTCGGCGGCTCGCACCGGGACAGGATAGGTCGACCACTCGTCGGTCGGGCGCACGGCGGAGACGCAGCGCTAGCAGGACCACGAACGCGCGGTCCCGACGAGGACGAAGGTGGCGCGGGCGTCGGCCACGTCCACCAGTAGGCCATCGGCGGCCGCGGCGAGGCCGCCCCCGCACTGAGTTGATCTAGGCAATCACCCCGTCTCCCAGGAGCTTCCCTCATGCACGCCAGCAGCCCGACCTGGACCAGCGGCCCGCGATGAACAAGTTGGAAAGGCTCAAATGTGACCGGCCCTCCAGGGACAGCGAATCCCCCACCAGGCTGGGACAGCGTCGCCGCCCACGCCGCTGCAGAGTCGAACACGCCCTGCATACGGCCGCGTCGACAACCGGTCAGAAGGAGAAGCCTGAGAAGCCGCCGGTGCCGGCGACCACGGCGACCCTGCGGCGGCGCCTGTTCACCATCCCCGGCCGGCTGGTGCACACCGCCCGCAGACTTCATCTGCGCCTACCGGCGAACTGGCCCTGGCCGGCGCGTTCCTCACCGCGCTGACCGGCCTCAACGCCTTCCCGATGCGCAGCTGAACAACCGCACCCAGTCCACCCACGACCCGAAAGACATCGGAGAAGCCGGCAGACCGGCGGCTCGATCATGGCCAATCCCGATTCTGAAACCCAACCAGATCCAGCCCCGGGCCCCACCGATCATCAGCCCACTTCAACGGTGCATCCGGGTTAAGCAGGCGTTGAATGCCGTGCGTTGCTTCCAGCCCGCGCAGGCCAGGTTCGGTCCACCGGCCGACCGCCGCCCGGTCGCCGAAGTCGGCACCGATGTTCATCCGAGCGAACGCCACCTGTATCCGCTGCTGCCAACGACGTCCGGACGCCCATGCCGTCTCCTCCGACGCGAACCCTGCGCCCCGAACTGAAAGCTGGCGTGCCTCGCCGAAGGTTTGGGCGCCGACCGGGCGGAGCACGACGTCTTCTCCATGGCCGTCCTTGGTCCCCAAGATCCACTCGGTTTCATCCGAAGTCAGGCCGGAGGTAGCACCGAGATGGCAGCGAATCCGAAAGCAGTAGCTCACCCTGAGATTCCTACTAGTACTGCAACGGCAGTAGCGGCGTGTCGTGAGAGGCTGATGGTCGTCGGGCGGTGATGATCACCGTGTGGTCGATCTTGCTGGGTGGGTGTCGAGGTTGGACGCGGTCACGGAGCTGATCGGGC